>NZ_CP023696.1:2609000-2911750 GCF_008704425.1 Streptomyces fradiae ATCC 10745 = DSM 40063
GCGAACGCCGAGTCGGCGACGGTCACGACGGTCAGCCCGGCGGCCCTGGCGTACTCCAGGGCGTCGACCACCTCGCGCGGGTGGCGGGGCAGCGCGAAGCAGAGCAGGGCGCTCGCCCCGGCCCGTACGGCGGTGTCGATCCGGTCGGTGAGCATCGAGCCGCCCTCGTCCAGGACCCGCACGTCCGGGTGGACCTTGGCGGCGAAGTACGCGAAGCCGCGTGCCTGGGCGGCCGCGGCGCGCAGCCCGAGGACGGGCAGCGGGCGGGAGGCGGCGAGCAGCCGGCCGGCCCGTTCGGCGGGCGCGGGGTCCGCGAGGAGCTCCGCGAGGTGGCGCAGGTTCTCGATCTCGGCGTGGACGGCCTGCTGGTACGCGTTGGCCTCGGCGCCCCCGGAGGGCGCCGCGCCGGGGGCGGGCCGGGCGGGCTCGACGGGGGCGACCTCGCGCAGGTGCCTGCGCAGCGCGGGGTAGCCGTCGAAGCCGAGCGCCACGGCGAAGCGGGTGACGGACGGCTGGCTGACCCCGGCCAGTTCGGCGAGCTCCACACTGGAGAGGAACGGCACGTCGGCGGCGCGCCGCACCATCCAGTGGGCGATCCGCCGCTGCGTGGGCGTCAGCCGATGGCCCTCGAACAGGGCCTGGAGCCGCGCACCGGGGGTGTCGTTCATGCCCCGCCCTCTCCTCCACCTCTGGTCTATTCAGTCACGGGGGTGACTGAATAGACCATATGCACGTCCACCCCCACCAGGAAACCGCCCCGCACCCCCACCACCCCGCCCCGCCGGAGCGACCGGGCCCCGCACGGCCGCCGGGGCCCGCCTCGCGCGACGCGATCGGGCCCCGCACGACGCCGGGCCCGGCCCGAGACGGGAAGCCGACCCCAGCCCCGCGAACATCCGGCACTCCGCTCGCCCCGCCCCGCGTACCGATCAGCAGGGCACGGACGGACGCGGCAGACCCGGCGCGGGGCCCACGGTGGGCCGGCGTGGGGCGGCGCCCCGCGCGACGGCCGGAATCCACCGTTATCCACCCGCCTCCACCTTCTCCATCAGATCACCACAACATCCGGATCTCCCGTGCGCACACGGCACTTGAGTGCGGAACCGCACCCCCGCGGACTGCGTGATGACCTTCGGCGCCCTACCTTTGCGGTCATAGAATGCGGCGCAAAATCGTTTACCTGCATCGGGGGTCGCGCACATGGGATTCGACGAGGAATGGGCCCAACTACGGTCGGAGGCCGCGCAGCGGCTCGACACGTCGATGCGCCTGAACCAGCTTCCCGCGGATCAGGGCGGCGGAGGCGGGGGCGGGAGCGGCAAACTGGTCTCGTCGGCGGCGGCGAAGACCGCCGCGGCGAACACCATCCAGACCGAGCTGATGCCCTCGACCCAGACGGCCGGGAAGCACGCGGCCGAGTCCACGAACGGCGCGGCGAGCGAGTTCAGCGGCTGGGCCACGGGGTCCGCCCTCAAGAAGATGCAGACCACCTGGGAGGGCCAGGTGAAGACCCTGATGGGCCGGCTCGGCAAGGAACGCGACGGCCTGCGCCAGACCAACGTGACCCTCTCCGGCGTCGACACGGACCGCGGCGGCCAGATCCGCAAGGTCCCGTCGGGCCTGGACGACATCAAGAGCTGAGCCGGGACGCCGCATGCTGACGTATCACGAGATCATGACGACCGACTTCAAGAAGCTCTCCTCCGCCGCCGACAAGTGGCAGTCGATGGCCGGGGAGTTCAAGAAGGTCGAGAAGCGCTACCGGGACAGCATCGAGAAGATCACCATCGACGACTCCTGGCAGGGCGAGAGCGCGACCGCGGCGGGCATGAACTTCGCCGCCACCCGCTACGAGTACCAGGCCGCGCAGGCGCAGGCGAAGGCGACGGCGACCCTGCTGCGCAACGCGCACGAGCAGTTCACCGAGCTGAAGCAGAAGCTGGTGGACGCGCGGGCCGATGCCGTCAAGGAGGGCATGAGGGTCTCCGAGCAGGGCAACGTCTCCTACGACATGGAGCGCGCCACCCCCGCGGAGCGCAACGCCATGCGCCACGACCCGGACTTCGCCAAGGGCGTCCGGGAGAGCGAGCAGTCCTGGGCCGAGTACATCAAGGCGTGCGTCAAGGCCGTCGACGACGCCGACAAGGACCTCCAGAAGGACCTGGAAGCGGTCGTCAAGGACTCCGGCGGCGCCAAGAACGACGGGACGGCCGGCGGCTTCAACGGCGACGCGGCCGCCGTCGCCGCCGCCGACGACAAGCAGCGCCGCGACCGCATGGACCTGGCGTCCTTCGCGATGCGCGAGAACGAGACGCTGGAGGACTGGCTGGCGCGCATCCAGCGCGACGGTGTCGAGAAGCTCACCGGGAACAAGCAGCTCGCGGACCTGCTCGCCGGCGTCCAGAAGGGCACCGTCACGGCGGGCGCGTTCGCGCTGGCCCTCGGCACGAGCCTCAAGGGCAGCTTCAAGCTGTACCAGTTCCTGAAGAAGGGCAAGACGGTCACCGCCCCCGGCACCTTCCTCACCAGCCGCATCAACGAGCGGATGATGCTCGCCCAGTCGGGCAGCCTGTGGAGCAAGCTGCCGCCCGGATTCGTCTCCGCGCTCACCGGCTCGGAGGAGGCCGCGGCCCTGGGCAGTCACATGAAGAACGGCAAGTTCTTCATCCCGACCGCCGCCGAGGCCAACCTGGCGCGCGTCGCCCATCAGGGCGGCCTCGCCAACGCCGCCAAGGCCGCGGGCTGGCTCCGCGGCGCCGGCGTCGTCGGCAGCGCGGGCGCCACGGTGTTCGGCATGGCCAACCTCGCCACGTACAACACCGACATGATCAAGGCGGACCCGGGCAAGTTCGCCACCGACCTCAGCGGCACGGCCTTCAACGCCTCGCTCACCGCCCTCGCCGTCGCCCCGAACCCCGTCACCGTCGGCCTGGCCGTCGGCACCGGCCTCGTCTACGGCGGCTGCCTCGTCTGGGAGAACCGGGAAGCCATCGGCGACGGCCTGGAGAAGGCCGGCGAGTGGGTGGGAGACAAGACGGAGGAGGCCGTGGACGGCCTGAAGAAGATCGGCAGCGCCCTCAACCCCTTCGACTGACCAGGGAAGCCATGCACACCGCCATCACCCCGTTCGCGCTCGCCCGCTGGAAGTCGCCGAAGACGCCGGGCGAGCCCCGGCAGTACGGCTGGACCGGCACCTCGCCGGAGTTCGGCGAGGTCCGCGTGGTCTGGCCCGCGCTGCCGCACGCCACCAGCGCGGTCGTCACGGAGGTGACGGGCGGGCACCTTCCCGCCGCCAGGTTCGAGACCCGCGGCCTGCTCTCGGACCTGGTGAGCAAGCCCACCCTGAACCGGGCCACGTGCCGGGTCGACGGGCGGCTCGTCGCCATGGAGCGCAACCGGTGGGCCGTCACCCACCGGGGGCGCGCCCTGCGCATGCGGTACATGGGCGACGACTACCGGCTGACGGCGCTGGGCAAGCACGCCTACCGGCTGGAGCGGCTCCGCGACGACGAGGACCCCGGCGTCGTCGTCACGGCCCACGAGACGGGCGTGGGGAGCGGCAGGCGGGTGACGCTGCGGGCGGCCGGGCGGGTGCTGCCCGCGGACCTCTCGCTGGCCGCC
The DNA here is from genome assembly GCF_008704425.1 of Streptomyces fradiae ATCC 10745 = DSM 40063. Taxonomy (NCBI): domain Bacteria; kingdom Bacillati; phylum Actinomycetota; class Actinomycetes; order Kitasatosporales; family Streptomycetaceae; genus Streptomyces; species Streptomyces fradiae. The sequence continues at coordinate 2,612,622 of NZ_CP023696.1, forward strand.
CTCTTCTCCGGGGTCGACCGGTCGGTCCTCACACGGCGGGGCGCCGTGCGGGCCGGCTTCAAGAGGATGTTCAGCTTCTGGGCGGAGACGACGTACTGACGTGCCGGCAGCGGCCCGCCGCGTGCCCGTCCTTCCGAGCCCGACCTACCGAGTGAGTGGTGTATGCCTTCCATTGACCTTTCCCGGTCCCGTTTCCGGCTGACCGACGAGCACCTGGTGGTGCTCTCCGAACTGGCGGCTGGCCGGCCGGTGGACCAGGAGTTCGCCGCCGCCCGCAAGGAGGTGGAGGACAGCGGCCTGGTCACCGCCGAAGGGCGGCTCGTCCAGGCGCTGCTGCCGCTCGTGCAGACCTTCCTGACGCCCGGTGTGGTGATCTCCCTGGAGGCGGGCAGCCGCCAGGGCACGCTCCGGCACGGGATGTTCATCGGCGACGAGCACGTCGTCGCGCACGAGGCCTGGCCGGGCGAGGCGGAGGAGGAGTACTCCCTCGTCGAGCCGAAGACGCTGGTCTTCAAGCTCGCCTCGATGGTGAACCTCCGCCAGTCCCCCGCCGCGCGGCAGACGGCCCTCACGGCCGTCGAGACGACCGTCTCCGGCGTCGAGGGCGCGCTCGCGGCCCTCAAGTCGGTGGCCGGCCCCGGCCGCACCGCCGACGACGAGCAGGCCGCCGTACGGCAGGCGCTGGCGGCCGACGGCACGCTCGGCGAGCCCGCCCTGTCGCTCCTCGCGGAGCTGGTGTCGGAGCTGCGCTGCAGCTGGCGCATGACCGCCGCCTGGCAGGGCCGCCAGGGCGGGCAGGAGGGCGTGGAGGGCCGCGGCTTCGCCGTGTGGGACTGCGGGCCGCTCGGGTACTGGCTGCGGGAGCTGCCGCAGGAGCCGCTCCCGGCCGAGGAGGTGACGCCGTCGAGCCCGTTCCGGCTGGTCCGCACGGACGCCAGGTCGATCTGGACGCTCATCACGGACCTGCTCCCGGACGCCGAGGAGATCCGCGCCGCGCGGGCCGGCCGCTGAGCGGGGCGTCGAACCGCCCGCCGGGCGGGGACGGCCGCCACCGGGTGGCCGCGGATGACGGAAGGGGGCCGGCCCGGTGTCGGGCCGGCCCCCTTGCGTGGGGCGTTTCGCGCGGGGACCACCGCACCCCCGGAGCTCCGGGGGGCGGGACGACGGCGGTCCCCGCGAGGACGCGGGCCCGGGTCAGGGCCGGTCACCGCGTCCGCGGCGTGCGCGGAGGTCCGGGAGCCGCTCCGGACGTCCTCGACGCCGACACCCCCTACGGTGCCGGGCGCGTGTTAAGCCGGTGCTGCCCGCACGTGTCGTCCCCGTACCGTTTGCGCGAACCCCGCGCCACGGGGGCGCCGGGCCGTGCACCGGCCCGGCCCGCCGGGCGCGCCGGGCCGTACGCCTCCGGGAGCGGGCACCCCCAGCGCCCCGCCGTACCCCCGCGGGGAGCGGGCCGCCACCGGCGCCCCGCCTGCGGGCGCACCCGGCCTCGGAGGCACCGGCCCGCGCCGCTCCGGGCGCACCCGGCCTCGCGGGCGCCGGCGCGTGCGGCTCCGGGGCGCCGCCGTCCCGTGCGCGCGGAGCTCACCGCCGCGGGCGCCGGGCCGGGCGCCCACCGGGGTCACTTGCCGTCGCGGGCCAGGAAGGACAGGAGGTCCTGGCGGCTGACCACGCCGGTGGGCTTGCCCTCGACGAGGACGATCGCCGCGTCGGCCCGGCCCAGGACGGCCATCAGGTCCTCCACCGGCTCGCCGGAGCCGACCTGGGGAAGCGGGGCGCTCATGTGCTTCTCCAGCGGGTCGTTCAGGGAGGCGCGCTGCGCGAACAGCGCCTCCAGCAGCTCCCGCTCCACGACCGAGCCGACGATCTCGGCGGCCATCACGTCCGGGTGCCCGGCGCCCGGCTTGACGATGGGCATCTGCGACACGCCGTACTCGCGGAGGACCTCGATGGCCTGGCCGACCGTCTCCTCCGGGTGCATGTGCACCAGCTTCGGGATGTCGCCCTCCTTGTGGCGGAGCACGTCGCCCACCCGCGCGGACGGGCCGGCGTCCTCCAGGAAGCCGTAGTCCGCCATCCACTCGTCGTTGAAGATCTTGGAGAGGTAGCCGCGCCCGCTGTCCGGCAGCAGCACGACGACCACGTCGTCCGGGCCGAGCCCCTCGGCGACCCGCAGCGCGGCGACGACGGCCATGCCGCACGAGCCGCCGACGAGGAGGCCCTCCTCCTTGGCGAGGCGGCGGGTCATCTGGAAGGCGTCCTTGTCGGAGACGGCGACGATCTCGTCCGTCACCGTCCGGTCGTACGCGGACGGCCAGAAGTCCTCGCCGACGCCCTCGATCAGGTACGGGCGGCCGGAGCCGCCGGAGTAGACGGAGCCCTCCGGGTCGGCGCCGATCACCTTGACGCGGCCGTCGCTCGCCTCCTTGAGGTAGCGGCCGGTGCCGGAGATGGTGCCGCCCGTGCCGACGCCCGCGACGAAGTGGGTGATCCGCCCCTCCGTCTGCTCCCACAGCTCGGGACCGGTCGTCTCGTAGTGCGAACGGGGGTTGTTCGGGTTCGAGTACTGGTCCGGCTTCCAGGCTCCCGGCGTCTCGCGGACGAGGCGGTCGGAGACGTTGTAGTACGAGTCCGGGTGCTCGGGGTCGACGGCCGTCGGGCAGACGACGACCTCGGCGCCGTACGCCCGCAGCACGTTGATCTTGTCCGTGGACACCTTGTCCGGGCAGACGAAGACGCACTTGTAGCCCTTCTGCTGCGCCACGATCGCCAGGCCCACGCCGGTGTTGCCGGACGTCGGCTCGACGATCGTGCCGCCGGGCTTGAGCTCGCCGCTCTTCTCCGCGGCCTCGATCATGCGCAGGGCGATGCGGTCCTTCACCGAACCGCCCGGGTTGAAGTACTCGACCTTGGCCAGCACCGTGGCCTGGAGGCCCGCTGTCACCTGGTTGAGCTTCACCAGCGGGGTGTTGCCGACGAGGCTGATCATCGAGTCGTGGATTTGCACCGTAAGTCTCCGGGGTCTCCGTAATGGTCCAGTCAGCGTAAGCCGAGTCGATGCGTAGGCGGGCACGGTTCCGGGGCAGTTAGCTCACAGACCGTACGGAGGAGGTGGCGGCGCCTATGTCGAGGGCGAGGGTGGCGCGGCGGATCGCCGCGGGCGCGGCGTACGGCGGCGGGGGCATCGGGCTGGTCGGGGTCGCCGCGGTCGGGGTGGTGCTGGCGGAGGTCCAGCTCGCGAAGCGGTCGGTGGGCGGGTGCGTCGCCCCGCTGCCCCCGGCGGCGGACGGGCTGTACGGGCGGGGGTTCGACGGGGTGCCGCTGCGGCTCGCCATGCTCGGCGACTCCACGGCGGCGGGCCAGGGCGTGCGGCGCGTCGGCCAGACGCCGGGCGCGCTGCTGGCGTCCGGGCTCGCCCAGGTGGCGGAGCGGTCGGTGGAGCTGCGCAACGTCGCCCTGCCCGGCGCCCGCTCCGACGACCTGGAGCGGCAGGTGGCGCTGCTGCTGGCGCAGCCGGGCGGCGCGCCGGACGCCTGCGTGATCATGATCGGCGCCAACGACGTCACGCACCGGATGCCGCCGACGCGGTCGGTGCGGTACCTGTCGGAGGCGGTACGGCTGCTGCGCGCCGAGGGCACCGAGGTGGTGGTGGGCACCTGCCCGGACCTGGGCACCATCGAGCCGGTGTACCAGCCGCTGCGGTGGCTGGCCAGGCGCCTGTCGCGGCAGCTCGCCGCGGCGCAGACCATCGTGGCCGTGGAGAACGGCGCGCGGACCGTGTCGCTGGGCGACCTGCTGGGCCCGGAGTTCGCGGAGAACCCCCGCGAGATGTTCGGCGCCGACAACTACCACCCGTCGGCCGAGGGGTACGCCACGGCGGCCATGGCGGTGCTGCCGACGGTGTGCGCGGTGCTGGGCGTGTGGCCGGAGCCGGAGCGGCTGGACGCGCGGCGGCGGGAGGGGATGCTCCCGGTGGCCGTGGCGGCGGCCGAGGCCGCGGCGGAGGCGGGTACGGAGGTCACCGGGGCGCGGGCGCCCTGGGCCCTGCTCCGGCACCGCAGGCGGCGGCGCGTGCAGGAGCCGCCCCCGCCGGACCCGGCCGCCTGACCCCCCGGCCGGGCGGGGCGGGGCTTCCGGGGCGGCGGAGCCGCGCGGGGCGGCGGGGCTGGCGGGGCGGCGGGGCTTGGCGGGGCGGAGGGGGTCCGGGCGGGTGCCGTCTCGTCCGTCCGCCCCGACGGCCCCGCCCGAGAGCGTCCACCTCTCCGGCCCGTCGGCCCAGCCCCAGGCCGTCGGCCCGAGCGTCCCGCCCGCCGGGCCGTGCCGGACCGTCCAGCCGCCCGTCACGCCCCGGCCCCACCCGTCCGCCGCCGGGGCGGCGGGGCCCTGCGGGGCGTAGGCTCGACAGCGGGTGAGCGGGTGCTTAGGGTCACACCGCCCATCCGGTGACCCCGGCGCTACGTAGGGGTAACTTCCTCTCAGCCGCACACCCGCCCACCCTGGAGCCGTGATGCCCGAAGCCGTGATCGTCTCAGCCGCCCGCACCCCCATCGGCCGGGCCTTCAAAGGCTCGCTGAAGGACCTGCGGCCGGACGACCTGACCGCCACGATCATCCAGGCCGCCCTCGCCAAGGTCCCCGAGCTGGACCCGCGCGACATCGACGACCTCATGCTCGGCTGCGGTCTGCCCGGCGGCGAGCAGGGCTTCAACCTGGGCCGTATCGTCGCGGTGCGCATGGGCATGGACCACCTGCCGGGCTGCACCCTGACCCGCTACTGCGCCTCCTCCCTCCAGACGACCCGGATGGCGCTGCACGCCATCAAGGCCGGCGAGGGCGACGTGTTCATCTCGGCGGGCGTCGAGATGGTCTCCCGGTACGTGAAGGGCAACTCCGACACGCTGCCCGACACCCACAACCCGTTCTTCGCCGACGCGGAGGCCCGCACCGCCGACGCCGCCGAGAACGGCGCCTCCGGGTGGCGCGACCCGCGCGAGGACGGCCTCGCCCCGGACGCCTACATCGCGATGGGCCAGACCGCGGAGAACCTCGCCCTCCACAAGGGCGTCAGCCGCGAGGAGATGGACGAGTTCGGCGTACGGTCGCAGAACCTCGCCGAGCAGGCCATCGCGAACGGCTTCTGGGAGCGCGAGATCACCCCGGTGACCCTCCCGGACGGCACGGTGGTCAGCAAGGACGACGGCCCCCGCGCGGGCGTCACGCTGGAGGGCGTCCAGGGCCTGAAGCCGGTCTTCCGCCCCGACGGCCGCGTCACCGCCGGCAACTGCTGCCCGCTCAACGACGGCGCCGCCGCCCTGGTGGTCATGTCCGACACGAAGGCCCGCGAGCTCGGTCTCACCCCGCTCGCCCGCGTCGTCTCCACCGGCGTCTCCGGCCTCTCCCCCGAGATCATGGGGTACGGCCCGGTCGAGGCCAGCCGGCGGGCGCTCGCCCTGGCCGGCCTCACCGTCGACGACATCGACCTGTTCGAGATCAACGAGGCGTTCGCCGCCCAGGTGATCCCGTCCTACAAGGACCTGGGCATCCCGCTCGACAAGCTGAACGTCAACGGCGGCGCGATCGCCGTCGGCCACCCCTTCGGCATGACCGGCGCCCGCATCACCGGCACCCTGATCAACAGCCTCCAGTTCCACGACAAGCAGTTCGGCCTGGAGACCATGTGCGTCGGCGGCGGCCAGGGCATGGCCATGGTGATCGAGCGCCTCTCCTGATCCGGGCCCGTTGAACCGCGCCGCGTCCCGGCCGTGACCGAATCTCCCCCAGGATGTGACCTACGTCCCGGGGGAGATCCGTTTACGCAGGTCACCGCCGTGGGAGCGGCCAACAACTCCAGAAATAAACTGTCCAATTCGTGACGTAATGCACTGACACCGGGCCCACGGCTGGCACAAGCTGATGTAGGAAGTGCGGGGGATCGATTGAAACCGGGAGTACGTCAGTGAGCGCCATGCCTCTCGCCCTGCTGCTGACCACGGCCACCGCGACGGCCGTGGGAGCCGCCGCCCTGTTCGCGGCGCACGGACTGCGCCGGCAGATCACCGCCCTGCGCGCCGACCTCGCCGAGGCGCGCGCCGCCGCGGAGGCCGCCGCCGGGGCCGCCCCGGCCGTCCCGCACGCCCGCACCGCCGACGCCACCATGGCGGAGGAGATACGCACGGCCGTCGCCGAGGCCCTGGCCGAGGAGCGCGAGCGCGAGCTGGCCGAGGCGCGCGCCTTCTGGGCCGCGCAGGAGGCCCGCGACGCGGACTCCCCCGCCTCCCCGCTGGGCGGCGTCCCCGGCACGCTGGGCGGCGCCGGCGAGGACGGCCCCTTCTTCGTACCGCGCCAGGCGGACTTCGCGGGCCTGGAGTCGCTCGACCTGGACGCCGACTACGACACCGCCGACCTGGCCGACTACCCCGACGCGGACCTGCCCGGTCTGCCGGGCCTGACCGGCCTGCTCGGCGGCGACCTGCCGGAGCCGGGCGCCGCGGGCGACTGCCCCGAGTACGCCGAGGACTCCCCGGAGCTGGCCGCGGCCCGCCGCCGCCACCCCTCGCACCCCGACTTCGTGCCCGTCCGTACGCCGGTGGTCACCGACCACGAGCGGACCGTGGCCCGCCTGGAGGAGCTGGCCGACGCGCGCACCGCACTCGCCGACGTCCGCCCCGGCCCGCTCGGCACGCTGGACGTGTACGTCTTCGAGGACGGCACCACGCTCTGCATGACGCCGGGGCACCGGGAGACCTCCGAGCGCCTCGCCGACGCCCTGCGCGAGGGCGCCGAGCCGTTCCTGCTGGGCGGCTCGGGCATCTCCGGCGCGTACGCCCTGACGTTCTCCTGCGGCGACGGCGAGAACGTCTACATCCTCGCCGACCGCGTCATCGCCTCCCTCTGACGCCCGGGGGCCACCCGGCCCCCGCCCCGTCACCGGACCCGGCTCTCCCCGCCGGCCCGGGGCCCGGATCTCCCGCCCGCCCCGTCCAGGACCCGGCCCCGCCGGCCCCTCCGGCCCCTCCGCGGCCCGGCCTCGAAGCCCCCGGACCCGGCCCGCACCCGCTCCCGGCACCGCCCCGGCCCCGCACCGGCTCGCACCCGCTCCCGGCACCGCCCCGGCACGCCCGGACCGCCCGTCCGCCTCGGCACCGCCCCGGCACGCCCGGACCGCCCGTCCGCCCCGGCACCGCCCCGGCACGCCCGGACCGCCCGTCCGCCCCGGCACGCCCGGCTCCGCCCCCGCACGGCAGGCCGCCGCCCCGGCGGTCCGTCCGCCCGCCGCCTACAGCCCGGCGCGCTCAGCCGCCGCGCGGACCCGCGCCAGCGCATCCGCCAGCACCGCCTCGGCGCCGCCCGCCACGACGGGGCCGACCGCCTCGGCGCCCCCCGGCGCGGCCCCCACCTGCCCGGCGCCCCCCGGCGCCCCGTCCGCCCGGCCCGGCCCGCCCTCCCCCCGTGCGGCGGCCCGCAGCGCCTCGGCGAGGTCCGCGCCCGCCACGGCGAGCTGGTCCCCCACCGCGAAGACCCCCGCGTCGGGCATGACGCGCACCTCCGGCGCGCCCTCCAGCCGCTGCGCCAGCGCCGCCAGCTCCCTGGCCAGCGCCAGCCCCTCCGCCGCGGCGCCCTGCCGCAGCCGGCTCTGCGGGGCGGCCCGCAGGCGGTCGGCCAGGCGGTTCACGGCCTCGTCCAGTTCCCTCGTATCGCGCACGCCGCGACCCTATGCGCCGCCCCGGCGCCACCGCCAAACGGCCACCGCCACCGCCACCGCCCGCCGGGAAGCCGCCACCCGGCCGCCGGTCGCCCGCCGACGGGCCAGCCGCCCAGCCGCCGCCGGGAAGCCGCCCGGCGGCCCGGCCGCCCGTCCCCGGGAACGGCGAAGGGCCCGCCCGGGCGAACCGGGCGGGCCCTCTCAGCCGCTCATGGGGCCGACGGCGCGACGATCAGTCCTCGCCGGACAGGATCGACACGAGCCGCAGGAACTCCAGGTAGATCCACACCAGGGTCATGGTGAGGCCGAAGGCCGCCAGCCACGACTCCTCGCGCGGAGCGCCGTAGGTGATGCCGTCCTCGACCTGCTTGAAGTCCAGCGCGAGGAAGCAGGCGCCGAGGATGATGCCGATGACACCGAACAGGATGCCGAGGCCACCGCTGCGCAGGCCCAGGCCGTCACCGCCGCCGAACACGGCGAACAGCATGTTCACCGCCATCAGCAGCACGAAGCCGAGCGCGGCGGCCATCACGAAGCCGTAGAAGCGGCGCGTGACGCGGATCCAGCGCATCTTGTACGCGATGAGCACGCCGGCGAAGACGGACATCGTGCCGAGCACCGCCTGCGGGACCGCGCCCGCCGCGACGTACGTGGTGACGGCGCTGGAGATGACACCGAGGAAGACGCCCTCGAACGCCGCGTACGCCAGGATCAGCGCGGGCGACGCCTTGCTCTTGAAGGACTGCACCATCGCGAGGACGAAGGCGACCAGGGCCGCGCCGATGCCGATGCCGTACGACTTGCCGAGGTTCGCCGGGTCGACCGGCAGCAGGAACCAGGCGAGCGTGGCGGTGACGAAGACCGTGCCGAGCGTGATGGCCGTGCGGGACACCACGTCGTCGATGGTCATGGCGCCCGTGCGCGCGGGAGCCTGCGGCGGGGCGCCCTGCTGGACGCCCTGCGCGTACGGGTCCGTGGCGTACGGGTTGGTGGCGTACGGGTTCGTCGCGTACGGGTTGGTTCCAGCGGCGGGGCCCCCGGCCTGCTGCTGCGCGTTGAAGCCCGCGTAGCCGTTGTCGCGGCTGAACCCCCGTCGCGAGAAGACCGGGTTGCTGCTCCTCATCTCACTCCTTCATGGCCGCCGTGCGCGGCCTTGTCGACAAGAGTAATGGGGAAGCAAAGGAAACACCCTAGTGCTCGGGGAGGATCTTTCCGCTCCGAGGTCTCGATCACGCATCCCCCGTGTCGCACCGGAACCTCCCCGAGCCGCCGGTGCCCGGAGCGGGACTCGAACCCGCACGGCCGTAGGCCAGCGAGGTTTAAGCTCGCCGTGTCTGCGTTCCACCATCCGGGCAGGACGCGCGGCTTCTGCGCGTCAGCACAGGAGCCTATCCGGGCGCGCCTTCCGAACTGGGGGGAAGTGGCCCGATGTTGTCTTATTTTATTGGCGCCTGAGGGACCGTCAGCGGGAATGCGCGGCGCTGCCCAGCAGTGGCGGGCGGTTCGCGGCCGCACATGCCACCGGCAGGGAATGACGGAAAGTCGCCGTCCGTCCACGGCGAGTCCATGCCAGCGTGGCCGGCGCCCGCCCCCGTACGCCCCTCCCGGGCGCCTCTCGGGGGCGCCGTCATACCTCAGGAGGAGAGCCGGGCGGCGCCGTCAGACTCCAGAGGGCCCCGCGAACGGGCACGCGGACGGACGTGGGCCGGGGGTGGCGGCGCCGACGATGGAACGGTCCTCGACGAACCACCCCGCGACAGGAGCCCTCCCCGTGATCCCCACCCCGACGACCGCACGCCGCGCCACCGCGGTGGCCGCCCGCGCCACGGATCTCTCCAAGGTCTACGGACAGGGCGAGACCCGCGTGGTCGCCCTCGACCGGGTCACCGTGGAGTTCCCGCAGGGCGAGTTCACCGCGATCATGGGCCCCTCCGGGTCCGGCAAGTCCACCCTGATGCACTGCGTCGCCGGCCTGGACACCTTCTCCTCCGGCTCCGTCCGCATCGGCGACACCGAGCTGGGCTCCCTGAAGGACAAGCAGCTCACCCAGCTCCGCCGGGACAAGATCGGCTTCATCTTCCAGGCGTTCAACCTGCTGCCGACGCTCACGGCCCTGGAGAACATCACGCTCCCCATGGACATCGCGGGCCGCAAGCCGGACCGGGAGTGGATGGACCGGGTCATCGACATGGTCGGCCTCTCCGCCCGGCTCGGCCACCGGCCGGCGCAGCTCTCCGGCGGCCAGCAGCAGCGCGTCGCCGTCGCCCGCGCCCTGGCCTCCCGGCCGGAGATCATCTTCGGTGACGAGCCGACCGGCAACCTCGACTCCCGCTCGGGCGCCGAGGTGCTCGGCTTCCTCCGCAACTCGGTGCGCGAGCTCGGCCAGACGGTCGTGATGGTCACCCACGACCCCGTCGCCGCCTCCTACGCCGACCGGGTGATCTTCCTGGCGGACGGGCGGATCGTCGACGAGATGCACGCCCCGAGCGCCGACCGGGTGCTGGACCGCATGAAGGCCTTCGACACCAAGGGCCGCACGAGCTGACCGGGGCGCGCGGACCCCGCGCCCCCGCCGTCGCCCTCCCGCCCCCGGACCCTCCCCGCGGGCCCGCCGCCGGCCGCCCCGCGACCGGCCGTCCACCGGACCCGCCACCGGCCGTCCGACCGGACCGCCACCGGCTCCGCACCGGCCCTCCGGCCGGCACCCGACCGGTCCCGCCCCTGACGGACCCTCCACCCCAGGACCTCACCTCATGTTCCGAACCGCCCTGCGCAACGTGCTCGCGCACAAGGCCAGACTGCTGATGACCGTCCTCGCCGTCATGCTCGGCGTGGCCTTCGTGTCCGGCACCCTCGTCTTCACCGACACCCTCGACCGGGCCTTCACCCGGCAGGCCGCCAAGAGCTACGACGACGTCGCCGTCGCCCTCACCTCCCACCCCGACCCCGACGAGGCGAAGCGCGAGCCGGGCCTGTCCGGCGCCACGCTCGACAAGATCGCCGCCCTGCCGGGCGTCGCCTCCGTCTCCGGCCGCGTCGAGGGCTTCGCCGGCGTCCCCGACCCCGACGGGAAGCTGATCGGCGTCGGCTGGTCCAACAAGGGGTCCAACTTCGCCCCCGGCAAGGACGGCGAGGACCCCCGGTACGCCTTCACCGAGGGCGGCGGCCCCGTCGCGCGCGGCCAGATCGCCCTCGACCGGGAGACCGCCGAGAAGGGCCGGTACAAGGTCGGCGACACCGTCCGCGTCGCCACCAACGGCCCCGTGGAGGAGTACCGCCTCCAGGGCGTCTTCACCACCGACGACGGCGCCGTCAGCGCCGGCGGCAGCCTCGTGCTCTTCGACACGGGGACCGCGCAGGCCCTCTACCTCAAGCCCGGCTTCTTCCAGGAGGCCACGGTCGCCGCCGCGCCCGGCACCGACGACGACGCGGTCCTCTCCGCCGTCGAGCCGCTGCTGCCCGGCCACACCTCGGCGCAGACCGGCGCGGAGCTCTCGGCCCAGCAGGCCAAGGAGATCGAGGCCGGCCTGAGCGCCTTCAGCCAGGTCTTCCTCGGCGCCGCCGCCATCGCCCTGTTCGTCGGCGTCTTCCTGATCGCCAACACCTTCACCATGCTCGTCGCCCAGCGCACCAAGGAGGTCGCGCTGATGCGGGCCGTCGGCGCGTCCCGCCGGCAGGTCACCCGCTCGGTGCTGGCGGAGGCCGCGATCGTCGGCCTGGTCGCCTCCGTCGCCGGCTACCTGCTCGGCATCGGGCTCGCCGTGGGCCTGCGCTCCGGCATGGCGGCCTTCGGCATGAAGATCCCGGACGGCCCGCTCGTCCTGGGCGCCACCCCCGTGCTGGCCGCCCTCGGCGTCGGCCTCGTCATCACCATGCTCGCCGCGTGGCTGCCCGGCCGCCGCGCCGCGAAGATCCCGCCGGTCGCCGCGATGAACAGCGTCCACGCCGCGCCCACCCAGAAGTCGCTGGTCGTCCGCAACAGCATCGGCGGCGCCCTGGCCGCCCTCGGCTGCGGCCTGATCGTCCTCGGCGCCGTCAAGGCCGGCGACACCGGCCGGCTCCTGATCGCCGGCGGCGCGTTCCTCACCCTCATCGGCGTGATCATGCTGATCCCGCTGCTGTCGCGGCCGCTGATCGCCGCCGTACGGCCGCTGCTCGCCGGGCCGTTCGGGATCTCCGGCAAGCTCGCCGGGCAGAACGCCGTCCGCAACCCGCGCCGCACCGGAGCGACCGCCTCGGCGCTCGCCATCGGCCTCACCCTCGTCACCGGCCTGTCGGTGCTCGGCGTCACCGTCGGCTCGTCCCTCGACCGGGCGACCACAGACCAGGTCAAGGCCGACTACATGGTCCGCATGGCCAACGGCGGCCCGCTCGGCCCGTCCGTGCTGACCGCCCTGGAGAAGGCCCCCGGCGTCACCGCCGTCTCCCCGCAGCAGGCCTCCGGCATGGAGATCGGCGGGAAGTGGACCTCCGCGTCCGCCGTCACCCCCGGCGCCATCGAGAAGGTGCTGAAGGTCGAGCCGACCGCCGGCTCGCTCGACTCGCTTGCGGACGGGCGGATCGCGGTGGCGGAGAAGACCGCCGCGTCGCGCGGCTGGAAGGTCGGCACCACCGTCCCCGTCACCTACCCGGACGACGAGAAGGGCACGCTGACCGTCGGCGCGCTCTACAAGGACTCCGGCTTCCTCTCGCCGGTCCTGATCGACCGGAAGGCCGTCGCCGCGCACGACCCGGAGCCGTACATCCCGGAGATCTTCGTCTCCACGGAGGGCGGGGAGAGCGCCGCCAACGAGAAGGCGCTGATCCAGGCCCTGGGTGACAACCCGGCCATCAACTTCATGGACAAGCAGGACATCCGCGACTCGTTCGGCGGACCCATCAACATGCTGCTGAACATCATGTACGGCCTGCTGGCGATGGCCCTGATCATCGCCGTCCTCGGTGTCGTCAACACGCTGGCCATGTCCGTCTTCGAGCGCCAGCAGGAGATCGGCATGCTCCGCGCGATCGGCCTGGACCGGCGCCGCGTGAAGCGGATGGTCCGCCTGGAGGCCGTGGTGATCTCGGTGTACGGCGCGGTCGTCGGCATCGTGCTCGGCTCGTTCCTCGGCTGGGCGATCGGCGAGACCTTCAAGAGCAGCCTGCCGGACTACTCCCTGGTCCTGCCGTGGGACCGGATCGGCGTCTTCCTGCTGCTCGCCGCGCTGGTCGGCGTCCTGGCCGCGATGTGGCCGGCGCGCAGCGCCGCGAAGCTGAACATGCTGAACGCCATCAAGGCCGAGTAGCGGGCGCGGCGCCCGCGCGGCACCGCCAGGGCCGGGCCCCCGTCACGGGGGCCCGGCCCTTCGGCGTGCCCGTGGGCCCGGCCGCCCGGCGGGTCAGTCGCCGCCGTGCTCGTCCCAGACGCGGGCGCGCAGCGGCATCCCGGACGCCCCGTCCTCGGGCGTCCGCACGGCGAGGACCTGGTTGACGCCGATCCGGTTGCGTTCGAAGGCCAGGGCGCTGGCGGCCATGTAGAGCCGCCAGATCCGGGCGCGGCCCGGCGAGGTGAGGCGCGCGGCCTCGTCGAAGCGCTCCTCCAGGTTGGCGACCCAGCGGCGCAGGGTCAGGGCGTAGTGCTCGCGGATCGCCTCCACGTCGCGCACCTCGAAGCCGGCCTCCTCCAGCGTCGCGGTGGTCCGGCCGAGCGGGGCCAGCTCCCCGTCGGGGAAGACGTACGCGTCGATGAACGGGTCCACGCGGTACTCCTCGTCCCGCGCGTCGGGGCGGCGCGAGATCTGGTGGTTGAGGAGCCGCCCGCCCGGCTTCAGCAGGCCGTGCAGCACCTGCGCGTACCTGCGGTAGCGGACCGCGCCGACGTGCTCGGCCATGCCGATCGAGGCGATGGCGTCGTACGGCCCGTCCCGGACGTCCCGGTAGTCCTGCACCCGGATCTCGACCCGGTCGGCGAGCCCCTCGTCGGCGACCCGCTTGCGGGCGTACGCGGCCTGCTCGGCGCTGAGCGTGACCCCGACGACGCGGGCGCCGTGGTGGCGGGCGGCGTGCAGCGCCAGGGAGCCCCAGCCGCAGCCGACGTCGAGCAGCCGGTCGCCCTCCCGGAGGGCGAGCTTGCGGCAGACCAGCTCCAGCTTGTCGCGCTGGGCCTCCTCCAGGGTGCCGCCCTCGGACCAGTAGGCGCACGAGTACACCATGGACGGGCCGAGGACCAGCTCGTAGAAGTCGTTGCCCACGTCGTAGTGGTGGCTGATCGCCTCGCGGTCCCGCGTCCTGGTGTGCAGCGGGCCGCTGCGGCGCCGGACCTCCTCGGCGGGCGGGGTGGGCGGCGGCCACGGCCCGGCGAGGCGCAGCACCTCCCGCGCGGCGGCGCGGGTGCGCGGGTCCCGGGCCGCGCGCAGGGCGCGGGCCGCCTGGCCGGGCAGGCCCGCGGGGGCGCCGCCGCCCTGCGGGTCCCGCTCCCAGACGAGGCCGGCGAGGCGGGTCAGCGCCTCGTACAGGTCGCCCTCCACGTCCAGCTCCCCGGCGACCCAGGCGCGGGCCAGGCCCAGTTCGCCGGGGCGCCAGGCCATGCGGCGCAGCGCCCTGCGGTCCCGGACGACCAGCACGGGGACGCCGGGGCCGGGCGGGCCGGCCTCGCTGCCGTCCCAGGCGCGGACCCGCACGGGCAGCGGGACCCCCAGCAGGTCCCCGGCGAGCGCGGCCAGCCGCGAAGCGGCGTCGGACATGGTGCACACCTCCGTGATGTCGATCCCAGAAACGCCCCGGTTGCCCAGGTGACTTGCTCGGCACCATGGGAACACCGACGGCCGCGGAAAGCAGTCCCCGCACCGCGCGCGCCCGGCGGAGCGGCGGCGGTATCCGGCCACACCGCCCGGCCGCCCGTGCCGCCCCCCGGCGCCCCGCCCTGGGCCCGCCCCGGTCGGCCCGGCCGGTCGGGAGGCGGGGCCCTCGGTCTCGGTCCGCGCCGGGCGAGCGGGCCGAGCGGCGGCCCCGAACGGCGGGTGGGCGACCGGGCGGCAGGCGGCGTGGGGGCGGGGGCCCGCGCCCGGAGGCGGGCGGGCGGCGCCGCGGCCGGACAGCGGGTGGGCCCCGCGGACGGCCGAGCGGCGGGCGGTCGGCGCGACGGCGTGGAAGGGAGCCGCACGGGAACCGGAAGGCGGGCGGACCCGCCACGGCCCGGACGGCGGGCCGGCCCCGGCGCGTCGGCCCAGGGGCGGGCGGGCCCGCCGCGGCCGGGGCGGGCGGGCCCCGTGGAGGCCGGGCGGCCTGCCGCCCACGCACGGGGACCGGTGGACGGGCGAGCCCCGCGCCACCACCCGGCGAGGCGGTCCGCCACGGCCGGGCGGACGGGCCCCGCGTCGGAACCGGAAGGCGGGCGGGCGCCGCGGCGACCGGGAGACCGCCCCGACCGCGCGACGGCGCGACGGCCGACGGACGGCGGAGGCGCGGGCGGCGGCCGAGGGACGCGGCCGAACCGCGGGCCCGCACACGACGGCCGAGAGACGGCGCCCGGACGGCGGGCCAGCGCACGACGGCCAGAAGGCGGGCCGACGCACGGCTGCCCGCACACGACGGCCGAGAGACGGCGCCCGGACGGCGGGCCCGCGCACGACGGCCAGAAGGCGGGCCAGCGCACGACGGCCAGAAGGCGGGCCAGCGCACGACGGCCAGAAGGCGGGCCGACGCACGACGGCCGGAAGGTGCGCGCGCACGGGGGAACGCCGAAGAGGGGCCTCCCGCACCACGGATGGCGGGTGGCCCCTCTTCGGGACGTGCGGTGGCGGCCGGGTGGACCCGGCGGCCGTCAGCTGGCCTTGGCCTTCTCCGGCTGGGCGGCGGCCGGAGCCGGGGCCGGCTTGGCGGCCTCGTAGAACTCCTCGCGCGGCGACTCGATGGCGCCGAGCGAGACGACCTCGCGCTTGAGGAACATCGCGAGCGTCCAGTCCGCGAAGACGCGGATCTTGCGGTTCCAGGTCGGCATGGCCATGCCGTGGTAGCCGCGGTGCATGTACCAGGCGAGGCGGCCCTTGAGCTTGATCCTCATCTTGCCCATGACGATCATCGCGACGCCCTTGTGCAGGCCGAGGCCCGCGACCGCGCCCTTGTTGGCGTGGCTGTACTCCTTCTGCGGGAAGCCCCGCATGCCGGAGAGGACGTTGTCGCCGAGGACCTTGGCCTGGCGCAGCGCGTGCTGGGCGTTCGGCGGGCACCAGGCGTTCTCGTTGCCGGCCTTGCGGCCCACGAGGTCCGGGACCTGGGCGTTGTCGCCCGCGGCCCAGATGTAGTCGGTGCCGGAGACCTGGAGCGTCGGCTGGCAGTCGACGTGGCCGCGGGGGCCGAGCGGCAGGCCGAAGCGGGCCAGCGCCGGGTTCGGCTTCACACCGGCGGTCCACACGATGGTGTTGGAGTCGACCTCCAGGCCGTTCTTGAGCACCACGTGGCCGTCGACGCAGGAGTCCATGGACGTGCTCAGGTAGACCTCGACGCCGCGGCCCTCGAGGTGCTCCTTGCCGTACGCGCCGAGCTTCGGGCCGACCTCGGGGAGGATCTTGTCGGCGGCGTCGACCAGGATGAAGCGCATGTCCTCGCGGGACACGTTCTTGTAGTACTTGGCCGCGTCGCGGGCCATGTCCTCGACCTCGCCGATCGTCTCGGCACCGGCGAAGCCGCCGCCGACGAAGACGAAGGTCAGCGCCTTGCGGCGGACCTCCTCGTCGGTGGTCGAGTCGGCCTTGTCCAGCTGCTCGAGCACGTGGTTGCGCAGGCCGATGGCCTCCTCGATGCCCTTCATGCCGATGCCCTGCTCGGCGAGGCCGGGGATCGGGAAGGTGCGGGAGACCGCGCCGAGCGCGATCACCAGGTAGTCGAAGGGCAGCTCGTACGCCTCGCCGACGAGCGGCGCGACGGTGGCGACCTTGCGGTCCTGGTCGATGGTGGTGACCCGACCGGTGAGGACCTCGGCCTTGGGCAGCACGCGTCGCAGCGGGACGACGACGTGCCGCGGCGAGATGCTGCCGGCGGCGGCTTCGGGGAGGAACGGCTGGTACGTCATGTACGAGCGCGGGTCGACGACCGTGACGGTCGCCTCGCCGTAGCGCATCTTCTTCAGAATGCGTCGAGCTGCGTACAGGCCTACGTACCCACCGCCTACTACGAGGATCCTGGGACGCTCCGTGGTGCTCATGCCATCGAGTATCCACCCCCCGGACGGGGGTCGCTCGTGCGCCCCTTCACAAGCTTCCGACACACCTCTGCTACACTGCGCCGCCCACGTGACGGAGGTCATGGCGCGGCACGGGAACCAGGGTGTAACGGAGGACGTTGTTCACTGCCGCCTCACCCCTTGTGAACTGGCCCGGAGAGCCTTTCGTCACGTTGGACCACCGCCTTGGTTCACATGGCCGAAACGGTTCTGCGGTTTCGAAAGCCGGGGCGCGGCGGAGCCCTGGCAGGGCTCAGTAAGGGGCGCATCCCCGTGGGAGACCCTCATCAGGGCCTTTTTCCTTGTGAAGAAGTTCACGAACCTTTTCCGACGCGCTGTCACCGGGCCGCCCGCACCCCGCCCGGACGCGCCGGAACCGCCTCGTCCGCCCGACTTGTCCGCCCCTGCCGGGCCACGGGGGGCGGTCCGGACGCCTTGCGGACACCCGCACGCCGGGGCGGGGCAGCCCGGGCACAAGCCCGGGAACCCGAACGCGCACAAGTCGCCCCCGCTTACGGAGGGGCCGTGTACACGCAACTGCGTACACCGGCGCCATGACGGAGCACACCGTGACCGTGCGGGAAGCCCGCGCCCACTTCGCCGACCACATCGACCAGGCCGAAGAAGGCGTTCCGACCGTCATCACGCGCAATGGCGCCCCGGTGGCGGCCGTGGTGCCGATCTCGGACTTCGAAGCGTTGGAGGAAGCGGCCGACGTGATGCCGGCACGCGAGGCCGAAGCGGTGCCGGCCGAGGGCGGCACCACCGTGACCATGGCGGAACTGCTCGCGGACCCGTTCACCGAGCAGGACGGCGAGGCGGCGTGAAGTACGCCTTCCGCTTCACCACGGCGGCACGGCGGCACGGCGTCAGCTTCGGGTGATCAGCCGGCTCGATGCCATGCGCATCCTGACCGCGTTGACCGCACTCGGTGACGAGCCTTACCGCCAGGACGCCGACGTCGAGAAGCTCACCGGCCCGTCGGGCCTGTACCGGCTCCGGGTCGGAAGCTACCGGGTCGCCTACCAGATCGACGACGGAGAACTCGTCGTCCTCGTGGTCAAGGTGGGCGACCGGCGGGACGTCCATCGCAACCTGTGACATCCCGCCCGGTGCGGGCACTGCCTCATCGCGCCGGTGCGGCCCCGCTCGTCGCCGGGTCAGACGAGCGACCAGGCGATCCCGTCGAGGATCGCCCACGAACGCAACTCGCGACAGACACCGACGTGTACACGAACGCGCGTACACTTGCCTCATGACTGAGAACACCGTGACCGTACGGGAAGCCCGAGCCCACCTCGCCGACCACATCAACCGGGCCGAGGAAGGCGTTCCGACCGTCATCACGCGCAATGGCGCCCCGGTGGCGGCCGTGGTGCCGATCTCGGACTTCGAAGCGTTGGAGGAAGCGGCCGACGTGATGCTGGCACGCGAGGCCGAAGCGGTGCTGGCCGAGGGCGGCACCACCGTGACCATGGCGGAACTGCTGGCGGACCTGTTCACCGAGCAGGACGGCGAGGCGGCGTGAAGTACGCCTTCCGGTTCACCACGGCGGCGCAGCGGCAACTCCGGACCATCAGCCGACCCGACGCCATGCGCATCCTGACCGCGCTGACCGCACTCGGTGACGACCCGTACCGCCAGGACGCCGACGTCAAGAAACTCACCGGCCCGTCCGGGCTCTACCGGCTGCGGGTCGGAAGCTACCGGATCGCTTATCAGATCAACGACGGCGAACTCCTCATCCTGGTCGTCAAGGTGGGCGACCGGCGGGACGTCTACCGCAACCTGTGACGTCCCGCCCGGCCCCCATATCGCCGGGCACCGCCCCTCAACGTGCCTCGCTCGCCGCGTAATGAGCGATGCCGTCGAGGATGTCGTGTTCGCTGACCACGACCTCCTTCGCGCCCACGTGGGCCATGATCTCCTGGAGGACCAGGGCTCCGGCGATGATGACGTCGACCCGGCCCGGGTGGATCACCGGGATCGCGGCGCGCTCGTCGTGGGTCATGGACCGCAGCGCCTCCGCCACCTCGACGACCCGCTCGTAGGGGATGCGGGAGCGGTGGATCGCCGCCGAGTCGTACTCCTCCAGCCCCAGGGCGATGGCGGCGACCGTCGTGACGGAGCCGGCCAGGCCGACGAGGGTGCGGGCGTCCCGCAGGGGGACGGTCTCCTCGGCCAGCGCGATGGCCGCGCGGACGTCGGCGCGGACGGCGGCGGCCTCGGCCTCGCCCGGCGGGTCGGTGCGCACATGGCGCTCGGTCAGCCGTACGCAGCCGATGTCCACCGACCGGGCCGCCTCGACGTGCTCGGTGCCCACGACGAACTCGGTCGAGCCGCCGCCGATGTCCACCACCAGGTACTCGTCGGTGCCCTCCAGCTCGCGGGTGGCGCCGGTGAAGGAGAACTCCGCCTCCTGACCGCCGGTGATGACCTCCGGTTCGACGCCCAGGATGTCCAGGACGCCCCGGACGAAGTCGTCCCGGTTCTCGGCGTCGCGGGACGCGGACGTCGCCACGAAGCGGACCCGCTCGGCGCCCAGCTCGCGGATGACGGCGGCGTACTCGCGGCACGCCGCGAACGTGCGCTCCAGCGCCTCCGGGGCGAGCCGCCCCGTGCGGTCCACGCCCTGGCCGAGGCGGACGATCGTCATCCGCCGGTCCAGGTCGACGAGGGTGCCCGCGACGGGGTCCGCGTCCGCCACGAGGAGGCGGATGGAGTTCGTACCGCAGTCGACGGCGGCGACACGGGTCATCGGGCGTCCTCCTCCCGCTGCGCGCACGCGCCGCTCCCGGCGCTCACGCAGGGGCCCTTCGCCCACCACTCGGGGAGCATCGCCAGCGCCTCGTCGCCCAGCGGGTTCACGCCGGGACCGGCGACCAGGGAGTGGGCGACCAGCACGTGGAGGCACTTCACGCGGTCGGGCATCCCGCCGGCGCTGGGGAACCCGGCGAGGACCTCGATGGCGTCGCGGCGGGCGATGTAGTCCTCGTGCGCGGCCCGGTAGGCGGCGGCCAGCTCCGGGTCGGCGGCGAGGCGCTCGGTCATCTCCTTCATGACGCCGTTCGCCTCCAGCGTGCCGATCGCGGAGTTCGCGCGGGGGCACGTCAGGTAGTACGTCGTCGGGAAGGGCGTGCCGTCGGGGAGCCGGGGCGCGGTCTCCACCACGTCCGGCCGGCCGCACGGGCAGCGGTGCGCGATGGCCCGCAGGCCGCGCGGCGGGCGGCCGAGCTGTTCCTGGAATGCCTCGACGTCGGCCTGGGTCGGCTCGGTGCGTTCGGTCTGCGGAGGGGGCGTCTGCATGCCTGCCTTGATCCTGCTCGGTCCTGGTGGGGCGGTCGGGGCGGAGCCGCGGGGCCTCGGGGGCCGCCGCGGGTCACCGGTCGTTCTACGGGTCCTGCCGGCCGGCGCGGGTGCGGTCGGCGCGGTCGACGCCGTCCCAGACGTCGGAGTACCAGGGGCTGCCGGTGCCGCCCTGGTCGGTGCGCCGGGACCGCGCCGCGTCCGGGTCGTTCATGGTGTAGGCCGTCTCGCCGGGCAGCACGTAGTGGAGGTGCTGGCGGGCGAGCCGCCTGACGTAGGCGTCGTCCTGGAGTCGGGCCTTCTCGTCGCGCAACCTCTCGACGCGGGCGGCGGCCTGCTCGGCGAGGCGCTCCTGCTCGGCGATCTCGCCGCGCTGCGACACGTACTGCCGCATCGGGTAGGCGAGGGCGACGACCATGGTGCAGACGACGAGGGCGAGGAACGCGGCCCGGCCGGTGAGGCGGGAGCGGCGCGCCTGGCGGCGGCTCTGGGAGCGGTAGACGCGCGCGGCGGTCTGCTCGCCGAGCAGCCGCAGCCTCGTCGCGGTCGAGAACCGGTCCCGGTCCTGGCCCATCGGTGCGCCCCTCCTCACGTACGACGTCCCCGGACACGGTACGGGACCGTGGCCGGGGACGTACGCAACCGGGGCGACGGGACGTCAGTCCCGCCCGGCTCAGGCGTCCGCGGGGCGGAACCGCGGGAACGCGCTGCGGCCGGCGTACACGGCGGCGTCGTCGAGGATCTCCTCGATGCGCAGCAGCTGGTTGTACTTGGCGACGCGCTCGGAGCGGGCCGGGGCGCCGGTCTTGATCTGGCCGCAGTTGGTGGCGACGGCCAGGTCGGCGATGGTGACGTCCTCGGTCTCGCCGGAGCGGTGGGACATCATGCACTTGAAGCCGTTGCGCTGGGCCAGCTCGACGGCGTCCAGGGTCTCGGTGAGGGAGCCGATCTGGTTGACCTTCACGAGCAGGGCGTTGGCGGCGCCCTCCTCGATGCCGCGGGCCAGGCGCTCCGGGTTGGTGACGAACAGGTCGTCACCGACGAGCTGGACCTTGGAGCCGAGCTTCTCGGTGATGGTCTTCCAGCCGTCCCAGTCGTCCTCGAACAGCGGGTCCTCGATGGAGACGAGCGGGTACGCCTCGACCAGCTCGGCGTAGTACTCGGTCATCTCGGCGGCCGTGCGGGACTTGCCCTCGAACTCGTACGCGCCGTCCTTGTAGAACTCGGACGCGGCGACGTCGAGCGCCAGGGCGATGTCCTTGCCCGGGGTGTAGCCGGCCTGCTTGATCGCCTCCAGGATGAGGTCGAGCGCGGCGCGGTTGGACTCCAGGTCCGGGGCGAAGCCGCCCTCGTCGCCGAGGCCGGTGGACAGGCCCTTCTCCTTCAGCACCTTCTTGAGGGTGTGGTAGACCTCGGTGCCCCAGCGCAGGGCCTCGGAGAAGGACTCCGCGCCGACGGGAGCGATCATGAACTCCTGGATGTCCACGTTGGAGTCGGCGTGCGAGCCGCCGTTCAGGATGTTCATCATCGGCACCGGCAGCAGGTGCGCGTTGGGGCCGCCCAGGTAGCGGAAGAGCGGGAGGTCGGACGCCTCGGAGGCGGCGTGCGCCACGGCGAGGGAGACGCCGAGGATGGCGTTGGCGCCGAGCGAGGACTTGTCGGGGGTGGCGTCCAGGTCGAACATCGCCTGGTCGATCAGCCGCTGCTCGGTGGCGTCGTAGCCGACGAGCTCCGGGCCGATCTGCTCGATGACGGCGAGCACGGCCTTCTCGACACCCTTGCCGAGGTAGCGGTCCTTGTCACCGTCGCGGAGCTCGAGGGCCTCGAACGCACCGGTGGAGGCACCGGACGGAACGGCAGCACGGCCGGTGCTGCCGTCGTCGAGGCCGACCTCGACCTCGACCGTGGGGTTGCCTCGGGAGTCGAGGATTTCCCGGGCTACGACGACGTCGATGGACGGCACGAGCATCTCCTTCTGGGATGTGACGCGTGGAGTGCGGGACCTTGAGTCCTGCGGCACGAGCCTAACCGGCGGGGCGCCCCCGGCCCGCTACCGCCCGCCCCCTGGGACGAAAAACCGGATGGGCCGGGGCGTTCGGGGCGAACGCCCATGTTCCCTACCGGACGGTAACCGGCTTGAGCGGGCTCGCACTCATCCGGCGTGGGGGGATGTGCCCCGGTATGGGGCCCGGCCGGACGCCTCGGGCGGCCGGCCGACGGTGGCCGGGCGGCCATGGGGGGCGGTCGCCGGGCGGGCGGCCCCGGGGGGCGGGGCGGGCGGCCGCTCGGCCGGGAAGCGCGGCGCGGAGGAGGGGGAAGGCCCCGGGCCGTCGCGTACGGGGGATGCGCGACGGCCCGGGGCCGGACCGCGGAGGCGCCCCGGACCGGTCTCCCGGCCGCGGGGCGCGCCTGAGGTCAGCTCAGGTGGAGCTGCTGGCCCGGGTAGATGAGGTCGGCGTCCGCGACGATGTCCTTGTTGAGGTCGAACAGCTTCTTCCAGCCGCCCTTGACCTTCTCCGCCGCGGCGATGCTGCTGAGCGTGTCGCCGGCCTTCACCGCGTACTCGCCGTCGCCCTTCGCGACCTTCGCCCCGGTCGGCGTGGTCACGGTCTTCTTCGGCGCCGCCTTGGGCGCGGCCTTCGGCGTGGAGGGCTTCGGCGCGGACGGCGCGGCCTTCGGGGCCGTGCGCTGCTCGCTGCGCGTGGTGGGCTGCTCGGCCGCGCGCTCGGGGGCGGCGCCGCCGTACGGGGCGGAGGACAGGCCGACGCCGCAGCTCGGCCAGGCGCCCTTGCCCTGGCCCGCGAGGACCTTCTCGGCGATGGCTATCTGCTGGGACTTGCTGGCCTTGTCGGCCGTGGAGGCGTACTGCGTGCCGCCGTACGCGGCCCAGGTGGAGGCCGAGAACTGCAGGCCGCCGTAGTAGCCGTTGCCGGTGTTGATGGACCAGTTGCCGCCGGACTCGCACTGCGCGACGCGGTCCCACTCGGCGGCGGTCGCGGCGCCGGCGGGCGCGGCGCCCATCAGCGGGGCGGCGACGGCCACACCGGTGATGCCGGCGAACGCGGCGAGACGGACGGCCTTGGACGGGCGGCGGTGCTTGCCCTTGCCGGAATTCAGCATGGCGGATCTCCTCACCGACGCCTGCGAGGTGAGCTGTCGGGTTCGGGCCTGGTGAGTGCCCGGCCGCGCGCCGGGTGGCGCGCGGCTTCACCCCGAGCCGGTTCCGCTCGTCTCCCGACGACCGGGCCCGGCACCTACCTTGGGTCCCCCGCTCCTGCCTACGGCGCTCGAAGCGTCGACTGTTCCCGTCGTCCGGCGGCAGGATTCGGCGTTACCGGTCGAACGGGGCCCGCGTTGGCGAGCGGTATCGACGGTACGCACAGACCCGCGCGGAGATCAAAGTCAGACATCCCGGTCAATCCGCCCCTACGAGCCTCCCTCGTGAGGGTGTTTGCGCAGGTAGGGGCGGAAGCGGACCGATCGGGCGGCGTGAGGGCGCGAGTTGGAGTGAAGAGACTCTTGTCTCACTTCGAGGAAACGGACATTCAGCCCGTAACTACCCCTGATTCGCGCCCAGCTCCAGGCTCTGGCCAGGGCGGATGAGGTCGGGGTCGCTTCCGACGGTGCCGCGGTTCGACTCGTAGAGCGCCGGCCAGCCGCCGGGGACCTCGTGGGTGTCGGCGATGGACCAGAGGTTGTCGCCGGGCTGGACGGTGTACGTGCCGTCGGGGGCCAGGCCCTCGCCCGTACGTGCCGTTCCGTCACCACGTGAGGGGTGTCCACCGGTTTCGCGCGGCTCGGCCGGAACACCGGTTTCGCCCGACTCGCCGGATCCGCCCGGTACGGCCGGGGCGGCGCCGGCCTCCTCCTTGGCCGGCTCGCCGCGGTGCTTGCCGGTGCCGGGCGCGGGGGTGCCCGCGCCGTTCCCGGCCGCCGGCGCCTCGCCGGGGGCGGCGGGGCCGGTGGCGGGGCCGCCGGGAGCGGTCGGGCCGGCCGTCGCGTCGGGGGCGGCCGGGCCGCCGGACTCCGCCGGGTCCGCGCCCGGCTCCGCGGAGCCCTCGGCGCCCTCCGTGCCCGCGGGGGCCTCCTCCGGCGCGGCGGGCGCCCCTTCGCCGGCCTCCCCGCCGGTCTCCGCGTCGGCCCCCTTGCCGGTCTCCTTGCCCTTGCCCTTCTCCGCTCCGGTGCTCTCGGAGGGCTGGGGCACGGCGGTCGGGTCGGACTCGACCGGGGCCGAGCCCTCGTCGCCGCCGAGTCCCGCGATCGGGGCGCAGGTCTCCCACGCGGCGGAGCCCTGGGCGGCGTAGACCTTCTCCGCGACCGCGATCTGCTGGGAGCGGCTGGCGAGGTCGGCGCGCGGCGCGTACGCCGTGCCGCCGTACGCCTGCCAGGTCTCCTGGGAGAGCTGGAGGCCGCCGTAGTACCCGTTGCCGAGGTCGGCGCTCCACATGCCGCCGGTCTCGCACTCGGCGACCCGGTCCCACGTGGGGGCGTCGGCGGCGGACGCGGTGCCCGCGCCGAGCAGCGGCAGGGCGATCGCTGATCCGGTCACGCCCGCGGCGACGACGAGGGCGGGTGCTTGACGGGGTCGACGGTGTCGTCCGTTACCGGAGCGCATGCGGTGGACCTTTCGCGTGACTGCTGCTGAGGTGACGGTGAACGTAGCGGCATTCGAACGTCAGTCACAAGTCGATGCAGCGGGGATAACGCGAACATCACAGTATTGACGTACCGTCAGCTTTTTCCGGTGTAAAGGCCACCGGAAGCGTGCGCAGG
The DNA here is from genome assembly GCF_008704425.1 of Streptomyces fradiae ATCC 10745 = DSM 40063. Lineage (NCBI taxonomy): Bacteria > Bacillati > Actinomycetota > Actinomycetes > Kitasatosporales > Streptomycetaceae > Streptomyces > Streptomyces fradiae. The sequence continues at coordinate 2,637,601 of NZ_CP023696.1, forward strand.
CCGCGCATGATGAGGCCGCCGCGCCACCGGAGTTCGGCCGGATCGGCGGCCAGCCGCAGGTCCGGCAGGCGTGTCAGCAGCGTGGCGAGCGCGGTCTGCCCCTCCAGCCGCGCGAGCGGCGCGCCCAGGCAGTAGTGGATGCCGTGCCCGTACCCGAGGTGCTGGTTGTCGCGGCGCCCGAGGTCCAGGACGTCCGGCTCGGCGAACCGCGCCGGGTCCCGGTCGGCCGCCGCCAGGACGACCAGGACCGGGTCGCCGCGCTCGATCCGCTGCCCGCCCAGCGTGAGCGGCTCCGTCGCGTACCGCCAGGTCGCCAGCTCAACTGGCCCGTCGTAGCGAAGGAGTTCCTCCACTCCCGTGGCCAGCAGCCCCGTCTCCCCGGCCGCGAGGGACGCCTGGAGGCGGGCGCGCTCGGCGGGCTCGCGCAGCAGGGCGTAGGTGCCGTTGCCGATGAGGTTCACGGTCGTCTCGAAGCCGGCGAACAGCAGGATGAACGCCATCGCCGCGGCCTCGTTCTCGGTGAGGTGCTCACCGTGGTCGGAGGCGCGGATCAGACCGGAGATCAGGTCGTCCCCGGGGTCCGAGCGCTTGCGGTGGATCAGCTCCACCAGGTACGCCCGCATCCGCTTCACGGCGCGCGCCACCCCGCCGCGCGGCCCGCCCCCGTGCCGGATCATCTGCCCGGCCCAGTCCCGGAAGTCGTCCTGGTCCTCGGCGGGCACACCGAGCATGTCGCAAATGGCGTAAATGGGGAGCGGAAAGGCGAACTCGTGGATGAGGTCGGCCTCTCCTTTTGTTGCGAAACCGTCGATGAGACGGTCCGTCAGTTCCTGCACGCGCGGGGCGAACTCGGCGACCCGGCGGGGCGTGAACGCCTTCGACACCAGCCGCCGCAGCCGCGTGTGGTCCGGCGGGTCGATGTTCAGCAGGTGCGTCATCAGCTCGGCCTTGCGCTCCCCCGGGATGCCCGTCTTGCCCCTGGCGTGGGCGGGCTCGTCGTGGTGCGCGGGGTTCTTGCTGAGCCGCTGGTCGGCGAGCGCCTGCCGGGCGTCGGCGTACCGGGTGACCAGCCACGCCTCGACCCCGCTGGGCAGCCGCGTGCGGTGCACCGGCGCGTGCTCCCGCAGCCAGGCGTACGCCGGGTACGGGTCGGTGGCGAACTCCCAGGTGAAGAGTTCCGGGGGCGTGGCGGGGTCGTTCGCGGCGTTCACCCCTCGACGGTATCCGCCCGGCCGGCGCGGGGGCGGCGGCCCCCGTGCCGGGTGGCTCGGGTGCTGCCCGCGGCTCGGGTGCTGCCCGCGGCTCGGGCGGGGACGCTACGCGAGGGCGGGGCGGTCACCGGGGGCCGAGGGGGGCCGTCACGCGAGGGCCGCACCGTTCACGCGGGCGCGTGGCCGTCCGCCGGGTCGCCGCCGTCCGCCGGGACGTCGTCCGCCGCCGGGTCCCCGCCGTCCGCCCCGTCGTGGGCCCCGTCCGCCGGGTCGCCGTCCGCCGCCGGGTCCCCGTCGTCCGCCCCGTCGTGGGCCCCGTCCGCCGGGCCGTGGCCCTCCGCCGCGCGGATGGCGTCCCGGTACGCGCGGGCCGCGGCGCGCAGGGCGGCCTCCGGGTCCACGCCGTCCGCCTCCGCGCGGGCCGCCGCCTCCAGCAGGGCGTGGCCCACGTCCTCCCCCTCCGGGAGCGGGACGTCCAGGCCCGCGGCGCGCACGCGCCCCGCCAGCTTCGCCGCCAGCGCCAGTCCGGGCTGGCCCAGGGGGACGCCGTCCGTGACGGAGGTGCGCCGCTTCTCGGCGGCCTTGGTGCGCAGCCAGTGCTCCTTGACCTCCTCGGGCGTCTCGGCGGTCGCGTCGCCGAAGACGTGCGGGTGCCGGTGGACGAGCTTGTCGACCAGGCCCCCCGCCACGTCGTCCAGCGAGAACGGCTCCTCCTCGTCCTCCTCGGCGATCCGCGCGTGGAAGACGACCTGGAGCAGCACGTCCCCCAGCTCCTCCCGCAGCTCCGCGCGGTCGCCGTCCTCGATCGCCTCGACCAGCTCGTACGCCTCCTCGATGGCGTACTTGGCCAGGCCCCGGTGCGTCTGCCGGGACGACCAGGGGCACGCGCGGCGGATGCGGTCCATCACCTCGACCAGGTCGAGGAGGCGGGCGCCGGGCAGGTCGTACGAGCCGGGCAGCAGCTCCAGGTCGGGCATGGCGGTGCGGCCGGACCCGGCGAGCCGGGCCAGGCCGTCGGTCAGCGCCCGGTCGCCCTCGCCGGACGCGAGGACGACGACCGTGCGGCCGCCGGCGCAGGCGTCGACCAGTTCCTCTGCCGTGGGCGCGGCGATCCCGACGGTGACGCCGGCCTCCCGCAGGTACGGGAGCTGGGGGTGGCCGGCGTCGGGGCACAGCACCGCGTCGGCGGCGCGCAGGGTCCGCCACGCCGGCCAGGACAGCACGCCGGGCGCCACCCGGTGGCTGGTGGTGAGGAGGACGACGCGGCCGGTGCCGGGGGTGTCTGCGGGTTCGGCGTTCACCCCTCGAACCTACCGCCTCGCCCCTACCCGACGGCCGGGACCGCCGCCGGGTCCTGGCTGACCTGGCGCAGCCAGGGGGCCTGCTGCTCGCCGAGCTGGATGCGGTCGTGGTCCCAGGTGCCGTACCGGGGGTTCACGTCGACGCCGAGCTCCTTGGAGGCGGCGCCGAACAGCTTGGTGAGCTTCTCCTGGCCCTCGGGGGTGTTGGTCACCCCGTACCTCTCGGCGATCTTGTTCATGAGGACGTTGCGGCGGACCAGGCCGTCGATCTCGCCGGGGGCGGTGCCCTGCTGCCGCAGGAGCATCTCGGCGAGCCCGCGGTCGCCGCCGTACTGGCGGGCGGCGTCGCTCCGGGTCCGCTGGACCTCCTTGCGGCTGGCGGTGATGCCGGCGTCGGCGGCGACCTTCTCCACCACCCGGTCGAAGATCATTCCGTTGAGCTTCTCGCGGCTGAGGTCGCCCGTGGCGCGGATGAGCTGGTCGCCCTGGGGCGACGCCTCCTGCGCCGTGCGGACGTCCCGGACCTGGGCCTGGAGGGCGGTCGTCTCGATCCGCTGGCCGCCGACGACGGCCGCCGCGCCCGGGTGGGCGTCGCTGCCGCAGGCGCTGAGGAGTGGGGCCGCGGCGACGAGGGCGGCGGACACGGAGAGGGCGGTGCGACGGCGGCGGTGCAAAGGGGGCCTCCCGGCGTGGGTCGTACGTCAGTGTCAACGACCTTGCGGTGATCGATGGTAGGCAGTGGCCGTGGTCCGGGCCACTACTTCGGAGCCACTTCTGCCAACGAGTCACGGTCCCCCGGGTTCCCGCGCCCTCGCCGTCCTCCCCGCCCTCTCGGCCCTCCGCGCCCTCCGCGCCCTCCGCGCTCCTCGGGGCGCAGCATGATCGTCCGGGAGACGACGAACGTGACGGGGATGGCCGCGGCGGCCGCGAGCAGCGGCGCGTACCGGCTGGACAGGCCCGCCACCCCGACCAGCAGCCACACCCCGGCGGTGGTGATCACGAAGTTGGCGGCGTTGGTGAGGGGGAAGAGCAGGAACTTCCGCCAGGTGGGGCGGGTGCGGTAGGTGAAGTGGCTGGTGAGGAAGAACGAGCCGGTCATCGACAGCAGGAACGCGACGACGTGCGCGGCGACGTACGGCAGGCCGAGCGCGAGGAACAGCAGGTAGCAGCCGTAGTAGGTGCCGGTGTTCACCACCCCGACCAGGGCGAACCTGACGATCTGGCCGCTGACGCCGGTCATCTTCGACTGAACTCCCCGGGTGACGGTCGGGTGCGCGGGGCACCGGTGTTCGCCGCCTTCACCAGGAAGTGGGGGCGCCGCTTCACCTCGTAGTAGATACGGCCCACATACTCCCCGATCACGCCGAGCATGACCATCTGGACACCGGCGAGCGCGGTGACGGCGACCAGCAGGGTGACGTATCCGGGCGTGTCGACGCCGTTGACCAGGGCGTCGCCCACGATCCACGCCGCGTACAGGGACGCGGTGCCCACCAGGACGAGCCCCAGGTGGAGGGCGAGGCGGAGCGGTTTGTCGTTGAAGGAGAGCAGCCCGTCCAGCCCGTAGTCGAACAGCTTCCGGAGCGTCCATTTCGAGCGGCCCGACTCGCGGCCCTCGTTGCGGTACTCGAAGGTCGTCGTGGGGAACCCGACCCAGGCGAAGATCCCTTTCGAGAAGCGGTTGTACTCGGTGAGCTCCAGGACCGCGTCGACCGCGCGGCGCGACAGCAGCCGGAAGTCGCCGACGCCGTCGACCAGCTCCACGTCCACCAGCCGGTTGATCACCCGGTAGTAGCCGCGGGCGAGCAGGGTGCGGGTGACCCGGTCGCCGTCGCGGGTCCGGCGGGCGACGACCTGGTCCCAGCCCTCGGCGTGCAGCTCCAGCATGCGGCCGACGAGGCGCGGCGGGTGCTGGAGGTCGGCGTCCATGAGGACCACCGCGTCCCCGGCGGCATGGCGGAGCCCGGCGAGCATGGCGGCCTCCTTGCCGAAGTTCCGGCTGAAGGAGACGTAGCGCACGCGCGGGTCGGCGGCGGCCCGCTCCTGGAGCAGCTCCAGGGTGCGGTCGCGGCTGCCGTCGTCCACGTAGACGAGCTCGAAGTCCGCCGCGATGTGACCCAGTTCCCGGGTGACGTGCTCGTGGAACCGGGCGATGATCTCCTCTTCGTCGTAACAGGGCACCACTATCGAGATCAGCACGCGGTACACGGAAACCGCCGAGCGTGTCGGGTGCGGACCCCTCCTGTGGCGGGCAGGCGGCCATCCGGTGAACTCGCCCGTGGGGAACGGGTATCGGGCGATTTCCGGCGCCGCCCGGTGCCATATTCGGGGCGTGGCCGGATTCCGTACCTGTGGTGGGACTGGGGCCGGGACCGGGACCGGTCCTGGCGGTGACGTCGATGCCGGGGACGGTGCCGGGCTCGGTGATGCCGGGGGCGGGGCCGGGGGCGGTGCCGGGCTCGGTGGTGACGCCGGGGCCGGGGCCGGGGGCGGTGGTGGTGGTGGTGGTGCGGGTGGGGGCTCGGGGGCTTCGCCCGGTTCCGCGCGGGGCGCCTGGGTGGCCGCCCTGCCCGCCGCGCTGCTGGCCGTGGCGGCGGTCTGCGCCGGTGACGCCGCCGCCCGCACCTTCCCCTTCGGGGCGCGCACCCGTGCCGTCAACGACCTCGGCAACCAGTTCGTGCCGTTCCACGCCCACCTGTGGGACCTGCTGCACGGTCGGGCCGGCGGCGGGGTGCTGCTCAACTGGCGCTCGGGCTACGGGACCAGCCTGCTCCCCGATCTGGGCACCTATCTGACCAGCCCGTTCGCCCTGCTCGTCGCGGTCTTCCCACGGGAGCGGATCGACCTGGCCGTGTACGTGGTGACGGCCCTGAAGCCGGGCGCCGCCGCTGCCGCCATGGCCGTGGTGCTGCTGCGGCAGCGGCGGGGCCCCCGGTGGGGCGCCGCCGTGCTCGGCGCCGCCTACGCGCTGTGCGGCTGGGCGGTGGTGGAGGCCGCCTACAACCCGATGTGGCTGGACGGGCTGATCGCCTTCCCGCTGCTGTGCCTGGTGGTGGAGTGGGTGCGGGAGGGGCGGCGGACCGCGCTGGGGCCGGTCGTCGTGGCCCTGTGCTGGGCGGCGAACTTCTACACGGCGTACATGGCCACGCTGGGCGCGGGGCTGGTGCTGCTCGTGCGCATCGCGGTGGGGGCCGGGGCGGGGCGTGCGGGGTCCGCGGAGCGTGGGTCCGGGGGCGTCGCCGGGCGCGGGACGGGGGCGGTGCTGGGGCGGGCGGTGCTGACCGTGCTGCTGGGGGTGGGGCTGGCGGCGCCGGTACTGGTGCCGGTGTTCCTCGGGTCGCGGCACGCCTATCCGGGGTGGACCCGCCGGTTCGAGGCGGCGGAGTGGGCCGACGTGGCCGCGCGGGTGCTCCCGGTGACGTACAGCTTCTTCACCCCCGCGCTGTTCCTGGGCGCGGGGGCGCTGCTGCTCGCCGCCGCGTTGCCCTTCCACCGGGCGGTGGCCGGGCGGGAGCGGGGCGGGTGGTGCGCGCTGGCCGCGGGGGTGGTGCTGTCGGCGCAGTGGGAGCCGACGCACCTGGTGTGGCATGTGTTCGCCACGCCGAACGGCAGCCCGTACCGGCAGACGTTCGTCCTGGCCGGTGTGGTGGTGATGGCGGCGTGGACGGGGGTGGCCGCGGGCGGCTGGCCGGGATGGCGTCCGCTGCTGGGCGGGGCGGCGGTGCTGGGCGCGGTCGCGGCCGGCGCGGCGGGCAGCGCGCTGGTGTCGGGCGCGGCGTACGGGCTGTTCGGCGGCGCGGCGCTGGTCGCGGTGGCGGGGGTACTGCTGCTGCGCGCGGGGGCGGGGCCGGTCCGGGGGGCGGGGTCCGGGCGGGAGGCGTTGAGCGAGGCGGGGCCCCGGGGGGACGGCCTGTGGGGAGCGGGGGCGCTGCGGCGGGCGGGGGGCGGACGGCGGTCGCCGCGGGGTGCGGGGCTCCGGGGTGTGCTCCGTGGTGCGGGGCTCCGGGGTGTGCTCCGTGGTGCGGGGCACGGGCGGCGGGTGCTGCGGGGGGCGGGGGGACTGCTGCTGGCGGGCACCGTGGTCGTGCCGGGGGCGGCCACCACCGCGTACGCCGACCGGGAGCGGCCCGCGCGGCTGGACCACTACCCGTCCTGGGGCGCCGCGCACGACGCGCGGGCGGCGGCCGTGCGGGGCGCGGACGGCTGGCCCGGCCACCGGACGGAGCCGGGCCGGCCGCAGCTGACGGGCAACGACCCGCTGCTGGTCGGCGGGCAGGGCGCCGCGTACTACAGCAGCCACACCCCCGAGGTGTGGACCCGGACCCTCGCGGCGCTCGGGGGCGGCTGGACCTCGCACGGGCGCAGCCTCCAGAGCCTCGACAACCCCGTGACGGACGCCCTGTTCGCGGTGGGCGCCCGGTGGCGCGACGGGCGGCTGGTGTGGAACGCGCAGCGGCTGCCGCTGGTGACGGTCCGGCCGTCCAATCCGCGCGAGCTCCGGTACGGCGCCTCCGCGTTCCGCAACCAGGAGCTGCTGCTCGGGTCCCGCGTCTACGGCCTCCCCTCCGACGGGGTGTGCCCGGTCGGCCACGAGGTCTTCGCCTGGGCGCCCGACTTCACCGGAACGGCGCGCCTCGGCGGCGGCCGGCCGGTCGAGCTGCGCGGCGGGCTGCCCAAGCGGCGGGCCGCCATGACCCCGCTCGGCGTCCAGCGCGTGGCGGGCGCGCGCGTGGAGTGGCGGGGCCGGGGTGCCGTGCCGGGGGGTTCCGTCGGCTGCCTCGACCGGGCGCTGCTGGGCGAGGCGGTGGCCCGGCTGCGCGCCGGGGCGGCGGTGGACGTACGGGTGGACGGCGACCGGGTGGAGGCCCGGCTGGCGCCGGGGGCGCGCGGGGTGGCCGTCCTGGCGGCGCCCCGGATCGCCGGGTGGCGGTGCGAGGGCCGGCCGGCCGGGGAGCACCTGGGGCTGATGGCCGTTCGGGTGCCACCGGGCGCGCGGTCGGTGAGCTGCGCGTTCCGCACGCCGGGGCTGCGCGCCGGGGCGGCCGCCGGGGCGCTGGCGGTGGCGGGGCTGGTGGTGGCGGGGTTCGCCCTGCGGCCGCCGGGGCCTGCGGGGCCTGCGGGGGTCGCACGGCCGGCGGGGGTCGCACGGCCGGCGGGGCCGTCGGGGGCCGCGGGCATGGCGCGGGCGTCGGGGGTGGCGGGGCCTGCGGGGGCGTCGGGGGTGGCGGCGCCTGCGGGGGTGGTGCGGGCGGTGGGGGCGGTGCGGGCGGTGGGGGCGCGGCTCCGGCGCGCGCGCCGCCCGTACGCCACCAAGACTTCACCCGCGCACCACCGTGCGGTCTCCCGCGAGCGGGGCGGCGCGGCGTAGCTTGCCCCGCATGCCCTCTCTTCTGAGCAACCCGCTGACGAGGCGGCTGCTGCGGCCCGCCGTCTCCCTGGTCGAGCAGCGCATGGAGCACGTGACGCACGCGTTCCAGAAGGACCTGGACGCCCTCCACCACGAGCTCGCCGATCTGCGGCGGCGCAGCTACGGGCTCGGGCTGCTGCTCGACCACACGGGCCGCGACGCGCACCGGATGCCGACGCCCGAGCAGGTGGACCGGCTCGTCGCCGAGCTCGGCGCGCTGACCGGCGCGGCGGACGAGCGGGCGCGCGGCGACGTCACGGTGGCGTACCGGCACCTCGTGGCGCTGGAGGCGCTGGGCGCCGGCGGGATCGGGGGCTCGGTGTCCGACGTGTGCGGCCGGCTGGCGGCGGTGCCCCGGCTCGTGGGCGCGGCCCGCGGCGGCGTGGTGGAGGTCCTGGAGACCGGAGCCCGGCACGGGCTGTTCGCGGCGGCGCTGCGCAGGATGCTCCGGCGCCAGGGCGTGGAGGCCCGGCTGACGCTGACCGGTGCGCTGGACGAGGACGCGGTGCGGGACAACCTGGCGCTGGGCGGGGCCGGTTCCGGCGAGACGCGGCTGGTGCGGGGCGGGCCGGACGGGCCCGAGGTGCGGGACCGGCGGTACGGCGTGCTGCTGCTGGACGCGGCCTGCGAGGACGTCCTCGGCCTGGCCGCCCCCGACGCGCTCCTGGTCGCCCCGCCGGCCGCCTCCGCCGGCCTGGGCCTGCGCCCCCTCGGCCGGGTGGCCGACTCCGCGTACCACTCGGCCGCGGCGTAGGGCCCCCGGACCGTACGGGCCGGGCGCCGGGGCCCGGGGTGCGGCGGGGCCGCTCGTGGCCGGCGCGGGGACCGGGCCGCTTCGTACACCCGGTTCGCCGTCACGGCACGCGCGGAGCCGGCACATGCCCCAGCCGTCGCCCGCACCGGCTCCCTGCCCGCCCGCCGCGATGCCGTCAGGTTAGGACCGCCAGCCCGGCGGCCGCCGCGCAGACGACCAGGACGGCAACCGCGGCCGCGGCGGGGCCCCGCCGGTCGGCGGGCAGGCGCGGGAAGAGCCGCGAGAGCGCGCCGAGGACCGCGAGCGGGGGCGCGGCGCGCCAGACGTCCCGTCCGGTCCTGCTCCCGGCGGCGGCGACGACGCCCGGCAGATGCCCGACGGCGCGCAGCAGCGGCCGTGCCATGGCCCGGCTGCGGCCGTGGACCGGACGCCCGGCCGCGGCCCGCTCCAGGGCCTCGCGCAGGGCCGGTTCGTCCAAGCAGGGGCGTCCTGGCAGCCGGGCCAGGGCCGGCCGGGTACGGCCGACGGGCCGTCAGCGGGCACGGCCGGGCGGGCCGTCAGCGGGCACGGCCGGGCGGGCCGTCAGCGGCCGCGGATCTGCTGCTGGTGGGACAGCGCGCGGCGCAGTTCGCCCGCGAGCGGGTGGTACGGCCCGTACGTCCGCTCCGTGTCGTACAGCAGGTTCTGGAGCTGCTGGTGGGCTCCCGAGTGGTCGCCCATCGTCAGCAGGAGGTGGCCGATCCGGTGCCGGATGCCGAACGCCCGGCTCGGGTCGGCGCCGGGCTGCCGCCGGGCGCTCTCGTGGTACGGCAGGATCGCCCGGTACTCGGCGAGCGCCTCGGCCGCCTGGCCGAGCTGCTCCAGGCAGACGGCCACGTCGTGCCGGTACTGCAGGGTCTGCGGGTCGGCCGGGCCCGCCTCGGCCTCCCGGTCGGCGGCGAGGCGGCGCAGCTCGGGCAGGGCCCGCCGGTACTGGCCGTCGTCCATGAGGGTCGTGGCGTACTGCTTGCGCAGGACCCGCACCACGTGCGAGTGCTCGCCGTGCGCGGCCGCGGCGGCCGGGAGGATCGCGCCGAGGATGTCGACGGCCTGCGTGATGCGGCCCTCCCCCAGCAGCCGCTTCACCTCGTCGACGGCGGCGGCCACGTCGGGCCGCCCGGCCGGGGTCCCGCCGGTCGCCCCGGCACCGGCGAACATCCCGCCGGCCCCCGTCCCCCCGCCGTGCACCCCACCGGTGGACGCCCCGCCCGTGGACGCCGGACCGGCCTGCCCCGGCGCCCCGGCGGACGGCGGGACGGTCGGCGGCGGCGGTACGGGCACCGCCGGGGCGGGCGCCGAGGCGCGCTCCGGCCAGGGTGCCAGCGGCCGGGTGAACGGCCTCGTGGGGTCCAGCGGCCCGGCCGGTCCCGTGGACCGCGCGGGCAGCAGCGGGGCGAGCGCCTCGTACACCTCCTGAGCGCCGGACGGCCGGTGCTGGGGGTCCTTCGCGAGGAGCCGCAGCACCAGCGCCTCCAGCGCCTCGGGGACGTCGGCGCGCAGCGACCGGACGGGCGGCGGCGCCTCGTACAGGTGGCGGTGGAGGACGCCGAGCGCGGTGGAGCCCGCGAAGGGGACGTTCCCGCTGAGGAGTTCGTGCAGGACGACCCCGAGCGCGTACAGGTCCGTGTACGGGCCGACGGCGCCGCCCATGGCCTGCTCGGGCGCCATGTAGGCGGGGCTGCCGATGGGCGAGCCGGTGTGGGTGAGGCGCGTGGTGTCGGTGTCCAGCACGGACGCGACGCCCAGGTCGAGGACGGTGATCGAGCCGTCGGGCCGCACCATCACGTTGCGCGGCTTCAGGTCGCGGTGGACGATCGGCACGGCGTGGACGGCGGCCAGCACGGCGCACAGCTGCGCGGCGACCGCGACGGCCCACGGCCACGGGTACGGATCGTGCTCGGCGAGGTGGTCGGAGAGGTCGGCACCCTCGACGTACTGCATGACCAGGTACAGGTCGTCGCCGTCGCCGCCGGCGTCGTGGACGGTGACCAGGCCGGGGTGCGAGACCTGCGCGGTGACCCGGCACTCGCGGACGAAGCGGCGGCGCATCTCCTCCGCGACGGTGGCGGCCGCCATGTGGTCGGGGCGCAGCAGCTTGACGGCCACGCGCCGGTCGAGCCGCCGGTCGTACGCCGTCCAGACCTGGCCCATGCCGCCCTGGCCGATCAGTGCGGACAGCTCGTACCGGTCGGTGATGACCCGTCCGTTCACCGGCCGCCCTCCTCCTTCCGCAGGAGGTCGCTCAGCTCGTCCAGCTCGGCACGCACCTGGTCGATGCGGGGGGCCGCGGGCGCGGCGCCCTGCTGCGGGGCGGGCACGGGCGGGACGTGCGGCGGGGCCGGGGCCCGCGGGGGGACCTGCGCGGGGGGCGTGAGCTGCCCGTACGGGGTGGGGGCCGCCGGCGTGGCGGGGTACGGCGTCCTGCCGTGGGCGGCCGGGTAGCCGTAGCCGGGGCCCGCCGACGGGACGGTGCCCGCGTACGGCGAGGGGCCCGCGAGGGCGGCCGGGCCGTGCGGGCGCCGGTCGAAGTGGCGGATGTCCGCGTACAGGAAGTACCCGGTGACCAGCGCGGCGTGCAGCAGGAGGCCGCCCACCGAGAGGTCGGCCTGGAGCGTCTCCGTGTCCTCCGGTATGAAGGCTATGCCCACGATCGTCACGATCACGGACGCGCCGAACAGCCACCAGTCGCGGGGCCTGCGGGTCACCAGCGCGAGCCGCAGGAGCGCCCCCGCGGCGAGCATGCCGCAGCTCAGCAGCGGCAGCACGGCGAAGAGCACACGGAGCACGACGACGTGGGTCGGCGTGCCGCCCTGCGGTGGCACGGGGCCGGGGCCGTACATGGCTCCTCCAGGGACCGGGGGTGGAACGACGCTCGCAGACAGGAACGAGCGTATACAGCGACTCCGACAACGGCCGTACGGTTGCACGCGTATACCGTTCCGTTGTCTTCGCCCGCCCCGCGCCCCGCCCCCGCGCCCCCGCACCGCGCCACGCGCCGCGCCTCGCGCCGGGCGCCCCGGGCGCCGACGGGTCAGGCCTCCAGGGTGCCGTCCGTCAGCCCGTCGTACAGGCCGCGCACCAGCCGCTCCCCGAGGCGGCCCGCCTGCCGCAGGGCCTGCTCGAACTCGGCGAGGGCGCGGAACCGTTCGCCGTACCGGCGCTGCTCGGCGAGCGGCAGCCGGGGCAGCTGGAGGCGGCGCACGTCGACGCGGGTGGCGGTGGAGGCGTAGCTGCTGGCCTGGCGCTGGTTGGCGGTGCCGCGCAGGAACCCGGCGAGGAACCAGGGGTCCAGCGCGGCCGGGTCGGGGCGCAGCAGGTGCAGGCCGCGCCCCAGGGCGGCGCCCTCGGCGGCCTCGTCCACCACGCGCGCGACGGGGCCGCCCGCGAGGGCGGGGACGACGACGTCGCCGGCGCGCAGCAGGACCGGCGCCTCGCCGCCCGGCGCGGTCTCGGGGAGGACGCCGCTCGGGTCCTGTCCTGTGAGGACGTCCTGTTCGGTGAGGACGCGCGGGGGCGCGGCGCCGGGCGCGGGGGCCTTGCCGGGCGCGGGCGCGGGGGCGGGCGGGTGCGCGCCGGCGCCGCCCGCGTGGAGGCGCAGGGCGCCGGTCCGGGCCAGTTCGCCGACGGTCACACCGGGCGCGGCACCGGGCGCGCCGGGCGGGGTGCCCGGCGCGGCGACGGGCGCGCCGGGCGCCGCCGGCTGTGGGGCGCGGATGCGGCCCGGCGGCGGGGTCAGTTCGACGGTGCGGCGCAGGTGGGCCGCGAGTCCCTCCGCCGCGGCGGCCAGCTCGGCCGCGCCGCCGCTCGCCGCGGGGGGCGGCAGGTGGCGGGCGGGCGCGAGGTCCACGTCGTCGCCGAGCAGGTCGATGACGGGCACGGACCTGCTGCGGCCGGGCCGTACGGGAGCGGTGCCGTCCGCGTCGAACGGGGTCCACGCGTCCAGTACGGCGCTGTGGACGGCCCGCCAGTCGAGCCGGTCCCGCCCGCCGGCGCCGCAGCCGGAGGTGTCGACCACCAGCAGCTCGGGCGACGGGGCGGTGGCACCCGGTTTGCGCAGCACCCACAGGTGGAGCGGGATGCCGTACGGGGGCGCGGCCCCCGCCGGGAGGGCGACGACCGCGCGGAGGGCGCCGCGCCGCAGCAGGTCGGCGCGGATGCGGCGGCCGGAGCGGCGGGACGCGGCGGCGGGCGGCATGAGCAGCACCGCCGTCCCGCCGGGGCGCAGGCGGGCCAGGGCGTGCTGGACCCAGGCCAGCTCGGACTCGGTGCGGGCGGGGAAGCCGTACTCCCAGCGGGGGTCGTACGCGAGCTCGTCGTGGCCCCAGTTGCGCTCGTTGAACGGCGGGTGGCACACGACCGCGTCGGCGGCGAGCCGCGGGTGGGCGTCCGCGCGCAGGGCGTCCCCCGCGCGCGCGTGGACCTCGGTGCGGGCGCCGAGGGCGAGGCGGAGCGCGACGAGGGCGGCCAGGTCCGGGTCGGCCTCCTGCGCGTACAGGGCGGCGGGCGCCTCGACGGCGCGCAGCAGGGCGCCCGTACCGCAGGCGGGGTCGAGGACGGCGGGGGGCGCGGCGCTGCCGGGCGGGGCGGCGATGGCGGCCATGAGCGCGGCCGTACCGGGCGGGGTGACGGTGAACTGCCGGGGGTTGGCGTCGAGATGGCGGCCGAGCAGGAACTCGTAGGCGGCGGGGGCGCCGCCGCTGCCGGCGGCGAGCTCGACGGCGGCGCGCAGCAGCGGGACGGACGGGGCGAGTTCCTCGGCGGTGGGGGTGGCGACGGGCCGGCGACCGCCGAGGCGGGCGGTGAGGACGCGGTCGAGGACGGGGGGCAGGAGCGCGGCGAGCCGGTCGTCGGCGGCCCCGCCGGTCGCGCCCTCGGCCCCGCCGCCCGGCCCGCCCCCCTCGGCGCCCCCGTCGGCGCCTCCGTCGCCGGCCCCGGCGCGGGCCACGGCGCCGTCGGCGGGCCAGAGGGCCGGCTGCTCGTGGACGAGGAGGAGGGCGCACCCCGCGTGGACGAGCGCGGTGGCGACCCCGCCGGGGTGGCCCGCGGCCTGCTGCCAGACCCTTTCGCACAGCGGCACTTCGGCGAGCTTGCCCTGCGCGCGCAGCCAGCGCTCGACGTCGGCCAGGGCGAAGGACGGGCTGGTCTCGGTGCCCCCGACCGGCTTGGGGAAGTCGGCGTGGCGGCGGCGCCAGTTGCTGACGGCCGCCCGCCCCACCCCGGCCAGCCTGGCGATCTCGGCGGCAGTCACCTCTGTCGCCGCCGTCTCCGTCGTGTTCCCGCCGTCCGGCACGTGGCCACCCCCTTGCGTCCGATGTGCCCCGCATCCTAGTGCGGTACCGCTGACACCGTTTCACACCGTGAGTAGGAATAGTTAAGTGACTTCGTGTTGACTCGGTTCACAAGCTCTGGTCTGATTGACCCAGTCGTTCACGGGGCTGCCAAAGGCTCCGCATCACACCTTCACGCCATCGTCCGGAGGGCACCCCATGTCCCAGCCCACGCAGCCCCAGTACGGCGCGTCCTATCCCGCCCCGCCGGCGCCCCCCGCGCAGCCGCGCAACGGGCTGGGCACGGCCGCCCTGGTGCTCGGCATCATCGGCACCGTCGTCGCGCTCATCCCGCTGCTGTTCTGGCTGGGCGCCATTCTCGGCGTGATCGCCCTGATCCTGGGCGCGGTCGGCATGGGCCGCGCCAAGCGCGGCGACGCCACCAACAAGGGCGTGGCGATCGCCGGCACGGTCCTGGGCGTGGTCGCGCTGATCGTGGGCGTGGTGATGGGCGTCCTCACGGTCATCGCCGTGGACAAGACCGTGGACGAGATCAACAAGGAGCTGTCCAGCACGGCGCCGAAGGGCACGACCGGCGGGGACAAGGGCAAGGGCGCCGCGGGTGACGCCGGCACCGCCGACGGCGGCACGGACGGCGCTGCGGTGCCGGAGGTCCTGGCCGGCGGCGAGACGATCATCTACGACGACGACCTGCAGATCACCGTGTCGGCGGCGAAGGCCTTCACGCCGAGCGACGTCGCGGCCGGCCACACGGCGGGCAACAAGGCGTACAAGGTCACCGTCGTCGTCGAGAACGGCGGCAAGGCCAAGTTCGACACCGACACGGTGCTGCTGGAGGGTCGCGCGGGCAAGGACGGCGTGACCGCCGAGCAGGTCTTCGACGAGGGCCTGGACGGCGTCACCGGCACGCTCGCCCCCGGCAAGAAGGCCACCGGCACCTACGCGTTCAGCGTGCCCGCCGACGCGAAGACCCTCACCGTGGAGGTCACCCCGGGCTTCGACCACGAGGCCACGCAGTGGGAGCTGAAGTTCTGAGGGCGAGGCCCCGGAACGGGTGAGCGGCGCGCGGACCTCCGCGCGCCGCTCATCGGCGTTCCGGCCGGGCCCCTGGGCGTCCCGGCCGGCCCGGCGCCCCGCCCGCGCCCGCCCGCCCGCGTCCCGGCGGGTACGGGCGGGTCCGGGCGGCGCCCAACGCGTCCCGGCGGGGTCCCGGCGGCGCACGGGCGAGTCCGGGCGGCGCACCGCTCCGGGCGGCGCACCGGCGGGTGTTCACACCCGGTGGCGCACCCAGACGTTCGGCTCGACGTACACCGCGTACCCGTGCGACGCCTCGCACCGGACCGGAACCAGCGCGAACGGCACCTCCACCGGCCCGTCCGTGTCGAACGGCAGGCCCGTCCACTCCCGCCACCGCTCCACCGACCCGCTGATCGTCATGGACGTCGCGGCCACCGAGTCGATCACCCCGCCCGCCCGGACGTGGACCCGCAGCCACGGGTCCTGCGGCAGCCCGTCCTCCGGCCGGGTGCGCGCCGCGTACTCGGCCATCGGCGTGTGCGGCTCCAGGTGCTTGCCGTTGGGCCGCACCGGCGCCACCACCTCCGCGAAGCCCCGCTCGCGGGCGTGCTCGCGCATCGCGGCGAGCATCCGCCCCGACAGCCCCTTGCCGAGCAGGTCCCGCGCGACCGCGATCTCGATGGCGCTCATGGTGTCCGGAGCGCGGCCGTCCCGCCAGTCCTCCATCGCCCACATCAGCACCTGGTCCCAGCCCCGGTCCGGCAGCGCCCCGTCGCGCCCCTCGGCGCCCAGCGCGAACGGCACGCTGAACGAGCGCGCCACGACCCGCCCGTCGCCGTCCAGCGCCACGGAGACGTACTCGGGCGCCTGCGCGACCATCCAGGCGTAGCCGAGGTCCGACACCGGGTCCTGCTGCATGAACTTCGGCCACAGGTGCGGCATGGCCCATATCGCGTCCAGCACCTCGGGCCGCTCGGCCAGGCTGACGATCTCCAGTTCCATACCGGCGAGGCTAGGTCCGGCCCACACGCCCCGCCATCGGATTTCCCTCCGGGCCGGCGCGTCAGGGCAGCGGCTCGGACGGGCAGCCGGTCAGCACCCGCCGCATGGCGGCCCGCTCGGCGGAGGTGACCCACACGCCGTACTTCTTCTTCACCGCGACCTGCCGCGCCACGTACCGGCAGCGGGACCCCCGCGACGGAGGCAGCGAGATGGCCGTGTCCCCGTCGCCCTTGCGGCGGCCGGCGGACGCGTCGACGACCCGGGGCGGGGCCGCGCCGGGCCCCCACCGCCCCGGGGCGAGGCCCCCGCACCCCTGGGACCGGTCCCCCTACGACCCCAGGATCGTCGTCAGGAACTCGCCCGTCCACGCCAGCAGGTCGCGGCCCACCACCGGCTTGCCGCCGATCGTGCCCGCCGTGGGGCGGGGCACCAGGATCTGGCGGGCCGGGGCCTTGATGACCGTGCGCGGGTACAGCCGCTTCAGCCGCAGCTCCTGCGACTCGCGCAGCTCCACGGGCGCGAAGCGGATGTTGGCGCCCTGCAGGACGATCTCCCCGACCCCGCAGGCCCGCGCCAGCATCCGCAGGCCCGCCACGAGGAGCAGGTTCTCCACCGGCTCGGGCAGCTTGCCGTACCGGTCCGTCAGCTCCTCGCGTACGGCCCTGATGTCCTCCTCCGAGTTGGCGGAGGCGATGGCCCGGTACGCCTGGAGGCGCAGCCGCTCGCCGGGCGCGTAGTCGTGCGGGACGTGCGCGTCGACCGGCAGCTCGATCTTGACCTCCAGCGGCGGCTCCTCCTCCCGCCCGCCCTCCAGGGACGCCCGGTAGTCGGCCACGGCCTCGCCCACCATCCGCACGTACAGGTCGAAGCCGACCCCGGCGATGTGGCCGGACTGCTCGCCGCCGAGCAGGTTGCCCGCGCCGCGGATCTCCAGGTCCTTCATGGCGACGTACATGCCGGCGCCCATCTCGGTGTGCTGGGCGATCGTCGCCAGGCGCTCGTGCGCGGTCTCCGTGAGCGGCTTCTCCGGCGGGTACAGGAAGTACGCGTACCCGCGCTCGCGGCCCCGGCCGACCCGGCCGCGCAGCTGGTGGAGCTGGGAGAGGCCGAAGTTGTCGCCGCGCTCCACGATCAGGGTGTTGGCGTTGGAGATGTCGATGCCCGACTCGACGATCGTCGTGGAGACCAGCACGTCGAACTTCTTCTCCCAGAAGTCCACGACGACCTGCTCCAGCGCCTGCTCCGACATCTGGCCGTGCGCCGTCGCGATCCGCGCCTCGGGCACGATCTCGCGCAGGCGGGCGGCGGCCCGGTCGATGGACTCGACCCGGTTGTGGATGTAGAAGACCTGGCCCTCGCGTAGGAGTTCGCGGCGGATCGCGGCGCCGATCTGCCTCTCCTCGTACGGGCCGACGAAGGTGAGGACCGGGTGGCGCTCCTCGGGCGGGGTGGTGATCGTCGACATCTCGCGGATGCCGGTGACGGCCATCTCCAGGGTGCGCGGGATCGGCGTCGCGGACATCGTCAGCACGTCGACGTTGGCGCGGAGCTTCTTCAGCTGCTCCTTGTGCTCGACGCCGAAGCGCTGCTCCTCGTCGACGATGACCAGGCCCAGGTCCTTGAACCTCGTCTCGGACGAGAACAGCCGGTGGGTGCCGATGACCACGTCGACGGAGCCCTCCCGCAGCCCCTCCAGGGTGGCCTTGGCCTCCGCGTCCGACTGGAACCGCGACAGCGCCTTCACGACGACGGGGAACTGCGCGTACCGCTCGGAGAACGTGCCGAAGTGCTGCTGCACCAGCAGGGTCGTCGGGACGAGCACGGCGACCTGCTTGCCGTCCTGCACCGCCTTGAACGCGGCCCGCACCGCGATCTCCGTCTTGCCGTAGCCGACGTCGCCGCAGATCAGCCGGTCCATCGGGACGGACTTCTCCATGTCCTCCTTCACCTCGGCGATGGTGGACAGCTGGTCGGGCGTCTCCGCGTACGGGAAGGCGTCCTCCAGCTCCCGCTGCCAGGGCGTGTCCGGGCCGAAGGTGTGGCCGGGCGCCGCCATCCGCGCCGAGTACAGCTTGATCAGGTCGGCGGCGATCTCCTTGACCGCCTTCTTGGCGCGCTGCTTCGTCTTCGTCCAGTCGGCGCCGCCGAGCCGGTGGAGGGTGGGCGCCTCGCCGCCGACGTACTTGGTGACCTGCTCCAGCTGGTCGGTGGGGATGTACAGCCGGTCGCCGGGCTGGCCGCGCTTGGCGGGCGCGTACTCGACGAGGAGGTACTCGCGGGTGGCGCCCTGCACGGTGCGCTGGACCATCTCGATGTACCGGCCGACGCCGTGCTGCTCGTGGACGATGTAGTCGCCCGCCTCCAGCGTGAGCGGGTCGATCGTCTTGCGGCGGCGCGTCGGCATGCGGCGGCCGTCCTTGCCGGCGGCCTTCTGCCCCGTCAGGTCGGTCTCCGTGAGTACGGCGAGCTTCAGGCCCTCGTCGACGAAGCCGTGCTCGACCGACCCGCACGCCACGTGCACCACGGACGGGGCGATGTCCCCCAGCTCGCCCTCCAGGCGGGCCGCGATGCCCTCACCGCCGAGCACCTCCACCGTGCGGGCGGCGGGGCCGTGGGCCTCCGTCACGTACACGGTGCGCCAGCCGTCCGCGAGCCAGCCCTTCGTGTCGGCGAGCGCGCGGGCCGTGTCGCCCCGGTACGCCTCCGGGGCGTGCATGCCGAGCTGGATCGTGTCGGCCTCCAGCTCGGCGTCGGGCGCGAACGGCGACACCGTCCACCAGGGCATGCCCAGCTCGCGCGCCCGGTCCCGGACGTCCGCGATGGACCACAGGGACGCGGCGCCCACGTCGATCGGGGCCTCTCCCCCGCCGGCCGTGGCCGCCCACGACGCCTGGAGGAACTCCTGCGAGGTGGCGACCAGGTCGGCGGAGCGGGTGCGGACCCGCTCCGGGTCGCAGACGACGGCCATGGAGCCCTGCGGCAGCACGTCCAGCAGCAGTTCCATGTCGTCGACGAGGACCGGCGCGAGGGACTCCATGCCCTCCACGGCGATCCCCTCGGCGATCTTGCCGAGCAGCTCGCCCAGCTCGGGGTGGGCCTCGGCGAGCGCGGCGGCCCGCTCCCTGACCTGCGGCGTCAGCAGCAGCTCCCGGCAGGGGGGCGCCCACAGGCCGTGCTCGGCGACCTCCAGGGACCGCTGGTCGGCGACCTTGAAGTAGCGGATCTCCTCGACGTCGTCGCCCCAGAACTCGATGCGCACCGGGTGTTCCTCGGTCGGCGGGAACACGTCGAGGATGCCGCCGCGCACGGCGAACTCGCCGCGCTTCTCGACCAGCTCCACCCGCTGGTACGCGGCGGCGGCCAGGCCCTCCACGACCGCGCCCAGGTCGGCGCTCTGACCGGTCCTGAGACTGACCGGCTCCAGGTCGCCGAGGCCCTTGACCTGCGGCTGGAGCACGGAGCGGACCGGCGCCACCACGACCTGGACGGGGCCGGCGGCGGGGTCGTCGGGGGACGGGTGCGCGAGGCGGCGCAGCACGGCCAGGCGCCGTCCCACGGTGTCGCTGCGGGGCGACAGCCGCTCGTGCGGCAGGGTCTCCCAGGAGGGGTACTCCACGACGCGGTCGGGGTCGAGGAGGCTGCGCAGCGCGGCGGCGAGGTCCTCGGCCTCCCGTCCGGTGGCGGTGACCGCCAGCACCGGCCGGCCGGCGTCCCTGGCCAGCGCCGCCACCGCGAAGGGCCGCGCCGCCGGGGGGCCGACCAGGTCGACGTGGGCCCGGCGCCCGTCGGCCGCGGCTTTGACGGCCTCGGCGAGGGCGGGGTCCTTGACGACGGCGTCGAGCAGACCGTGCAGGCTCATGGAGCTTTTTCCGTCCCTGGGGTCATGGGTCATGGGTCATGGGTCATGGGATGGGCAACGCGAAAGACCCGACGCGAGTACGGGCCGGGTTCTTCTCAGCCTACGCCCGCCCACCGACACCCGCTCCGGAAGTCGAGCCGGGGGGCGGGGCGAGCTGCGGGAACGGTCCACACCGGGGGCGGGCCACGGTACGCGGCGACGGCGGGCACGGGCGGCGCGGGTACCGCTGCGGTACGGGTGTGGGCGGGCACGGGCCGGCGGGGCGGCGCGGGGCCCCTGCCCCGCCGGGGCGGGGACGCGGGCCGGCCCCGTGGGCCGCCGGGAGGGAGGCGGGGCCACGGGGCCGGGGGCCGTACGGCGTCACGCGCCCGCGTCGGTCCGGTTGGTCAGTCCGGTCCGCGCGGCGGCGCGTGCGCGTACGGCGCGGGATGCGCGCGGGGTGGTCAGCCCAGCGCGCGCACGGCGGAGTAGTACTTCTTCGCCGTCTTGAGGCAGGCGGCCTTCGCCTTCTTCCGGCCGGCCGGGGTCAGCGGGTCGGCCCAGAATCGCGCGTTGCAGACCTGGTTCATGTCCTGCAGGAATACGTCGTCGATCCGCTTCTTGTGCTGGCTGCGGAATTTCGAGTGCCCGACCAGGCTCTTGTAATTCCGGTATCCGAAGTCATGCCGGTGGCACGGGAACGTGAAATCGTAACCGCCCGGAATCTTCTCCGGGGACTTGGAGCAGCCGTCGGTCGACCAGTTGAACTTGTACGGGTTCTTGCCCTTCCGGTACTGGCCGAGCCCGGCGTACCAGGCGTCGAGGGACGCCTGCCCCTTGACGGTGAGCTTGCCGAGCCGCTTGATGCGGTCGGCCTTGCTCGCCATGGGGACCTTGCCGCTCGCCACCGCGGCGGTGGGCCCGGTCACGGCCCGTCCGCCCGCGGGGGCCGCCGCGGCGGCCGGGGCCACCGAGGTGATGCCGATGACACCCGCGAGCACAGCGCCGCCGAGGGCGCTTCGCGCTTTATTCACTTGGACTCTTCCCCGTGCACAATTGTGTTGTGTCGGCCGCATTCCCCTGCGGCCGGGAAGAACACTACGACAGCCGGGCTCGGCCCGTAAAGCCGATTCGAGAGCGAAACCGCGAAGACCTCCCCGGTATCCGGGAAAGCTCAAGAGAAGCTCAAGGGAAGCGCACGGAACGCACAA
This sequence comes from Streptomyces fradiae ATCC 10745 = DSM 40063, assembly GCF_008704425.1. Taxonomy (NCBI): domain Bacteria; kingdom Bacillati; phylum Actinomycetota; class Actinomycetes; order Kitasatosporales; family Streptomycetaceae; genus Streptomyces; species Streptomyces fradiae. The sequence continues at coordinate 2,658,669 of NZ_CP023696.1, forward strand.
TTCCGCCGCACGGCGAAGGGGAGGGAAGGGGGCCGGCCCCCGCCGGGCCCCCACCCCCGTGGAGGGCCCGGCGGAGAACCGCCGCCTCCTGGGTACCAGCCACCCCACACCGCCCCCAACCCGTTTTCCGGAGCCCGGCGGGGGCCCGAGCGCGCGCCCTGCCCCGCGCGGGGTGCCCCCTCCGGGCGGAGCGGCCCGGCGGGGAGCCGGCCACCCCGAAGCGCGTCCGGACCGCCGTCACAGGCCGGGCCGCAGGGCGAGGCCGCCGTCGCCACGGCCGCCGGGCGGGGGCAGGGGGACGAGCGTCCACGCCCTGGCCCTCCACACGGCGTCCGTGTAGACGGCGGCCAGGGTGTACCAGCCGCCCCGGTCGGGCGGCCCTGCGACGGTGGCGACCTTCATGCGGGCGGTGTCGATGACCCGGGTACCGGGCGCGAGCGGCACCCGGCTCACCGCACGCCTCCGCCGCCCTCGGAGCCGTACCGCAGAACCATGCGCGCCCCCATGGCGAGGAGCCGCAGGTGGGCGGCCGGGTCGTGCACCGGGTCGGCGGCGACGGCCCGCGCGTGCGCGACGCCGCGCAGCGCGATGTCCCGCTCCCGCCCGTCGGCGAGCCCCCGCGCACGCGCCTCGGCAGCTCCGGCGTACGCCCGGACGTACCCCCGCAACCGCTCCCGCACCACGTCGGCCGCCTCCCCGCCGGGGCTCGTGGAGGCGAGCACCAGGGCGAGTTCCACCTCCTGCGCGACGGTCGACGCCGCACCTGCCCCCGTCCCTGTTGTCCCTGTCCGGCTCACCAAGGCTCCCCTCTGTCGTTCGCTCGGTCGAGTCGGATGGTGCCGCTCCAGGGCCATGGCAAGTGCCACACCGTGTGTCACGCGGCCGGTGTGTGAGGCCGAGCGTCAGACCGCTCCGATCCACTCCGCGAAGGACGTCAGCGCCTCGGCGTCGGCTCGCCTCAGCCGTCGGAGGGTCGCGGCGGTCTCACGGGCCCACGGATGTTCGCGGGTGTGCTGAGGAGCGATGTGGCGTGCCGCCTTCAGGGACTCGAACGCGCGGTCCACACGCCCGGACCAGAGTTGCGCGCGGGCCGTCTCGATGAAGTACCCGGAGCGCCGCTCGGCCGGCAGCTCCTCCGGAGGCCGCCAGTCTCCGTTCAGGTGCAGGACACCCGTCGCGTGATCTCCACCCAGGCCGACCGCGACGGACGTCCGGTGGACGCGCACGGACGCGGGGCCGAAGGCCGTGCCTCCGTACACGCCCTCACGCACGCCGTCGGCCAGCCGCTCCGCATGCCGAAGATGCACGTCCGCGGCGTCCACGTCACCGGCGCGCCCCGCGATGACCGCCGCCCGCATGTGAAGCGCGCCGAGTGCGGCCGTGCTGCGGCGGCACACCGCGTCCGGGGCCTCGTCGATCGCGGACTCCAAGGCGCGCAACCCGGCCTGATGAGCGCGTGCGACGAAGAAGATCTCGGCTCTCACATAGCCGACGGTGGCGCAGAGCAGTGGGTCGTCCGACTGCGGAGCAGCCCAGCGCATCAGCTCGATGAGCCGGGCGGACAGGTCCCTCGCGCCGAACTTGTACGCCACGGCGTCCGCCGAGCGGGCCACGGACACGAGGAGCCGTGCGGCCCGTTGCCGCTCGGGCCCTTCGGGGGCCCCGTGAACAGCCGCGATGGACTCCGTCACGAGCCGGGGAACGACGGTCGCGAGCCGCGTGTACTGGGCCCCGAGGCGATACGCCTCCGCCTGCGCCGCCGTCTCCTCCAGCACGGCCGGCGGTCGCCAGGGAGCGTCCACGGCGATGTCATACGCGGCGATGGCCGCCGACAGGGCGGGCAACGTGGCGCGCACGCGTCCGCCCGTGCGCGCGGGGTCATCGATGAGGCGGCTCGGGTCCAGGCGGAGTGCGTCCGCGATGGCGTCCAGGGTGTGGTCGCCGGGAGCACGGCTTCCCTGTTCGACCTTGCGCAGCATGCTCAGGGAAAGGTGTGCGGCAGCCGCCAGTTCCGGCTGCGTCATGCGGCGCGCGCGCCGGGCTGCGGCGATGCGGCGCCCGACCTCCCGCCTCGGGTCGCTGGACATGAGGCGCACCGTACTGGGCGACGTGGTGATCCGTCGCCGATGGAGCCGCGTTACCCCGATGTGGTGACGATGCCCACCAGTTCCGCGAGGGACCGGACCGAGTAGTCCGCCGCCGCCCGCACTTCGGGGTCGTCGGCCCAGAAGTGGCCCCAAGGGCCCCGGCGGAGATGGGCCGTCAGCAGACCGTGCGCCGCGGCCGGGTACACGTCGTTGACCGGGTGGTCTCCCACGTACAGCGTCTCCCCCGGCAAGGCTCCCGCGGCTTCGGTCACCTGGGCGAAGAACTCCGGTGACGGCTTGGCGCAGCCCCATTCGCCGCTGGTCGCGATGACGTCGGCGGGCAGGGCGAGGTTGCGCAGGAGCGCGCCCGCCTTCCTCGTCTGATTGCCCGCGACCACGACACGCACCCCCGCGTCCCGGAGCGCGGCGAGGGCGGGCACCACGTCGTCGTACAGGTCGCCCGCGTCGAGCCGCTCGCCACGTCCCGCCGCCTCGCGCGCCCGGTACTCGGCGTCGACGTCGATCCCGGGCCGCAGCAGGCGCAGTGCGTCGGCGTTGTCCCTCCCCAGCGCCACCACGGCACCCACCAGTGCGGACAACGTGTGGCACGGCACGCCCAGCCAGTCCGCCCAGGCACCCCAGTACCGGTCGTCGCGTACGAGGGTCTCCCCGATGTCGAGCGCTACCGCACGGATCATCCGGCCAGCCTACGACGCGGTGGTGCCGTCCCGGCACTGGCCGGGTATCGCAGGGAAAGACTCCCAGGCGCACCGGAGCCGGGGGCGGTCGGGTCGGATGAGGGGGCGGCGGTGAGAGCACGTACAGGCACCATCCAGACGTGGTCCCGGCGGAGTGTCCTCGGGGCCGGGCTGTACAGCGCGGCGCTGCTCGTTCCCGCCTTTCACGAACTGGCGGGGCGGGCCGAGGCGGTGCGGGCGGGGCGGACCGTACGGATCGGGGACGGGGACGTGGCGACCGTCCGGCGCATGACGGACAAGGTCGCGGAGATCCTGGACGAGATCGGCGCCGGGCACGCCCGCCCGATGGCCGCGGCGTTTCTGGCCAACACGGTCGGGCCGTACCTGAAGGCGTCCGGCCCCGAGCGCGTGCGGCGCGAGATGCGCGCGGCGGCGGCCGACCTGGTGTACCTGACCGGGTGGATGGCCATGTACGAGGACCGGCAGGCTCTCGGGCAGCGGTACTACGTCAAGGCGCTGCGGCTGGCGGGCGAGGCGGAGGACCACATCACGTACTGCCGCACCCTGCGCGGCATGAGCCTCCAGGCGTCGCACCTCGGGTACGGGCCGAAGGCGCTGGAACTCGCCGATGGGGCCGCCGCCGCGGCGCCCTCGGCGGGGCCGCGCCTCCTGAACTACTCCATCGACAACTTCGGAGACAGCGGCGACCAGACCGGACGCGACCAGCTGTACGGGCTGGATCGCTACCGCCTGGCGGACTTCGGCCGCAGTGAGAGCGGCGCCTTCCTGCGCGCGCTCGCCTCGGACGCGGACGCCTACGAGACGGTCTCCGCCGCACAGCAGCTCTACGGCACCAGCATGATGGCGGCGGCCGGTGACGCTACCGACGCGCAGACCATCGGCAAGCACAGTGTGTACATGCACGGGGCGTTGGATGGAGCCCGTTCGGAGGCGATCGGCATGACGATGCCGCCCGACGGAATCTTGAGCTTCAGAAGCAAGCCGCCTGGCGTGAGTACGTCACATCCGCGGTTGTCGGGGCCGGGGTAGGAATGGGTACCGCCCTCGTCACCGGGACCGGGGTGGGGGCCATCCTCATCCCGGTGGCCATCGAGACCGTGGGCGGCGCCGTGGAGACGCATGTGCAGACACAGATGATGGACTGGCTCGAAGCGAACAAGTACAGCAACAGCGCTGAAGCCGTCGCGAGCCTGGACGACGCGCGTGAGGCCGGTGAGAAGCGCGCGATGATTCCCCTGCTGGGATGGGCCACGTCGGAGGGCTTCTCCAAGCAGGAGGTAACCGATCTGCGGGACGGCGCCGAGAGCAAGTACGGGGCCGGCCGGGACTTCAGCGACACCGACGACGGGCGGGGCCACTGATATGCGCAAGCTCCTCGCCATGGCGCTGCTGGCCCTGGGTCTCAGTGGTTGCGCGGAACCCCCCAGGCAAGAGACGCCCACCGACGATCGCGCGAGGTGCGAGAAGGTTCTGCCGGCTTCCGCGATGAGTTGGCTGAGCAGCCGGGCACGGGGCGGCACGCTGAGCTTCATGTTGTCCAGCGAGGTCGCCGACGTCCGCGATCTGCTGCTGGACGACTTCCGTGCCTGGCGGCCGGACGCACCACACGGGACCGACGCCCGATCGGCGCGGGTGTGCTCCGTCAGCGGTCCGGCGAGTGCGGCCCGCTACAGGCTCGCGTACGAGATGTCCGGGGAAACCCTCGACGCGGTCCAAGCGCCAGGGCGCGGCTCCTTGGTGCGGGTGAACGGTGATGTCGTTCTCACTTCCTCATGGAGGCCCCCCGTGGAGGGGCTGCCCGGCGCTGTCGGCAGAGGCGAGTACGCGGTGTACGTGGCCTGCCGGATACCGGGGGCCGACCCCGGGCAACTGGAAGGCGCGCCCCTGAAGGGTGAGCTGGAGGACAGTCTGACCAACGAAAGCAGCGCCCGGATCCACTACACGCACCTGCTCCACTCCACGCGGCTCCTGGTGGAGGCGCTCGGGTGCACCAACAAGCCGGTCGTGCCCGCGGAGCCGCCCCCGGCCGTGAAGTGAGCGGGGCCCCGGCGTCGGTGGTGCGCCGGGGCCCTGCTCGCGGGGGCTACAGCAGGCCGTCCCACATCTGTTCCAGGAGGACCGACCACCAGCTCTCCGGGGAGGCCAGGGCGGCCGGGTCCAGCATGGCGAGCTGGGCCTGGAAGTCGACGGTCCAGCGGCCGGCCTGCTCCGGGGTCAGGCCGAAGCGCAGCCGCCACATGCGGCCCAGCAGGGCCAGGCACCGGGTGAACTCGGGCAGGCCCGTGTTCACGAACTGCGGGGCCACCGGGCGGGCGCCCGGGGTCGCCTCGACCGGTACCGCGACGATGTGCGCCGTGCCGTACTGGACGCACAGCGCCCGCCCGAAGTCGGAGCCGAGCACCAGGTAGGAGCCCGCGTCGGAGGCCGGCTGGACCTGGCGCTGCATGGCCAGTTCGGCCAGCGTCGGGACGACCGGCTGCGCGGGCTGCGCCCAGAAGAACGGCCCGAAGTCCGCGGGCAGGCCCGCCCACACGAGGGTGCGCGCGACCAGCTCCGGCACGCCCTGCCGGGACACGGCCCGCTGGTCGAACCGGCAGATGCCGTGCGGCCCGAACGCGGCCACCAGCTCCTGCGCGATGCCCTCCGGCGGGATCGGCGGCGCCGGCGGCACCTGCGGCAGCGGCGCCCGTACCGGCGCGGGGCGCGCGGGGCCGTCCGCCACCTGGTGCAGTTCGCCCTGGTGGGCGATGAGCTGCTGCATGCCCTGCTGGCGGCTGGCGTGGTCCCGGCCGTACGGGGCGATCGACGTGATGCGCGCCTGCGGCCACGTCTCCCGGATCATCCGGGCGCAGTAGCCGCCGGGCAGCTCGCACGACGCCAGCTCCGTGTGCAGCTCCAGCACCTGCTGCGGCGGCACGTTCATGGCGCGCAGCTCGTGCAGGATCTGCCACTCGGGGTGCGGCGTGCCCGGCGCGGAACGCCGGATGATCTGCGCCTCGGAGCCGTCCGGCGCCCGGTAGCGCAGCACCACCTGGTAGCCGGGGCCGACCGTGGGCAGGCCGCTGTGCTGCGGGTAGCCGTACGCCGCGCCCGGTGGCGGCACCGCGCCGGGGTGCGGCATCGCGCCGTGGTGCGGTACGGCTCCGGGGGGCGGTACCGCTCCGGGCGCGCCCGGCATGCCCGGCATGCCCGGTGCTCCGGGCGGGCCGGGGGGTGCCGGGGGCCCACCGGGGCCGGGGTGGGCCAGCATCGTGGCCGCGTGGTGCACCCCGCCGGGCGGTGTCCCGCCGGGGGCGCCGGGCGGAGGCGGCGGCGTGCCGGGCGCACCCGGTGCTCCGGGCGGGCCGGGGGGCGCCGGGGGGCCACCCGGACCGGGGTGGGCCAGCATCGTCGCCGCCATGTCCACGCTCGCCCCACCGGGCGGCGTCGCACCGGGCGGCGGCGTCGGGGCGCCGGGCGGCGGGGGCGGGCCGGGCGGGCCCACCGGGCCCGTGCCGGGCCTGCCGGGTACGCCGGGCGGGCCGGGGGGCGCCGGGGGGCCACCCGGACCGGGGTGGGCCAGCATCGTCGCCGCCATGTCCACGCCCGCGCCACCGGGCGGCGTCGCACCGGGCGGCGGCGTCGGGGCACCGGGCGGCGGGGGCGGGCCGGGCGGGGTCGGGGCGCCGGGCGGGGTCGGCCCGTCCGGGCCCAACTGCGCGACGAGCTGCGTCGGCGCGTACCCGCCCGCGGGCGCGCCCGGCACGCCCGGCGCACCGGGCGGCGGCGGGGCGGCCGGGCCGCCCCCGCGCGATCCGCCCGGGGGCGTGCGCAGCGACACCGGGGCCTTGCCGGTCTCCGCGTCGGCGATGCGGGCCGCGTCCGCGTCGGCGTCGACGCGGGGCACGACGGCCGTGCGGGGCAGCCCGCTGCCGCCCTGCATCAGCGCGGTCGGCGCGTCGGCCGGTACGGCGGGCGGCGGGGTGTCGTCGTCGTCCGAGCCCGACAGGGGCGGTGCGAACACGGTCGCCGGGAGCGGTACGGAGGCGTCGTCGGCCGTGCTGAGCGAGGTGCTCGTGTCGTTCCACGCCGAGGGCGGCGGGGTGGCGTGCGCCGTGGACGGGGGCGTGACGGGCACGCCGTCCTGCGCGGTGGGCTCGTACTCCGGTCCGTGGCCCCCCTCCGGGTCACGGGCGCCCTCCGGCGCCTCCTCCTCCCGCGGGGCGGGCACGGCGCCGCCGGTACCGGTACCACCGGCCGGGGTGTCCGCGTGCGCCGCGGTGCCGGCGGGAGGGGTGCCGCCGGGCGCCGGGACGCCCGCGGCCGGGGTGCCCGGGACCGGGGTGCCCGGGACCGGGACGCCCGGGGCCGGGGTGCCCGCGTGCGAGGTGGCGTCCGCGGCAGGGGGCGCGTCGGCGTGCGCGGTGGTGCCGGGGGTGGGCACGCCCTCGGCCGGGGTGCCCGTCCGGGGGGTGGTCCCGGACGCCGGGGTGCCCTCGGCCGGGGTGCCGGGGATCGGGGTCCCAGGGATCGGGGTGCCGGGGATCGGGGTCCCGGGGGCCGGTGTGCCCACGGCCCGGTCGCCCGCCTCGTGCGGGGCCTCGGGGTCCCGGGTGCCCGCGGGCGGGGTGGCGTCCGCCGACCCGGGGGTCCCGTCCGCCGCGGGGTCACCGGACACGGGCGTGTCCCCGCCGTACCGGGCCGCCTCCCCGGCGTCCGCCCGCGACGGTGCCTGGGGGTCGCCCGTCGCGTGGGTGCCCCCCGCCGGGGTCCGGGCCGTGCCCCCGCCTGTGCCGGCGGCGCCCGCAGCCGGGCCCGTACCGGCATCCGAGCCGGAACCGGAGCCGGTGTCAGGTCCCGTGCCCGGCCCCTCGCCGCCCCTGCGGTCCGGGATGCCCATGCGGTCGGCCGCGTCCTGCAGCCACTCCGGCGGGGTCAGCAGGAAGGACGTCTGGTTCAGGTCGATGCGCTCCGGCTCCCGCCGCGGCGGGGCCTCCTCCGCCGCCACGGTGCCGTACTCCTCCTCGTAGCGGCGGATCACCTCGCCCACCGGCAGCGCCGGCCACAGCGTCGCCTCACCGCCGTCGCGGGCGATGACCAGCCGCTGCCCGCCGCCGTCCGAGGACGGGCCGTCCGGCCGGTCCTCGGCCCAGGCGACGAAGCCCAGCTCGAACTCCCGCACCCGCACCTCGCGGTGCAGGTACGGCGGCACGTCGCCGTTGACCCACTCCTCGGCGCGCTCCTGCGCCTGTGCGAACGTCACCATCGGACCGTCACCCGTCACCCTTCACCGTGACCGGGACGGCGCGCGCGAAGCCGCCGTCCACCATCAGGTTCGCCACCGTCTCCAGCTCCGGCGGGCTGCCCGCCAGCCGCAGCAGGAACGCGTCGAAGTCGTCGCCGCACGGCAGCAGCAGCCGCTCCATGCGCTCCTGGATCGCCGACCCGTCGCCGTCCCTGGCGTCGTCGTACGGGCAGAACCACACCGACCCGGCCCGCGCGCCGCGCACCTTCACCGCGACCAGGCCGCCCTGGACGAAGGCGACGCCCAGGTAGTCCTTGGTCAGGTGGTCGCGCAGGCACTTGTTGGCGTACACCAGGTCGTTGGCGCCGGCCTCGTCGCGGACGGTGAGGAACGGCTGGTCGACCAGGAGGCCCAGCTCCGCGTCGAGGGCGACGCCGACCGGGGCGCAGCCGCCCGCCGCCTTCAGGAAGGAGCGGTAGGCGCCCGGCAGCCGGTAGCCGAGGTCCTCCTCGACGTCCTGCAGCTGGGTCTCCGTCACGGAGACGGCCCCGCGCGGCAGCCCGAAGTGCGCGGGGCGGGTCTCCTGGAGGGGCCGCGTACCGCGCTTGTGCTGGTCGACGGCCGCGGTGGCGAGCCCGCCGTGGTGCCGCAGCAGGGCCTTCACCTCGACGGGGACCAGCTCCATGCGGCGCGTGCGGGGCACGTGGTGCCAGGTCCAGCCGTGCGGCGTCGCCACGGCCGGGAGGCCGTCCCACAGGGGGTGGCCGTCGGCCTTGAGGGCGGCGTTGGCGGAGACGTAGTCGGTCAGCCGCAGCTCGTCGACGCCGAAGCCCTCGGGCGGTTCGGCGATCTCGGCGGCGGCGCGCGCGTACGCGGAGAAGTCCGGGAAGCCCTCGGCGTCGACCCGCACCCCTCTGGGGTGGCGGGCGGCCCGGACGGGGTCCGGGAAGTGCACGACCTGCCCGGCGTATGCCGCGTTCGGCGGCGCGGCGGGATGCCCGAGCCGACCTGTCGTCATGGCGGTTGCCCCCTGGCTGCTGCTGGCTGTTCCGCACAGCCTATGCGGTGGGTCCAGGGGGCGGCCCCGGCCTCCGGGGCGGTCACGGACCGTCACAATCGGGTGACCGGAGGACCCTTTCGCACAACACACCGACGGGCCGAATCGGCGGTCTCGTTTCCCATCTCCTCACCCATTTGGCAGTCTGTCCACGCAACTGGGGGGATTGCACAGAGGGGATACGTACGCACCATGCACACAGCGCAACCAGGAACACCGCCCGCCGCCCGCACATCCGGGTCCGGCGGCGGGGACCCGCGCCTCACGTGGAGCGCCGCCGCCCCCGACCGGGCGCCCGAGCTCCGCCACCGCCGGGACGGCATACTGCCGACGGTCGGCGCGGCGCTGTCGGTACGCGGCGAGACCCTGACGTGCACGGCGGCGCGGGGCAACCGGGCACCCGTCCTGCACCCCCTCGTCCAGGACTTCCTGGACACCCTCACCAGCGGGCAGCGCGAGCGGTTCACCGGCCGCTGCCCGGAGGCGATCCTGGTGTCGCGGCACCTGGCCGCCGCCGAGGCCGGCCGGTCGAAGCGGGCCCGGCGCAAGCCGCTGACGACCGGTGAGGCCAAGCGGTTCCTGCGCAACGCGAAGATCACGGCCCGGCGCATCCGGGAGGACGGCGACCCGCTGCACGGCAGCTACGCCGCGCCCTGCCGCTCGTGCGCGGCGCTCCTCGCGCACTTCGGTGTACGTTCCGTCGACCCGACCCCGTCCCACCAGAACGGCTGACCGCACCCCCATGCCCGATCTCGACACCACCCGTTTCCCCGTCGCCGTGGACGCCGCCCTGCGGGAGGCCGGCTGGCAGCCGGGCCGCTGGGACATGGCGCGGGCCGAGCAGTGGGCCGACACGCTGCGGGCGCACGTGTCGCCGGCGGGGCACCGGCACAGCGTGTTCCCGGCGGCGGTCGAGGCGTGGGCCGAGTTCGGCGGGCTGCGGATCGCACCGCCGGCGCAGGGGCGGCAGATCGCGCCGAGCCCGCTGCTGCTGGACCCCCTGGGGGGGCTGCACCTGGCGCGGAGCCTGTCGGACCTGGGGCGCGCCCTGGAGACGGAGCTGGCGCCGCTGGGCGTGGAGGGGGACGAGCGGGGCGTGCTCGCCATCGACGTGCAGGGGCGGGTGTACGCGCTCGACCACGCGGGGGACTGGTACCTGGGCGCGGACCTCGACCACGCCCTGACGGCGCTCGTCACCGGCACCCACCCGGTCCGCCTCACCAACCCCGAGCCCGCGCACCCCTGACGGCCCGCGGGCCCACCGGGCCTGGCCCGTCAGCGCACCGGCCCATCCGCCCGCCGGCCCGTCCGCCCACCGGACCGGCCCACCAGCCCGTCAGCCCACCAGCCCGTCCGCCCACCGACCCGTCCGCCCACCAGTGCACCGGGCCGGCCCGTCAGCGCACCGGCCCACCGGCCCGTGCCGTCGGACGCCCGTCGTGCACCGTCAGCCGTCGGCAGGCGCCGCACCCGGGGCCGCACCCGCGGCCGGGCCGGGAGCCGGGAGGACCGCGCTCACGCGGAAGCCGCCGTCCTCCGTCGGGCCCGAGACGAAGACCCCGCCCAGCGCCGTCACCCGCTCCCGCATCCCCACCAGGCCGTTGCCGCCGCTCGGCAGGCGGGCGCTGGTGGCGGCGGCGTCGGAGGGGCCGTTCTCGACCTGCATGGCGACTTCCTCCTCGCGGTGCGCGAGCCGTACGACGACCTCGGCGCCCGCCGCGTGCTTGTGGACGTTGGTCAGCGCCTCCTGCACCACCCGGTACGCGGTCTGCCCGACCTCCGGGGCGTACGCCCGCGGCTCGCCCCGCACCAGCAGTTCGACGGCCGTGCCCGTCGCGCGGGACTGCTCGACCAGCTCCTCGACCCCGTCGAGCCCCGGCCCGTCCTCCGCCGCGGAGCCGTGCCGCCGGGCGGCCGACGCCGCCGCCCGGCCCACCGCCGCCAGCGGCTCCCCCTGCGGGGACGACGGCGCCGCCCCGGACGAGGCGGCGGACGATGCCCCGGACGAGGAGGCGGACACGGGCGCCGGGTCGGCGCGCAGCACGCCCAGCATCTCCCGCAGCTCGGTCAGGGCCTGCCGCCCCATCTCGCCGACCAGCGCCGCGTTGCGCACCGCCTTCTGCGGGTCCTTCGGGGCGACCGCCTGGAGCGCCGCCGCGTGCACGACCATCAGGCTCACCCGGTGGGCGACCACGTCGTGCATCTCGCGGGCGATCCGGGTCCGCTCCTCGGTGCGGGCGAGCTGGGCGCGCTGCTCCGCCTGGTCGGCGAGGAGCGACAGCTCCTGCTCCAGGGAGTCGGCGCGCTCGCGCAGGCTCTCCATCAGCCGGCGCCGCGCCCCTATATACAGGCCCAGCAGCACGGGCGGCGCGGTCAGACCGACCGCCATGAACACCGACAGGAGCGGCACGTACCAGGCGCCGGCGTCGAAGTCGGCGGCGGCGACGTCCTGCCGCAGCCGCACGAAGGTGACCAGGAAGACCGCGACCAGCGACGTCCCGGCGAGCGCGGCGGTGATCCTGCGCGGCACCTCCGAGGCGGCGAGCGTGTAGAGGCCGACGACGGCCATGAGGTAGCCCATCTCGGCGGGTGTGACGGCGATGGAGACGAGGACGACCGCGATCGGCCGGCGCCGCCGCACGGCGAGCACCGATCCGGCCAGCAGCCCGAAGACCAGCCCCGCCGAGGGCGGCAGTTGCGCGCCCTCCGCGAAGTCGGCGCCCTCGGCCGCGCACTCCACGGCCGACAGCGCTCCGAGCCCGATGTCCAGTGCGGCGGCGCGCCGCCTCTCCCACCACCCGAATCCGCGGGCGGTCGTGCCCGCGGCGTCCTGGTGTGCCCCCGTTGTGGTCATGCATCCCAGCCTAAGGGCGGGCTTTCCGGCCGCGCCGGGCACCGTCGCACGGAGGCCGTCCGGTACGGCATAGTGGTGCGTGCCGGTCCGGCGACCCGACCTTGTGTCCGGTTCCGCCGGACTGATCCCCCATGGTGTAATCAGGCAGCACTGCGGGTTTTGGTCCCGTATGTTCAGGTTCGAATCCTGATGGGGGAGCCTCCCACCGCCGTACGCACGGGTCCTGGCCTCGCGGCCGGGACCCGCCCTCGTTTCGGCTCCGATACCCCCCGGTATCCTGCGGGTGTCCATCACCCGAAGCCGAAGGGCCACCCGTGAGCGCCAACCCCCCGGCCGCAGTCATCGTCCTCGCCGCGGGTGAGGGCACCCGCATGAAGTCCAAGACCCCGAAGGTCCTGCACGAGGTCTGCGGACGCTCCCTCGTCGGACACGTTGTCTCCGCCGCGCGCGAGCTGGACCCCGATCACCTCTGCGTCGTCGTCGGCCACGCCCGCGAGCAGGTCGCCGCGCACCTGGAGGAGCACTACGCCGGGACGCGCACCGCCGTCCAGTACGAGCAGAACGGCACCGGCCACGCCGTGCGCATGGCGCTGGAGGAGCTGGGCGGCGTCGACGGCACCGTCGTCGTGGTGTGCGGTGACACGCCGCTGCTGTCCGGCCGGACGCTCGGCGCGCTGGCCGCGACGCACTCCGCCGACGGCAACGCCGTGACCGTGCTGACCGCCGAGGTGCCGGACGCGACCGGGTACGGCCGCATCGTGCGGGACGCGGGGACGGGCGCCGTCACCGCGATCGTCGAGCACAAGGACGCCACCGAGGAGCAGCGCGCGATCCGGGAGATCAACTCCGGGGTCTTCGCCTTCGACGGCCGCCTCCTCGCGGACGCCCTGGCGCAGGTCCGCACCGACAACAGCCAGGGCGAGGAGTACCTCACCGACGTGCTGGGCATCCTGCGCGAGGCCGGACACCGCGTCGGCGCCTGCGTCGCGGACGACCACCGCGAGATCCTCGGCATCAACAACCGCGTCCAGCTCTCCGAGGCGCGCGCGCTGCTCAACCGGCGCCTGCTGGAGCGGGCCATGACGGCGGGCGTGACGGTGATCGACCCGGCGTCCGTGCAGGTCGACGTCACGGTGACGTTCGAGCGGGACGCGGTGGTCCACCCGGGCACGCAGCTGCTGGGCGCCACCCACGTCGCCGAGGACGCCGAGGTCGGCCCGAACACCCGCCTGAAGGACACCGTGGTGGGCCGGGGCGCCCGCGTGGACAACACCGTCGCGGACGGCGCCGAGGTCGGCGAGGGCGCCTCCGTGGGCCCGTACGCCTACCTCCGGCCGGGCACGCGCCTCGGCGTCAAGAGCAAGATCGGGACGTACGTCGAGACGAAGAACGCGACGATCGGCGAGGGCACCAAGGTGCCGCACCTGTCGTACGTGGGCGACGCCACCATCGGCGAGTACTCGAACATCGGCGCCGCCAGCGTCTTCGTGAACTACGACGGCGAGAAGAAGCACCACACGACCATCGGGTCCCACTGCAAGACGGGATCCGACAACATGTTTGTGGCTCCTGTCACGGTCGGGGACGGCGCCTACACGGCCGCCGGCTCCGTGATCACCAAGGACGTACCGGCCGGCGCGCTGGCCGTGGCCCGTGGTCAGCAGCGGAATATCGAGGGCTGGGTCGCCCGCAAGCGGCCCGGCAGCGCCGCCGCCCAGGCCGCCTCGTCGGCCTCCGGGCAGGCCGTCGGCGAAAGCTGACCGAAAACACGTACGCCGTACTGGGCGTACCGTGATACGTGCACACAAATTCGGCTGGTTCGCGGCGACACGGGACACGCGGCCAGGGAACACGTCTGAGGAGACAGTGCTGTGACCGGGATCAAGACGACCGGCGAGAAGAAGCTGATGCTCTTCTCCGGCCGCGCCCACCCCGAGCTGGCCGAGGAGGTCGCGCACCAGCTCGGTGTCGGCCTCGTACCGACGAAGGTCTTCGACTTCGCCAACGGTGAGATCTACGTCAGGTACCAGGAGTCGGCGCGCGGTGCGGACTGCTTCCTGATCCAGAGCCACACGGCTCCGATCAACAAGTGGATCATGGAGCAGCTGATCATGATCGACGCTCTGAAGCGGGCCTCCGCGGCGAGCATCACCGTGATCATCCCGTCCTACGGCTACGCCCGCCAGGACAAGAAGCACAAGGGCCGCGAGCCGATCTCGGCGCGCCTGGTGGCCGACCTGCTGAAGACGGCGGGCGCGGACCGCATCCTCACCGTGGACCTCCACACGGACCAGATCCAGGGCTTCTTCGACGGCCCGGTCGACCACCTGACCGCCCTGCCGGTCCTCGCGGACTACGTGGGCGCGAAGGTCGACCGCTCCAAGCTGACCGTCGTCTCCCCCGACGCCGGGCGCGTGCGCGTCGCCGACCGCTGGTGCGACCGGCTGGACGCGCCGCTGGCGATCGTCCACAAGCGCCGCGACAAGGACGTCGCCAACCAGGTGACCGTCCACGAGGTCGTCGGCGAGGTCAAGGGCCGCGTGTGCGTCCTGGTCGACGACATGATCGACACGGGCGGCACCATCTGCGCCGCCGCCGAGGCGCTGTTCGCGCACGGCGCCGAGGACGTCATCGTCACGGCGACGCACGGCATCCTCTCCGGCCCGGCCGCGGACCGCCTGAAGAACTCGAAGGTCAGCGAGTTCGTCCTGACCAACACGCTGCCCACGCCGGGCGAGCTGGAGCTGGACAAGATCACGGTGCTCTCCATCGCGCCGACGATCGCCCGCGCCGTGCGCGAGGTCTTCGAGGACGGCTCGGTCACCAGCCTCTTCGAGGAGCAGCAGTAGTCCCGTAGGGGCGACCCGGGGCACGACCGGTTGCGGGCCGGGCGCGCGCCGGTCCCTGCCGGACAGCCCGCGGAAGGCCGCTTCCCCCCTCGGGGGGGCGGCCTTCCGCGTGCCCGGCCGCCGAGGTACGGGGGCGGGCGGCGGCCGGAGGCGTGGTGCGGGGACGGCCGGGCACGGGGGCGGGCGGCGGGCGGCGGCCGGAGGCGTGGTGCGGGGACGGCCGGGCGCGGGGGCGGCGCTGCGGCGGGCAGAGGTGAGGGCGGACGGTCGCGGTGACGGCGGCGGGGCGCGGCGAGAGCGGCGGGGCGCGGGCGAGGGCGGCGGTGATCGATTGGGCGGGCCGGGGGGCGCCGAGTAGACTGTCGGAGTTGCTCGGCGAGGGAGGCCGTGGCCCAGGTGGCCCCGGCGGTCCGTTATCGACGCGCTCTTCGTAGCAGGCCAGTCCAGTCGTGGCCGAGTGACCGCGACCAGATATCCGCCGACGCATACGAGGAGTGCGCCATGTCCGAG
This sequence comes from Streptomyces fradiae ATCC 10745 = DSM 40063, assembly GCF_008704425.1. NCBI lineage: Bacteria > Bacillati > Actinomycetota > Actinomycetes > Kitasatosporales > Streptomycetaceae > Streptomyces > Streptomyces fradiae. The sequence goes on from NZ_CP023696.1 coordinate 2,673,969, forward strand.
GTGAAGATCACCGCCGAGACCCGCAGCGAGTTCGGCAAGGGTGCCGCCCGCCGCATCCGCCGCGAGAACAAGGTCCCGGGTGTCCTGTACGGCCACGGCACCGACCCGGTCCACCTGACCCTGCCGGGCCACGACCTGATGATGGCGCTCAAGACGTCGAACGTCCTGCTCTCCCTGGACCTGGACGGCAAGACCGAGCTGGCCATCCCGAAGGCCGTGCAGCGCGACCCGCTGAAGGGCTTCCTGGAGCACGTCGACCTCCTCCTCGTGAAGCGCGGCGAGCAGGTCAACGTCGAGATCCCGGTCGTCACCGAGGGCGAGCTGGCCCCGGGCGGCAACCTGCTCGAGCACGTGCTGAACGCCCTGCCGGTCGAGGCCGAGGCCACCCACATCCCGGAGTCGCTCTCCGTCTCCGTCGCGGGCCTGGAGGCCGGCGCCTCCGTCCTGGCCAAGGACATCGCCCTGCCGAAGGGCGTCTCCCTCGCCGTCGAGGCGGACACCGTCGTCCTGCAGGTCCTGGCCGCCCAGGCCGAGGAGCCGGCCGAGGGCGCCGAGTCCGCCGAGTCCGCCGAGGCCTGAGCACCGTCCGCCGCGCCGGGCGCGGTGTGACCGCGGGCCCGGCCACGGCCCGGCGCCGCGACCGCGGGCCGGCGCCCGGCCGCGGCCCGTCGCCGTCGTGACGGCCCGAGGCGTCGCTCACCGCGCCTCCGGGGCGCTGTGAGCGGGTCCCTTCGGCCGTCGTGGGGGGTGCGTCCAGCACCCCCCACACCCCTTTCCTGGAGGCAGACGCAGATGACGACCGACGCAAGCGCCCCCTGGCTCATCGCGGGGCTGGGCAACCCGGGCCCCGGCTACGCGGGGAACCGGCACAACGTCGGCTTCATGGTGGCCGACCTCCTCGCCGAGCGGATCGGCGGCTCCTTCAAGCGGCACGGCAAGGCGCAGGCCCAGGTCGTGGAGGGGCGCATCGGCGCTCCCGGCCCGGCCGGCCGCCGGGTCGTCCTCGCCAAGCCCATGTCGTACATGAACCTCTCCGGCGGGCCGGTCACCGCGCTGCGGGACTTCTACAAGGTGCCCACCGGCAACATCGTCGCCGTCCACGACGAGCTGGACATCGACTACGGCGTCCTCCGCCTCAAGCTGGGCGGCGGCGACAACGGCCACAACGGCCTGAAGTCGATGACCAAGGCGATGGGCCCCGACTACCACCGGGTGCGGTTCGGCATCGGCCGCCCGCCCGGCCGGATGCCGGTCGCCGACTTCGTCCTCAAGGACTTCTCCCCGGCCGAGCGCAAGGAACTGGACTACTTCGTGGACCGGGCCGCCGACGCCGTCGAGGCGCTGGTCATCGAGGGCCTGGAGCGGGCCCAGTCCACGTACAACTCCTGACGGCCGGCCACCGGGATTGACCGGGCGCGGCCCCATGGCCAAGGATCGCGCCCCATGAGCCCCAAGCGTCCCCGGAGCCCGCAGCGCCCGCAGCGCCCGAAGCGCCCGAAGAAGCGGACCTCCGCCCTCCCGTACCTCCTGGCCCTCGCCATGGCGCTGGTGGCCCTGGTGCTGGTGGCGGCCGGGGTCTGGGCCTCGTGGGACACCGCGCAGCACGTCCTGCTCTCCAAGGGCCGTGAGCACGGCACCATGACGGTCACCGGCTGCGGCGACGAGGTGTGCACGGGCCGGTTCGCCCCCGAGGCGCCCGGCGCGCCGTCCCGTACGGACATGACGATCCCCCGGTCCGTCGCCGTCGAGAAGGGCGGGGTGTACGAGGTGGTCGTGAAGCCCGACACGACCGAGGCGGTGCGCGCCGGCCTGGCCGGCGGGCTGCACGCGTGGCTGCCGCTGGGCGGCGCGCTGCTGCTGGCCGCCCCGGTGCTCGGCGGCGGGCTGCGCTGGCCCCGCGCCGCGTGGGCGTCGGGCGGGGCGGGCGGGGTGCTGCTCGTGGCCTCGTTCCTGGCGCTCTGACGATGCGTCAGTCGCCCTGGTTACTAGCAGGTCGTGGCCGAATCTCTACGAAGTTCCGTACAACCAAACCAGATGTGATCACATTGTTATCGATCCGTCAGGGCTCAAACGGAGCAGACCGGCCCATACACCCCTGATCCCCCTTGACTGGTTCTCGACGTCGAAGGAAGCTGAGCCGCCCCCCCCACGGCCTCCGTCACCTCTCACGTTGGACTGCCCATGCGCACCCTTTCGAAGACCACCGGCGCTCTGGTGGCGGCCGCGGCCTGCGGTCTGCTCCTCGCCCCCGCCGCCCACGCCACCAAGGGCGACAACGGCACCGTGAAGATCCACGACTCGAAGACCGGCGAGGAGCTCAAGAAGAACGAGCCCAAGGTCTGCGAGTTCTACCTCGACGCCTTCAAGTTCGACGCCGCCCAGAAGGTCACCTGGGAGATCCAGGCGTGGGCGAACAACGAGCTCGAGAAGGGCACCACCGTCGAGGAGGGCGCCTTCACCCTGGACGGCCAGGGCCACGGCCGCACCGAGGACATGACCCTCCCCGACGGCCAGTACAAGCTGTTCTGGAGCTGGGAGGGCATGAAGGGCGCCCCCAAGCACAAGGTCTTCAAGAGCGACTGCCCCGACGAGACTCCGGACCCGAGCGGCTCCCCGTCCGAGGACCCGTCCGGCACCCCGACCCCGACGGACACCCCGTCCGAGGAGCCGTCGGGCACGCCGTCCGAGAACCCGTCGGGCACGCCGTCCGAGAACCCGTCCGAGACCCCCTCGGCCACCCCGTCCGAGACGCCGGGCACGCCCGCGCCGTCCGAGACCGCTCCGGGCGGCGCCGAGCCGACCGCCGCTCCGTCCGCCTCCGAGGGCGCCGTCGACGGTGACCTCGCCGAGACCGGCAGCAGCACCCCCGTGGCCGCCCTCGCCGCCGCGGCCGCCGCGCTCGTCGCCGGCGGTGCCTTCCTGGTGATGCGCCGCCGCAAGGCCCAGCAGCACTGACGACGCGCCCCGCGCGCGTGAAACGGGCGGGCCCCCGCCGGAGCGATCCGGCGGGGGCCCTTCCCGTGTGCGGGGCCCGCCCCTGCGAGGGGCGGGCGCGGGCGTCAGCCCGTGTTGCGCAGGCCCGCCGCGACACCGTTCACGGTGAGCAGCAGGGCGCGGGCCAGCAGCGGGTCGGCCGGCTCGTCGGCGGCGGCCGCGTCGCGCTGCCGCTTCAGCAGGGCGACCTGGAGGTAGGAGATCGGGTCCAGGTAGGCGTCGCGGATGGCGAACGTCTGCTTCAGCACGGGCTGCGCGTCCAGCAGCTCCCGCTCGCCGGTGACCCGCAGGACCTGCTCCACGGTCAGCGCGTGCTCGGCCTCGATGGTGGCGAAGACGTGCTTGAGCGGCTCGGGGACGAGCGTGTCGACGTAGTGGCGGGCGATCCGCAGGTCCGTCTTGGCGAGGGTCATCTCGACGTTCGACAGGAAGTTGCGGAAGAAGTGCCACCGCTCGTACATCTCGGCGAGCACGTCGTCCAGGCCCGCGTCCCGCAGCGCCTTCAGGCCGGAGCCGACGCCGTACCAGCCGGGCACGATCTGCCGCGACTGCGTCCAGCCGAACACCCACGGGATGGCCCGCAGCCCGTCGAGCCCGGCGCCCGAGTCGGGGCGGCGGGACGGGCGGGAGCCCAGGTGCAGCTCCGCGAGCTGGTCGACGGGGGTGGAGGCGAAGAAGTACGCGGGCAGGTCCGGGTCCTCGACGAGCGCCCGGTACGCGGTGTGGGCGGCCTCCGAGGCGGTGTCCATCGCCGCGTCCCAGCGGGCCAGGGCCTCCTGGGGCTGACGCGGCCCGGTGTGCAGGGCGGACGCCTGGAGCGTCGCGGCGACGGTCAGCTCCAGGTTCTCCCGCGCCAGGGACGGGATCAGGTACTTGTCGGAGATGACCTCGCCCTGCTCGGTGACCTTGATCTCGCCCTCCAGGGTGCCCCAGGGCTGGGCGAGGATCGCGTCGTGCGAGGGGCCGCCGCCGCGGCCGACCGTGCCGCCCCGGCCGTGGAAGAGGCGCAGCCGCACGCCGTAGCGGTGGGCGACGTCGCGGAGCCTGCGCTGGGCGCGGTGGATCTCCCACTGGGAGGTGGTGATCCCGCCGAACTTGGAGGAGTCGGAGTAGCCGAGCATGACCTCCTGCACGTCGCCGCGGAGCGAGACCAGGCGCCGGTACGACGGGTCGGCGAGCATCTCGTCCAGGATGACGTCGGCGGCCCGCAGCTCGTCGGTGGTCTCCAGCAGCGGCACGATGCCGATCTTGGCCCAGCCCGCGTGCAGGTCGACCAGGCCGGCCTCGCGGGCGAGGACGGCGGCGGCGAACACGTCGTCGGCGCCCTGGCACATCGAGATGATGTACGACTCGATGACCTCGGGGCCGAACCGCTCGAACGCCGCCTTCACCGTGTGGAACACGCCGAGGGTCTTCTGCCCGGCCGCGTCGAGCGGCGCCGGGGTCGGGGCGAGCGGGCGGCGGGAGCGCAGCTCCTTGGCGAGGAGCTTCTGCCGGTACTCGCGCGGCATGTCCGCGTACCGCCACGACTCCTCGCCGAGCCGGTCGAAGAGCTGGCCGAGCGCGTGGTGGTGGGCGTCGGCGTGCTCCCGCACGTCCATGGTGGCGAGCTGGAGGCCGAACGCGGCGAGCGTGCGGATCGTGCGGTCCAGGTGGCCGTCGGCCAGCAGGCCGCCGCGGTGCTCGCGCAGCGAGGTCTGGATGAGCGTGAGGTCGTCGAGCAGCTCGGCGGTGCCGAGGTAGTCGCGGCCCTCCTGGTGCGGGGTGCCCTGGGCGAGGCGCTCGCGGGTGTGCACGAGCTTCTGCCGGACGCAGGTGGCCTTGAGCCGGTAGGGCTCCTCGGCGTTGAGCCGCTTGTAGCGGGGGCTGATCTCGGGCAGCCGGTCCAGGTCGCGCTGGAGGGAGTCCAGCAGCTCCTGGGTGGCGCCCGCGTAGCGGATGGAGTTCGACAGCAGGCCGCGCAGCTCGTCGATCATCTCGATGGCGTCGGTGAGGCCGTGCTCGTGCTGGAGGATCAGCACCTCCCAGGTGACGGCGGGCGTCACGTTGGGGTTGCCGTCGCGGTCGCCGCCGATCCAGGTGCCGAAGGTCAGCGGGCGCGTGCCGGGCGGCAGCTCGTAGCCGACCCGCTCCAGCTCGGCGGCGAGGTCCTCCAGGACGTCGCCGACGGCGCCGGCGTGCAGCTCGTCGAGGTAGTAGATGGCGTTGCGGGCCTCGTCGGCGGGCTCGGGCCGGACGACGCGCAGCTCGTCGGTCTGCCAGACGAGGTCGATGTTCTCCGCGAGCCGCAGGTCGTGGCGGCGGCGGTCGGCGGCGGTGACCGGCTCGTCGAGGAGGGCGGCGATCCGGCGCAGCTTGTTCAGCACGGAGCGGCGCGCGGCCTCGGTCGGGTGGGCGGTGAAGACCGGGCGGACGTTGAGGTTGCGGATCGACTCGCGGACGTGCTGCGGGTCGCCGTCCTTCAGCATGTCCGCCGTACGGGCGAGGAGGCCGCCCTCGGCGGCCCGGCGGGCGCGCATCTCGCGGCCCCGGTGGACCTGCTCGGTGACGTTGGCCAGGTGGAAGTAGGTGGAGAAGGCGCGGACGAGGCGGGCGGCGGTCTCCAGGTCGGTGTCGCCGAGCAGCTCGGCGGCGGCCTCGCCGTCCTCGCGGGTCAGGCGGCGGACCTTCTCGACGAGGTCGAGGAGCTCGTGCCCCTCCTGCCGTACGAGCGTCTCGCCCAGCAGGTCGCCCAGTCGGCGGATGTCGGCGCGCAGTTCGGCGCTGGCGGAGGGGGTCTGGTCGGCACTGCTCACAGGTGCGGCTCCTTGCAGTGATGAGCACGTCTGGGAGGGGGTACTGCTGAGGTGTCCCCGGGAAACGCCCTTCGTGCTACCGGCCGGTTGCGCGAGGCGGTCCCAGCGGGACGCTGCGGACCGCGCTGTCCGACGGACCCAGGATAGGTGTCCGTCCGTGCCACGCCGCTCGCAGCCCTCTTGCCGCGGGCCCCGGCGCTGCCATACTTACGACTCCGTAGGTTACGGCACCGTAGGAAACCGGACCGTACGGAACACCCCCACAGTCCCCCTTCGTCTCACCCCCGAGGACGCCCATGACCATGAGCCAGGAAGTGCTCTCCCGCTCCGAGCGACAGTCCGAGCGCCGGGCCGACCCGCCGCCCAACGCCACGCTCGGCGGCGACAGCAAGCGGTCCGTCGAGCAGATCGCCCTGCTCCTCTTCATCGTCGTGCCGTTCCTCGCCCTGGTGGCGGCCGTGCCGCTGGCCTGGGGCTGGGGGGTGAGCTGGCTCGACCTCGGCCTGATGACGGCGATGTACTACATCGGCTGCCACGGCATCACGATCGGCTTCCACCGGTACTTCACCCACGGCTCCTTCAAGGCGAAGCGGCCGCTGCGGATCGCGCTGGCGATCATGGGGTCGCTGGCCGTGGAGGGCCCGCTGGTGCGCTGGGTGGCGGACCACCGCAAGCACCACCGCTACTCCGACGCGGAGGGCGACCCGCACTCGCCGTGGCGGTTCGGGGAGACGGTGCCCGCGCTGATGAAGGGCCTGTGGTGGGCGCACATCGGCTGGATGTTCGACGAGGAGCAGACCCCGCAGCAGAAGTACGCCCCGGACCTGATCAAGGACCCTGCGCTGCGCCGGATCTCCCGCCAGTTCGTGCTCTGGACGATCGTGTCGCTGGCGATCCCGCCGCTGGTCGGCGGCCTGGTGACGATGTCGTGGTGGGGCGCCTTCACGGCCTTCTTCTGGGGCTCGCTCGTGCGGGTGGCGCTGCTGCACCACGTGACCTGGTCGATCAACTCGATCTGCCACGCGGTGGGCAAGCGCCCCTTCAAGTCGCGTGACCGCTCCGGCAACGTGTGGTGGCTGGCCGTCCTGTCGTGCGGCGAGTCGTGGCACAACCTCCACCACGCGGACCCGACGAGCGCCCGGCACGGGGTGCTGCGCGGCCAGGTGGACTCCAGCGCCCGCCTGATCCGCTGGTTCGAGAAGCTGGGCTGGGCGTACGACGTGCGCTGGCCCACGGAGGACCGGATCGAAGCCCGCCGCCAGACCGCGTCCGCGAACGCGGCATGATGGACGGCGTGGCGATCGACGGCAGCAGTACCAGCAGCGACAAGCCCCGACGCGGGCGCCGGGTCCGGATGACGGGGGCGGAACGGCGCCGGCAGCTGCTCGACATCGGCCGGACGCTCTTCGCCGAACGCGGATTCGAGGGCACGTCGGTGGAGGAGATCGCGGCGAAGGCCGGGGTGTCCAAGCCCGTCGTGTACGAGCACTTCGGCGGCAAGGAGGGGCTGTACGCGGTCGTCGTCGACCGGGAGATGCGGCGGCTCCTCGACATGGTGACCGGCGCGCTCACGGCGGGGCACCCGCGCGAGCTGCTGGAGCAGGCGGCGTTCGCCCTGCTGGACTACATCGAGACCGACACGGACGGCTTCCGCATCCTGGTGCGGGACTCGCCGGTGGCGCAGTCCACGGGTACGTTCGCGTCGCTGATCTCGGACATCGCCACGCAGGTGGAGGACATCCTGGGGCTGGAGTTCAAGGCCCGCGGATTCGACTCGAAGCTGGCGCCGCTGTACGCGCAGGCGCTGGTGGGCATGGTGGCCCTGACCGGGCAGTGGTGGCTGGACGCCCGGAAGCCGAAGAAGGCGGAGGTCGCGGCCCACCTGGTGAACCTGGCGTGGCACGGGCTGGACGGCCTGGAGGCCAAGCCCCGCCTGATAGGCCACCGCAAGTCCTGACCGGCGCCGCGGTCGCGGGGCCCGCACCCGCCCGGCCGTCCGCACCGCCGCCGCCCGCACCGCCGCCGCTCACGGCGGCGCGGGCACGGCACGAACCGCGGGCCCGTGTCCGTTGCGCACGCGCCCGGCCCCGCACCGCTCAAGGCCGCGGCCGGGCCGGCACCGCTCATGGCCGCGCCCGGCCCCGCTCCGCGCCCGGGGGCGCCGCACCGCACCGGCGGGCGGCGCCCTCGCGCTCGCGGCGACCGCACCGGCGGGGCTCCGGCACCCCGGAGGCGCGGCCGGCGCCGTTCGGCGCTCCTCAGCACTCCTTCCGGCCCACCGCGAAGACGCGGCGGTAGGGGAAGACCGTGCCGTGCGGGCCCGGCGGGTACGCCTTGCGGAGCAGGTCCCGGTAGTGGGACAGGAACTCCGCGACCGCCTCGGCGTCCTCCCCCAGCGCGGTGAGGACGGGCCGCAGCGCCGTGCCCTTGACCCAGTCGAGGACGGGGTCCTCGCCCTGGAGGAGCTGGGCGTACACCGTCTCCCACACGTCGGCCGCGCAGCCGAGGTCGGCCAGCCGCTCCAGGTACTCCGTCGCCTCCAGGATGTGGACGTAGCGCCGCCCGTGGTCGCCGAGCCGGTCGCGCCAGCGCGGCGACTCGCACATCTCGGCGAGCAGCGCGTGACTGGGCGAGGTGAAGTTGGCCGGGACCTGGAAGGCGAGGGTGCCGCCGGGGACGATGCCGTCCAGCCAGTCGCCGAAGGAGTCGGCGTGGCCGGGGACCCACTGGAGCGCCGCGTTGGAGACGATCAGGTCGTACGGCTCGTCCGGCGTCCACCGGGCCGCGTCGGCGCGCCGGAAGTCGATCGCACCGCCGCCCGGCGTGGGACCGGCGTGGTCCGCCTCCGCCCGGTCGAGCATCTCCCGCGAGAGGTCGAAGCCGGTGATCCGGGCGTCCGGCCAGCGGTCCGCGAGCAGGGCCGTCACATTGCCGGGGCCGCAGCCGATGTCCGCGATGCGCGCGGGGCGGCCCTCCTTCTCGGCGGGCAGCTCGGGAATCCTGGCCAGCAGGTCGAGGAACGGGCGGCCGCGGTGTCCCGCGTGGCGCAGATACTGGTGAGGGTCCCACATCGGTGCGGACTGCATGGTTGTTTCCCCTTGCTGTTCGAGCGTCTCAGCGAAACGTTGCTCCAGTCAGGGCCCACTCAATCGTACGAACGCATATTTCTTGACGTCAAGAGACTTCATGTCGACAGATCCCCTACACTGATCGTCATGGAGGACGAGGTCGACCGGCTGGTCGCTGCATGGCGCCGCGAGCGCCCGGACCTCGACGTGGAGCCGCTCGAGGTGCTGAGCCGGGTGTCCCGCCTGGCCCGCCACCTGGACCGGGCGCGCCGTCTGGCCTTCGCCGAGCACCAGCTGGAGCCGTGGGAGTTCGACGTCCTGACGTCGCTGCGCCGCGCGGGCGCCCCGTACCAGCTCTCCCCCGGCCAGCTCCTCACCCAGACGCTCGTCACGTCCGGCACGATGACCAACCGCATCGACCGGCTCGCGAAGAAGGGCCTCGTGGAGCGGCTCCCCGATCCGACGGACCGGCGCGGCGTCCTCGTCCGGCTGACCGCCGAGGGACGGGACCGCGCCGACCAGGCGCTGTCCGGGCTGCTGGACCAGGAGCGGGCCATCCTCTCCCGGCTGTCGCGCGCCGAGCGCGCCGGTCTGGCGGCGCTGCTACGCCAGCTGACCGCCCCGTTCGACAACATCCCCGGCTGACGGCGGCTCGGCGGGCCCCACCCCGGCGCGGCGGGCGAGCGCGACGGCCGCCAGCGTGGAGTGCACGCCCAGCTTGCCCAGCACGTTCTGCATGTGCGTACGGACCGTGTGCGGCGACAGGAAGAGGCGCTCGGCGACGGCCTTGCGGCCGAGCCCGGCGACCATGCAGCGCAGCACCTCCCGCTCGCGCGGCGTCAGGGACTCCACCAGCCGCTCGCTCTCGGTGCGGTGCCTGCGCGCGGCCGTCAGCTCCCGCAGCACGCCCGTGAGGAGCGCGGGCGCCAGGTGGGTCTCGTCGCGCAGCACGCCCCGGATCACGCCGAGGAGCCGCTGGAGGGAGCAGTCCTTGGCGACCCAGCCGTTGGCCCCGGCCTGGAGGGCGAGGGCGGCGCGGCGCGGGTCGTCCCTCTCCGCGAGCACCACGATCCGCACGGGCGGCTGCGCCTCGCGCACCCCGGCGACGAGGGAGATGCCGTCCACGATGCCGTCGGCCGCGCCCCCGTCCGGGACGACGCGGGCGACGGCCTGCCCGGCGCTCACCCCCAGGTCGGCGTCGACCAGGAGGACGTCGAACCGGCGGCCCTCCGCCGCGGCCCGGTCCAGGCAGCGCATCGCGGCGGGGCCGCTGCCGGCCGCGGTGACGTCCACGTCCGGCTCGGCGGCCAGGGCCGCGGCGAGCGACTCGGCGAAGATGCGGTGGTCGTCCACCACCAGGACCCGGATACGGACCATGGACACCCCCATGCGTCGAGGAAGCGGGCCGGCGCGGATGCGCTGCCCGGAGCAAGGGCGCTGTCCCCTGGACGCACGGCCGCCGCCGTGCGGTGAGTGCTACCCAGGCCCCGGACGCCGTACCCGGCTGTCCCGCCCCCTGATCGGCATCGGCCCCCACCGATGATGTGCATCAGGGTACGGGCGCGGGCCCGGACCGGAAGCCGATTTGCGGAACTGACCGACCGGGGTGTTTCCCGTGTGTCCGCTGTGCCGTAACGGGGCGGAAATCGACGGTTCCCGTTCCGGAGGGGGGATGCCCGTGCCGGGCGGGGCGGGGCGTGCCGGGCGGCGTACGGGCCGTGCCGGGCGGGGCGTGCCGGGCGGCGGGCGGGGCGTGCCGGGCGGTGGGGCGGCCCGCCGGAGCGCCGTACGGTTCGCCCACCGCCCCGCGGGCAGCTCACAGCAGGCGGCGCGCCCCCGCCGACGGGGCGGCCGGGAAGATCCGCGGCGCCCGGTACCCCTCCGCCGCGAAGGCCGCCCGGACCGCGGCGGCCGTCTCCTCCACCGCGCCGGCCTCCGCCAGGACGACCGCCGAGCCGCCGAAGCCGCCACCCGTCATCCGGGCGCCCAGCGCCCCGGCGGCGAGCGACGCCGACACGGCGAGGTCCAGCTCCGGGCAGGAGACCCGCAGGTCGTCCCGGAGAGAGGCGTGCCCCTCGGTCAGCACGGGGCCGACGCCCCGCAGGTCGCCCGCGTCGAGCAGCGCCGCGACCCGCCCGACCCGGTGGTCGTCGGTGACGACATGGCGGACGTACCCGCGCACGACCGGGTCGCCCAGCCGCTCCAGCGCCTCCGGCAGGCGCGCGTGGGCGACCTCGCGCAGCGAGCGCACCCCGAGCGCCCGCGCGCCCGCCTCGCACCCGGCGCGCCGCTCGGCGTACGCGCCGTCGCCGAGCGCGTGCCGGACGCGCGTGTCCACCACCAGCAGCGCGAGCCCGTGCGCCGCGGGGTCGAACGGCACCTGCCGGCACGTCAGGTCGCGGGTGTCCAGGTGCAGGACGTGCCCCTCGGTGCAGCACGCGGACGCCATCTGGTCCATGACGCCGCAGGGCACGCCGACGAAGGCGTTCTCGGCGCGCTGGGCCAAGGCGGCCAGGGCCGGGCGGGAGAGCCCCAGCCCGTACAGCCCGTCGAGGGCGAGGGCGGTCGCGACCTCCAGCGCGGCCGACGACGACAGGCCGGCGCCCGTCGGCACGGTGGACGTCACATGGACGTCGGCGCCCGTCACCGGGTGGCCGGCCGCGCGCAGCGCCCAGACGACGCCCGCCGGGTAGGCGGCCCAGCCCATGCACGCGGCCGGCCCCGGCGCGGCGGCGTCGAGGTGGACGACCCCGGCCGGGGAGGCGTCGGCGGCCTGCGCCGAGTGGACGCGCAACCGCCCGTCCGTGCGGCGGGCGACGGCCGCGAGGGCCGTGTGCGGCAGGGCCAGCGGCATCACGGACCCGTCGTTGACGTCCGTGTACTCGCCGATGAGGTTGACCCGGCCGGGCGCGGCCCACACCCCCTCCGGCGCGGTGCCGTACAGCTCGCGGAAGCGTGCGGCGGCGGCCTCCGCGGCCCGCGCCCCGGGGTCGGTCACCGCCCCTCCCGCGGCCCCGGCCCGCGGCCCTCCGCGCGGTCGGCCTCCGGCCCGTGGCTCTGCGCCTCGCGGTTCTCCGCCGCGCGGTCCTCCGCCTCGCGGCGGCGGGCGAAGTCCCAGGCGTCGCGCACGATGCCGGCGAGGTCCGTGCGCGTGGGGCGCCAGCCCAGGCGCTCCCTCGCGGTCTTCGACGACGCCACGAGGACGGCCGGGTCGCCGGGGCGGCGGGCGGCGGTGACCTCGGGCACCGGGTGGCCGGTGACCCGGCGCACGGTCTCGACGACCTCCCGCACCGAGAAGCCGCTGCCGTTGCCCAGGTTGCAGATCAGGTGCTCGCCCGGGACGACCGCGTCCAGGGCGAGGAGGTGGGCCTCGGCGAGGTCGGCGACGTGGATGTAGTCGCGTACGCAGGTGCCGTCCGGGGTCGGGTAGTCGTCGCCGTACACGGAGATCGACGCGCGGCGGCCGAGGGCGACCTGGAGGACGAGCGGGATGAGGTGCGACTCGGGGTCGTGGCGCTCCCCCTGGTCGCCGTAGGCGCCCGCGACGTTGAAGTACCGCAGGGACGCGGCGGCCAGGCCGTGCGCGGCGGCCTCGCCGCCGATCATGTGGTCGACGGCGAGCTTCGTCGCCCCGTAGGGGCTCGTGGGGGCCGTCGGGTCGGTCTCCGTGATCGGTGTGGACACCGGTTCGCCGTAGGTCGCGGCGGTGGACGAGAACACCAGGCGGCGCACCCCGGCGGAGCGCATCGCGTCGAGCAGCGCCATGGTGCCGCCGACGTTGTTCTCCCAGTACTTCTCCGGGTGCGCGACCGACTCCCCCACCTGCGAGAACGCCGCGAAGTGCAGCACCCCGCCGTAGGAGCCGTCGAGGACCCGGGCGGCGTCCTGCACCCGGCCCTCCACGAACGCGGCGCCGTCCGGGACCGACGCGCGGAAGCCGGTCGACAGGTCGTCCAGGACCGTCACCTCGTGGCCGGCCTCCAGCAGACGCGCGGCGACCGCCCCGCCGACGTATCCGGCCCCGCCCGTAACCAGGTACTTCATGATGCGCTCGCTACCTCTCGCAGTCGCCGGGCCGCGGCCTCCGGCGGGACGTCGTTGATCCACACGCTCATTCCCGATTCGGAGCCCGCGAGGAACTTCAGCTTGCCGGACGCACGGCGGATGGTGAAAAGCTCGAGATGGCAGGCGAACGCGTCGCGCCGCGGGTCGGCGAACGGCGCCTGGTGCCACGCGGAGACGTACGGCGTGGGCGGCCGGCCCTCCCCGAAGATCCGGTCGAAGCGGCGCAGCAGCTCCAGCTGGACGCGGGGCAGTTCCCCGCGCGCCGCCGCGTCCAGGCCGCGCAGGTCGGGCACGCGGCGGCGGGGGTAGAGGTGCACCTCGTACGGCCAGCGGGCGGCGTACGGGACGAAGGCGGTCCAGTGGTCGGTGGCGAGGACCACGCGCTCGCCGTCCTCGCGCTCCCGCCGTACGACGTCGTCGAAGAGGTTGCCGCCGCCGGTGCGCGCCGCGTGCTCCCGCGCGGAGCGCAGCATCAGCTCCGTGCGGGGGGTGGTGAAGGGGTAGCCGTAGACCTGCCCGTGCGGGTGGGCGAGGGTGACGCCGATCTCGGCGCCCCGGTTCTCGAAGCAGAAGACCTGCTCCACGCCGGGCACGGCGGCCAGTTCGGCGGTGCGGTCGGTCCACGCCTGGAGGACGAGGGCGGCCCGCTCCTCGGTGAGGTCGGCGAAGGAGGCGTCGTGGTCGGGCGTGAAGCAGACGACCTCGCAGCGGCCGGCGCCGCCCGCGAGGGACGGGAAGCGGTTCTCGAAGACGACCACGTCGTAGTCGCTGTCGGGGATCTCGGTGTGCCGCCCGTCGCGCGAGGGGCAGAGCGGGCACTCGTCGGCCGGCGGGAGGTGGGTGCGGCCCTGGCGGTGGGAGGCGATGGCGACGCGGTCGCCGAGCAGCACGTCCTCGCGGATCTCGGCGCGGGTGGAGACCGGGTCGAGGGGCCGCCGGTCGACGGCGTCGCGCACGACGTCGTCACGGGAGTCGTAGTACACCAGCTCCCGCCCGTCGGCGAGGCGGGTGGAGGTCTTCTTCACGCGGGGCTCCTCGCTCGGGTCCACATCAAGCGGATTCAACAAGACCCAACACAAGTAAGCAGAATCCAACACCCGGGTCAATGAGGCGCGGGGGGGAGGCAGGGGCCGGTGGGGCTCGGGGCAGGCGGAGTGGCGGTAGCGCCGCGGATGCCGGGGCGGGCGGAGAGGGGGGCGCGCGAGGCGGGGCGAGCACGTCCAGTGCGGCGGAGCGGGACGCGGGGCGGGCGCGGTGGGACGGGGCGGGGCGGTGGGGCGGGGCGGGGGGCGGTCGGGCGGGGCGGGGGGCGGTGGGGCGGGGCGGGGTGAGGGACGTCCGCGCGGTCGGCGGGGCTCCGTCGTGGAGACGCGGTGGCGCGCGGTCGACGGGCCGCTGCGGTGGCGGGGCGGCACCGGTGGCGGAATGGCGGGATGGCGCTGGGGCCGGAGTGACGTGAGGGAGGGGGTGATACCGGGGTGTGGTGCGTGCCGGGGTGCGCCGGGGCGCTCGGTGCCGGGCCCCGGGGCACGGGAGGTCAGGGGCTCGGCGGGAGGCCAGGGGCACGGGGCCGGGGGCCCTGCGGGTCAGCGGGGGTGGGGGACGCGGGGGTGGCCGGCGGTGGCGCGGTCCAGGAGGCCGGTGCGGGCGGCCAGCGCGGCGGCCTCCAGCCGGGAGCCCACGCCGAGCTTCATCAGGACGCGCTGCACATGGGTGCGGGCCGTACTGGGGGCGATCCCCATTCCGGCCGCGATGAGCCGGGTGTCCTCGCCCTCCGCGACCCGTACCAGCACCTCCACCTCGCGGGGCGTCAGCATCCGCAGCAGCCGCTGCCCCTCGTCGTCCGGGGTGGCGGCCGGGTTCAGCAGCTCGGTGAAGGCGCCCTGGAGGAGCTGCGGGGCGACGGCGGCCTCCCCCGCGCGGGCCTTCATGATGGCGCGTTCGACGCCCTCGATGCGCTCGTCGTGCCGTACGTACCCGGACGCCCCGGCCGCGAAGGCCGCCGCGATGCCGCGCGGGCTGGGCACCGGCCCGAGGACCACCACCGCGACCTGCGGGCGGTCCCGCTTGATGCGGACGACCGGGTCGAAGGCGCCCGGCTCCGCGGGGGTCGCCGTGCCCAGCAGGCAGACCTCCGGGGCGCGGCTCACCACCAGTTCGGCCGCGCCCGCGGCGGGCGCGGCGGCGGCGAGCACGCGGTGCCCGCGCAGCTTCAGCGCCGAGGCGAGTGCCTCGGCTAACAGGCGGTGGTCGTCGACCACCATCAGGCGCACGCCCATCGAGAACCCCCAACCCCCGGCCGCCCCCCGGCCGTCCATGACCCGGCAAGCTACACGCTTGTTCGACGTCACGCGCCCCCTACCGGCGAGGCGCCCCCCACAATGTCGAATTCTTCGCCGGTGCGGGGTAGTTGACGGGACAGGTGCTGACGCCCCGCCGCCCCGCCGGCCCCCGGCAACGCCCGCGGCCCGGCCCGTCCGGGGGGACGGGCCGGGCCGCGGGGGCGCACGGGATCACTGGGTGGTGAACACCAGCGCCAGGTAGCGCGTCTCCTTGACGACCGTCGACGGCTTCGAGACGAAGCGGTCCGCCAGGTAGAGCCGTCCGTCGCGGTAGAGGATCGGCTCCCGGCCGACGAGGGCCCGCTCGATGGTGCTGATGGTCCGGTCCGCCGGGGTCTTCATCAGCAGCGTCTCCTTGAAGGTGCCGCCGTCGACACTGACGACCTCGCCGCCGCGCTCGTAACCGGGCGTCCGGTAGACGATCAGGTTGCCCCCGTCCATCCGCACGGGGTACAGCTCCACGCCGTCGCCGGAGTCCAGCCGGTCGCCGGTGGGCTTCCCCGTGGTCAGGTCGAACGAGACGATCTCGTTGACCCGGCGGGAGTCCGTGCCGCCCTCGTGCTGCTCGGTCGGCAGGTAGAGGCGGTTGTTCCCGACGACGAGCTTCTCGCACCGCTCCACGTCGGTGGCGCCGCACTCGGCCGCGTACCGGTCGGCGTCGGCGGGGATCTGCGCCTTCAGCTTGCCGGTCTTCTCGTCGATGGAGAAGAAGTCCGAGATGCTGGAACCGTCACCGGCCGTGTCCCCGACGTCGGCCGCGACGACCAGGGGCCGGGTGGAGACGACCGACGCGTACTCGACGCCGGTCGGCATCTTGAACTCGGAGACGGGCGCGCCCGTGGCCGGGTTCAGGTTCTGGATCGTCACGGACACGTTGTCGCTGTCGCCGCACTTGCGCGCCGCGACGAGCCCCTCACCGCCGCCGTAGCCCATGTCGCGGCAGCCCTCGGCGTTGTCCTGGGGCCGCCACAGCTCCTTGCCGGTGGCCAGGTCCCAGGCGGCGCCGCCCTGCACGGCCGCGGCGGCGACGGTGCCGGCGCCGATGGTGACCTCGCTCATGTTGAGCTTCCGGCCGCCGTCGAGCGAGACGGACCTGGTCCACAGCAGCTTGCCCGCGTCGAGGTCGAGGACGGCGACCTCCGAGCAGCCCGGGTACTTGTTCTGCGGCGTCGGCTTGGCCGCGGCGAAGACCAGGGCGGTCTTGTTGTCCTTGACGTGCCGGGTCGAGGCGCAGAGCTCGCCGGGCAGCGGCACGCTCCACAGCTTGGCGCCCTTGACGGGGTCGTAGCCGACGACCTCGTTGACGCCCGACTTGACGTACGTCTTGTCGGTCAGCCACGAGCCGGTGGTGGTCACCATGTCGGTGACGACCGGGACGGGGATCTGGAAGGCCACCTTCGCCTGGGTGTTGCCGGGCACCTTCTCCTTGCCGGGGCCGTCGGGGGCGGCGGGGCCGCCGTCCGCCTTGCCGCCGTCCGTTCCGGTGCCGCCGGAGGTGCCGCCCGCAGTCGCCGGGGCCGGGTCGCCGCCCTTGGTGGAGGCGTACCAGACGCCGGTGCCGACGATGAGGGCGACGGCGACGACCGCCGCGATGACGATCTTCATCTGGGCGGACAGCCCGCCGCGCCCGCCCTGGCCCGCCGGGGCGCCGGGCATGCCGGGCGGGGGCATCTGGTGCATGGGCGCGGTCGGGTAGCCGTACCCGGGCGGCTGGCCGGGGGCGCCGGGCGGGGGCTGGTAGGGCGGCTGGCCCGGGTAGCCGTACGGGGCGGTGGGCGGCTGGCCGGGCGGCGGCACACCGGGGCCCTGCGGGGCGGCGGGGTGCTGCGGGGCGCCCGGGGGCTGGGGGGCCGGGGGCTGGGGGGCCGGGGGCTGGGCGCCCGGGGCCGGGGGCTGGGGCGCCTGGGGGTAGCCGTACGCGGGGCCGCCCTGCGGAGGCGGGGCGGGCGCGCCGAAACCGCCGGGCGGCGGGTCCTGGGGCGCGCCGAAGCCGCCGGGGGGCGGGTCCTGCGGGGCGCCGAAGCCGCCCTGCGGGGGCGGGCCGGGCGGCTCGTCCGGCGGGCCGGGGGGCTGCTGGGGCGGCGGGGGCGGTTGCGTCATCGGTGCGTACCTCTGCGGGAAGGGAAGTCGTCGGCGGGGGCGGCGGCGCCGGTCACGGCGCGGGCCGGGCTACTTGCCGTACGCGATCACGGTCTTGGTCTCCAGCTCGGCCTTGTCGTTCTGGGCGCTGACCCGGCCGCTGGCGATGAAGAACCGGCCGCCGGCGTAGGCGTACCGGGGCTGCCAGAAGTCCCGCTCGATCTTGGCGACGGACGCCGGGTGCTGGAGCAGCACCGACGGCTGACCGCCGGTCGGGGCGAGGGTGGCGACGGCGCCGCCGCGGTCCCAGGAGCCCTCGACATAGACGAGGAGCCTGCCGCCCTCCATGCGCAGCGGGAGCATCGTCTTCTCCGCGCCCGCGTTGGCGCGCCACTTGGGCTTGCCGGTGTTCAGGTCGAAGGCGACGACGTCGTTGGTGCCGCGCGTCAGCTTCGTGGGCTCGGTCGACATGTAGAAGGTGCTCGCGTCGGCCGCGACGCCGACGCAGCCCTGGAGGCGCTGGCCGAAGACGATCAGACCGCCGCCGCCGCACTGGGAGCGGAACTTGTCGCCGCCGCCGGAGAGCTGGGAGCGCAGCCGGCCCGCGTCGGTGAGGGCGAGGACGGTGCGCTGCTTCTTCTGCTCGTGGACGGCGTTCACGACGAGCGGGCTGACCGAGTAGACCTTGTCGACCTCCCAGCCGCGCGCCAGCTGGTACTTCCACTTGGGCTTGCCGGTGGCCGGGTCGACCTCCCAGACCTCCTGCTGCGGGTTCTTGTAGTCGGAGACCCGGCAGCTCGCGGCGGCGATCAGGCGGTTCCCCTCGCCCGCGAAGGCGTAGGGCTGGCAGCCGTCGGAGGGCTTGCCGAACAGCTGCTTGCCGTCGGTGAGGGAGAAGCCGTACGAGTTGCCCGTGCCGGCGGCGGCGACCGTGCCGCCCGCGATGGCGAGCGTCGGGTCGGAGAGCGCGCTGAAGCCGGTGCTCTTGGGCACCTCCGTCTTCCAGCCCGCCTTGCCGTTCTTGAGGTCGACCTGCTGGAGGACGCGGCAGTCGGCGCGGTCGCCGGTGCCGTCCTTGAGGCCGAGGACGATGACGCCGTCCGCCGTGGGGGCGTGCGGGGCCTCGCACACGTCCGTGGCGAAGGGGATGCTCCACTTCTTGCCGCCGTCGGCGGTGGAGAAGCCCTCGACGCTCCGGTACATGGCCTTGACCAGGGTGTCGCCGACGATCCAGGGGCCGTAGACGTTGGCGCCGTTGCGCGGCAGGTCCACGTCGTTCTTGAGCAGCCACTCGACCTTGGCCTCGCCGGGCTGGCGGCCCGCGTTGAGGTCGTCCTCGGCCTCGCGGTCGCCGCCGCCCTCGTCGTCCGTGTCGCCGGTCGCCGGGGCGCTCGGTCCGGACGGTTCGGACGGGGAGCCGGACGGCTGGGCGACGGTCGTCCCGCCCTGCTCGCCGTCCCCGCTGAGGGCCCACCAGCTGACGCCGCCGACGGCGAGGAGGGCGGCCACCGCGCCGGCGACGGCCATCTGCGTCCTGCGCTTGGCGGGACCGCCCGGACCTCCGGGACCGCCGGGCGGCACGGGGCCGCCGGGGTACTGGGGCTGGGTCGGGTAGGCCCCGTAGGGGTTCGGCTGCTGCCCGTAGGGGCCGGGCTGCTGCGCGTACGGGCCGGGCTGCGCGTACGGGCCGGGCTGGGCGTAGGGGCCGGGCTGGCCCGGCTGGGCGCCGTACGGGTTCGGCTGCCCGTAGGGGCCGGGCTGCTGCCCGTAGGGGCCGGGCTGGCCGGGGGCCTGCGGGTAGCCGTAGCCGGGCGCGGGGGGCTGGCCGGGGGCCTGCGGGAACCCGTAGCCGGCCGCGGGCTGGGCCGGGGCGGTCGGCGGCTGCGCGGGCTGCTCCGGCGCGGCGGGCGGCTGGGCCGCAGGGGCGGCCGGGGGCGCGGCGGGCGGCTGCGCGGGCTGCCCCGGGGCGGCGGGTGGCTCGCCCGCGCCCTCGCCCTTGGCGAGCGAGGCGGGCGGCTGCGCGGGCTGCCCCGGGGCGGCGGGCGGCTGCGCGGGCGGCGCGGCGGGCGGCTGGGGGACCCCCTGCGGGTCCTGCGGAGACCCGGAGCCTCCCTGCGGCGGTTGCTGGCTGGGCGGCTGAGTCATCAGCGCTTCCCCCTTCGTGCGATCCGCTGACCGACCGGCCTCCCCCGCGATTCCGACGCGAGGCTCGTCGCCGGAATGGAGCGATTCGGACAGGGATGTCGCACTGTTACGTGAGTCGAGCGGGGTTTCTTTCTACCACCCGGCTCGGACAGGCGAACGGGCCGGACCTTCCCTTGTTCCCAAGGGAGGACCGGCCCGTGACGGCCTCGTTATCGGCTCTCCACGCCTTCCCCACGCGGGCTTCGAAGGCGCTCGCGCACCCCCGCCGCGTCAGGCGTCGTCGGCCAGTTCCAGCCAGCGCGTCTCCAGGTCCTCGCGCTCGGCGGCCAGTTCCCTCAGCTCCGCGTCGAGCTTCGCCACCTTGGCGAAGTCCGTGGCGTTCTGGGCGATGTGGTCGTGCAGGGTCGATTCGCGGCCCGCGATCTTCTCCAGCTGCCGCTCGATCCGCTGGAGTTCCTTCTTCGCCGCGCGGGCGTCGGCCGCGGAGGCCGCCTTCGCCGCCTTCTCGGCCTTCGCGGACGCGGCGGCCGGAGCGGCGGCCGTCGCGGTGCCGGCCGGCACCGCCGCCTCCACCATCCGCTGACGCCGCTCCAGGTACTCGTCGATGCCGCGCGGCAGCATCCGCAGCGTCGCGTCGCCGAGCAGCGCGAACGTCCGGTCCGTCGTCCGCTCCAGGAAGAACCGGTCGTGGGAGATGACGACCATCGAGCCGGGCCAGCCGTCGAGGAGGTCCTCCAGCTGCGTCAGCGTCTCGATGTCCAGGTCGTTGGTCGGCTCGTCGAGGAACAGGACGTTCGGCTCGTCCATCAGCAGCCGCAGCAGCTGGAGGCGGCGGCGCTCACCGCCGGACAGGTCCCCGACCGGCGTCCACTGCTTCTCCTTGGTGAAGCCGAACCGCTCGCAGAGCTGGCCCGCCGTCATCTCCCGGCCCTTGCCGAGGTCCACGCGGTCGCGGACCTGCTGCACCGCCTCCAGGACGCGCAGCGCCGGGGGCAGCTCCGCCACGTCCTGCGACAGGTAGGCGAGGCGCACGGTCCGGCCGACCGTGATCCGGCCCCCGGCGGGCTGCTTCTCGCCCTGGGTGTCCGACGCCTCGGCGAGGGCGCGCAGCAGCGACGTCTTGCCCGCGCCGTTCACCCCGACCAGGCCGATCCGGTCGCCCGGACCGAGCTGCCACGTCAGGTGCTTCAGCAGCACCTTCGGCCCGGCCTGGACGGTCACGTCCTCCAGGTCGAAGACCGTCTTGCCGAGCCGCGCCGACGCGAAGCGCATCAGCTCGCTCGTGTCGCGCGGCGGCGGCACGTCCGCGATCAGCTCGTTCGCCGCCTCGATGCGGTAGCGGGGCTTCGAGGTGCGGGCCGGGGCGCCGCGCCGCAGCCAGGCCAGCTCCTTGCGGACCAGGTTCTGCCGCTTGGTCTCCTCCGTCGCGGCGATCCGCTCCCGCTCGGCGCGCGCGAAGACGTAGTCGGAGTAGCCGCCCTCGTACTCGTGGACCGCGCCGCGCTGGACGTCCCACATGCGGGTGCACACCTGGTCGAGGAACCAGCGGTCGTGGGTGACGCAGACGAGCGCGGAGCGGCGGGCCCGCAGGTGCGCGGCCAGCCAGGCGATGCCCTCCACGTCCAGGTGGTTGGTCGGCTCGTCCAGGACGATCAGGTCCTGCTCGGCGATGAGCAGCTTCGCGAGCGCGATGCGGCGCCGCTCGCCGCCGGAGAGCGGCCCGATCACCGTGTCCAGGCCCTGCGGGAAGCCGGGCAGGTCCAGGCCGCCGAAGAGGCCGGTGAGCACGTCGCGGATCTTGGCGCTGCCCGCCCACTCGTGGTCCGCCAGGTCGCCGATCACCTCGTGCCGCACGGTCGCGGCCGGGTCCAGCGAGTCGTGCTGCGTCAGCACGCCCAGACGGAGCCCGCCGCTGTGGGTGACGCGGCCGGAGTCGGCCTCCTCCAGCCTGGCCAGGACGCGGATCAGCGTGGTCTTGCCGTCGCCGTTGCGCCCCACGACGCCGATCCGGTCGCCTTCGGACACGCCGAGGGACACCCCGTCGAGCAGGGCACGGGTGCCGTACACCTTGCTGACGGCCTCGACATTGACCAGGTTCGCGGCCATTTCACTCCTGCGGGTGGCGGGTGGATCGACCCTCCAGGGTAGTGGGCGCCGGGGGGTGCCCGGCGGGCCGTGCGATAGCGTGCGGCGGTCGTCCGACGGGAGGGGCCGGAGTGCTGGTGACGCGGGGTGCGGACCGGGGGCGGGGCTGGGCCGTGAGCCGGGGCGCGGACGGGGGTGTGAGCCGGGGCGCGGACGGGGGTGCGGACCGCCGCCGGGACCCGGACCGGAGCGTGCGCCGGGGCACGGGCCGGGGCGCGGGCCGGAGCGCGGGCCGGGGCGCGGTGGCGGTGGCCGCGGCGGTGCTGCTGGCGGCGGGCTGCGGCTCGGGCGGGGAGTCCGCCCGTACGGACGGGGCCGCGTCCGGGGGGTCCAGCCCCTCCGCCCCGGCGTCGTCCCCGGCTCCCGCGTCGTCACCGGCCCCGGCCGCCGTGGCGCCCGCGGCGAAGGGCGGGACGGTCGGGGCGGCCGGGTCGGCGTGCCCGCTTCCGGTGGCGTTCGACGTGGCCGCCGAGTGGCAGCCGAAGAAGGTCGAGCCGGTCGGGGACCCGGACCTGGCCGAGCTGAACGAGCTGCTCAAGCAGGGCCCGTTCACCATGGCCTGCGAGATCGACGCCAAGCCGGCCGGGCGGATCGGCTTCCTGCGGGTGTGGACCGGCGGGGGTGGGACCGGGGCCGGACGGGGCGGGGGCGCCGCGCCGCGCGCCGCGCTGGAGTCGTTCGTCACGGCCGACGACGACGCGCCGTCCTCCGCCGTCTACCGCGACGTGCGGGTGGGCGCGGACGGCGCCGTCTCGGCGACGGAGGTGACGTACGTGGTCACCAGCGCCCTCCTCGGCGAGCGGAAGCCGGTGCGCGCGCTGGCCGTGGCCACGCCGCGCGGGCCGGTCGTGCTGGAGCTGGGCGGCATGGACGGCGAGGAGCACATGGCGATGCTGCCCGCCTGGGAACTGGCGAAGAGGTCCCTGACCGCGGCCGGTGGCTGACGGCCCGCCGGTCCCGGAGGCAGCCGGTCCCGGAGTCCGTCGGGACCGGAGCCTGTCGGGCCCCGAGTCTGTCGGGTCCGGAGCCGGTCGGTCCCGGAGCCTGTCGGGTCCGGAGCCTTCGGGTCCGCGGCCTGCCGCGGTCGCGCTCGGCCGCGCCGGGGCGGCCCTTGCGAGTCCGGGGCACTCGGCCGGAGCCCCGGCCGGGGCCGAAGGCGGATGCGGGACGGCGCGGGCGGAGGCGGGGCGGGGCCGCTTGCCCGCGCCGTGCCGACCGGGACCTGCGCCTCGCCGACCAGGTGCTGCGCCTTGCAGGCCGGGGCCGGGAGGCGGAAGCCGGACCGGACGGCGGAGGGGGGCCGGGGCCGGAAAGCCGGAGCCGAAGGCCGGGCTGGACCGGGCGGCCGGGGGGCCGGAGGCGATGCCGGGCGGGGGCCCGGAGTACGTCCGGGGGCCGGGGGCCGGGGGGACGCGGCGGGCCGGGAGAATCGGCGGAGCGCACGAAACCGGAGGACGCCGTACCGCGTGTCCGTGTCCGTACGACGTCCATCTGCGAGAGGTACGACATGAGCGAGGACAGCAGAGACCAGACGGCCCCGGCGCCCCGGCGGCGCCGGGGGGCCCGGCCGGTGGCCATCGCGTCGGCGGTGGCCGCCGTCGCCGCCGGCGGGGCGTTCTGGCTGTCCGGCGGGTACGACGGCGGCTCCGAGGCCGCGCTCGACGGCGCCTGCCAGGGGGACCTGGCGGCCGGGCGGGTACGGGCGCTGCTGCCGGGCGCCGCGCTCACCGCGTCGAGCGAGCTGCGGCCGGACGGCTGGTACTGCACGGTGTCCGCCGGGGGCGGCGACGGCGCCGAGGTGCGGATACGGGTGCGGAACGCCGGGGAGCCGATCGGCTCGGACACCTCGCTCGACCCCGGCGCGGTCGCCGTGCCGCTGGGGGGCGGCTGGACGGGCTCCTTCTCGTACGGCGACGCCGACACCGGTCCGGCGCGCGGCCGGGCCGTGCTGCTGCTGGACTGCGGCGACGACTCCGGTGACGGGCTGCTGGCGGTGGCCGACGCCCGCCTCGCCGGGGAGCGCACCTTCGAGGACGGCGCGGACCGGGCGCGGCTGGTGTCCGCCCTGACGGACACGGCGCGGGCGCACGCGCGGCGCACCGGCTGCGACACGGGCGGCGACACCGCGAAGCCGGTGGAGGACGTGGCCGCCCCGGCGGTGGACGCGAAGCGGCCGGTGGCCCGGGCCTCCGGGACGTGCCGGGGCGTCGTCGACGCGGCCACCGCGCGGCGGTGGGGGGCCGGGACGGTCGCCGAGACGGCGGCGGAGCCCGCGCCGGTGGAGCGGTGCGCGCTGGGCAGCGCGCTCGGGGCGCCGCTGTACACGTTCACGGCGTCCTACGGGCCGTACGGTGAGGCGGCGCTGGCGGGCGACGCCCTCCCGGCGAGCGGCGCGGCCCAGTCCCCGGCGGGGCACTACCGGATGCAGGCCGAGTGCCCGGGGGCGGACGGGACGGGCGTGTACGAGATCGTGCCGGACGACGGGCTGGCACTGGACCACGCGTCGCTGCGGGCCGCGCTGAAGACGTACGCCTCGGCCTCGGCCGCCCGGCACGGCTGCCGGCCCCCGGCCTGACGCCCGCGCGGCTGTACGCGGCCGGTTCGGTGCGGGGCCGGTTCGGGTTCGGTGCGGGGCCGGTTCGGGCCCTGGCGCACCGGGCCCTGGAGCACCGGGCTCGCGTGCTCTGGCCGGCGCATCCGGCCCGGGCGCCGTGGCGGCCCGCCCGGACCGCGGGCCGGGGCCTCCGGGCCGGGGCCGGGCCGGGCCGGGCTCAGCGGCGCAGCTCCACGAGGAGCCACCCGGCCAGGGTGAGGGCGAGGGCCTGGGGCGCCGTGACGGGGAAGGCGATCAGGGTCGCGGCGCGCCCCTCCAGCAGGCCGCCGTACCCGACCATGGACAGGCCCAGGACCCCCAGCACGCTCAGGGTGATGCCCAGCACCGCCAGTGGCGCCGCTCCCCGCGCCCCCGGCCCGCCCGCCACGGCCGCCCCCGGCGCCCCGGTCGCCCTGGACGCCCCGCCCGCATGGCCGGCCCCCACCGCGCCGGACGCCCCGGACGTCCCGCCCACCCCGGCCGCGTCGGCCGGACCACCCGCACCACCCGCGCCGGACGCCTCGGGCGTCCCGCCCGCCCCGTCGCCCCGCGCAGCCGGGTGGCGCGCGCCCGGTCGTTCCGCCCGCTGGAAGACGCCGACCAGCAGGGCCGTCACGGCCACCGCCGCCGCCACGCGCAGCGGCAGCCCGGCCCACCAGCCGGCCGACGCGGGCTCCGGGAGCGGCGCGCCGAGGGCCAGCAGGGCCCCGTACACCGCCAGCATCGCCGTCAGGTGCCACAGGAACGCCGTCATGGCGACGCCGTTCGCGGCGACGACCGCCCGCCACACCCGCGCGCGGGCCGCCAGCCGCGTGCCCGGTCCGCGCAGCAGCTCCACCGCGCCCACCAGCCACACGCCGTGGCACAGCAGCGCCAGCGTCGGGGGCGCCATGTTGGACACCTTCTCGCCGGGCATGCCCACCATGGACAGCGGATACGGCCCGAACGCGACCAGCGCCACCGCGCCGGCCAGCCCCGCGCCCGCGAGCGCCCAGGGCGCGCCGAGCCGCCCGTCCGCGCGGAGGAAGCCCAGCTGGTGGACGGCCAGCCACACGAGGGCGAAGTTCAGGAACTCCACGTACGGCACGCCCGCGGCGAACCGCAGGCCGTCCACCGCCGCCGCGCCGCCCGCCAGCGCGGCGAAGGCGCCCCAGCCCCACCGCCGGTGCAGCCGCAGCAGCGGCGGAGTGAAGGCGACCATCGCCAGGTAGATGCCGATGAACCACAGCGGCTGCGTCACCAGCCGCAGCGCCGTGCCGGTCAGCCCGCCGCCCGCGCCCGCGAGCTGGACGGCCAGCGCGACCGCGCCCCACACGGCGGCGAACAGCGCGGTCGGGCGCAGCAGCCGCCGCACCCGGCCCCGCACGAACGCGGCGTACGCGGGTCGGGACCGGTACGACAGGGCGTGGGCGAAGCCGCCGACGAAGAAGAAGACCGGCATCACCTGGAGCGCCCAGGTGAGGATCTGGAGCCGCGGGACGACCGCGAGGAGGTTCCCGACCTTCCCGTCGGCCGTGACGGCGGCCATCAGCCAGTGTCCGAGGACGACCACCGCCAGGGAGGCGACCCGCAGGAGGTCGATGTAGCGGTCCCTGGTGGCGGGCGTGGCGGCGGCGAGTTCCCGCGCGGTGGGTATGGCTCCGGTGCGTGGCTGCATGCCGGTAAGCGTCGCCGCGGCGCCGCGCGGCCGGGAGAGTACGGCTACTCAGTTCACGCGCTCACGTAGCCCCGTCATGTGCGCCGCCGGCCACCACGTCCCGGCGCCCCCGCCCGGCCGCCACGTCCCGGCCGCCACGCCCGGCCCCCGGTCGGCGGCCGTCCACGCGTCAGGCCGGGACGATCCGCGCGCCCGGGGCCGGGGAGGTGGCCGTGCGGGCCGTGCGGCAGGTGCCGGAGGCGACGAGGGCCGCCGCGACCGACCGGGCCGCCTCCGCGTCCTTGACCAGGAACGCCGTGGTGGGGCCCGACCCGGAGACGATCCCCGCGAGGGCGCCGGCCGCCGTGCCCGCGGCGAGGGTGTCGGCGAGCGACGGGCGCAGGGACAGGGCGGCGGGCTGGAGGTCGTTGGCCAGGGCCCCGGCGAGGGCGGCGGTGTCGCCGGTGCGCAGCGCGTCCAGCAGGCCGGGGGAGGCGGCCGGGGCGGGCGCGGCGGGCGTCAGCCGGTCGAACTCGGCGTACACGGCGGGCGTGGACAGGCCCCCGTCGGCGACGGCGAACACCCAGTGGAAGGTGCCGCCGAGGGGCAGTTCGGTGAGGTGCTCGCCCCGGCCGGTGCCCAGCGCGGCGCCGCCGACGAGGGAGAACGGCACGTCGCTGCCCAGCTCGGCGCAGATGTCGAGGAGTTCGGCGCGGCTCGCGCCCGTGCCCCACAGGGCGTCGCAGGCGAGCAGGGCGCCCGCGCCGTCGGCGCTGCCGCCCGCCATGCCGCCCGCGACGGGGATGTCCTTGGCGATGTGCAGGTGCACGTCGGGGGCGATGCCGTACCGGGCGGCCAGCAGCTCGGCGGCGCGCGCGGCCAGGTTCGTGCGGTCCAGGGGCACCTGGTCGGCGTCGGGGCCCTCGCAGGTGACGCGGAGCGACTCGGCGCGCGTGGCGGTCACCCGGTCGTAGAGGGAGACGGCGAGGAAGACGTTGGCCAGGTCGTGGAAGCCGTCGGGGCGGGCGGGCCCGACCGCGAGCTGGACGTTGACCTTGGCCGGGACTCGGACGGTGACGCTCACGCTCGGGCCTCCGCGATACGGGCGAACTCCTCGACGGTCAGGGACTCGCCGCGCGCCTGCGGGGACACCCCGGCGGCGAGGAGGGCGGCCTCGGCGGCGGCGGGCGACCCGGCCCAGCCGGCGAGCGCGGCCCGCAGGGTCTTGCGGCGCTGCGCGAAGGCGGCGTCCACGACGGCGAAGACCTCCCGCTTGGTGGCGGTGGTCTCCGGCGGGTCGCGGCGTACGAGGGAGACGAGGCCGGAGTCGACGTTCGGCGCGGGCCAGAAGACGTTGCGGCCGATGGACCCGGCGCGCTTGACGTCCGCGTACCAGTTGGCCTTCACGGACGGCACGCCGTACACCTTGTTGCCGGGCCGGGCGGCGAGCCGGTCGGCGACCTCGGCCTGGACCATGACGAGGGTGCGCTCGATGGTCGGGAAGCGGTCCAGCATGTGGAGCAGCACGGGCACGGCGACGTTGTACGGCAGGTTCGCGACGAGCGCCGTGGGCGGCGGGCCGGGCAGCTCCCGGACGTCCATCGCGTCGGAGTGGACCAGCGAGAAGCGCGTGGCCCGCTCGGGCATGCGGGCGGTGATCGTGGCCGGCAGGGCCGCGGCGAGGGTGTCGTCGATCTCGACGGCGACGACGCGGTCGGCGGCCTCCAGCAGGGCGAGGGTGAGGGAGCCGAGTCCGGGGCCCACCTCCACCACCACGTCGTCGGGGCGTACCTCCGCGGTGCGGACGATGCGCCGGACGGTGTTGGCGTCGATGACGAAGTTCTGGCCGCGCTGCTTGGTCGGCCGTACGCCGAGGGCTGCGGCCAGTTCGCGGATGTCGGCGGGGCCGAGGAGGGCGTCGGGCTCAGTGGTGCTCACCGATACAGCCTACGGCCGCAGTGCGGCCACGGACTCGCCCCCCTTTGCGCGTAGAGCTTCTTCGCCCGGTATGTCTGTTCGGCGGCGGAGGCGTGCTGGGGCAGGCCGCTGCCGCCGACGGAGGCCCAGGTGCGGGCGTCGAACTGGTAGAGGCCGCCGTAGGTGCCGGAGGGGTCGACGGCGTCGGGGCGCCCGCCGGACTCGCACTGCGCGAGGGCGGCCCAGTTCAGGTGGTCGGCCCCGGCGACGGACGCGGGCCGGCCGGGTGCCTTCGCGCCGGGCCCGGCGGCCGGGGCCTGGGAGCGGGCCGGGGCCGGGGCGGGGGCCGGGGCCTGGGGCCGCTCCTGGGCCTGTGCGCCGCCCTGGGGGCGGGGCTGGCGGGCGGGCCGGGAGCTCGGGCGGGGGCGGGTCCGGGTGCCGACGCGGACGATCCGGGCGACCGGCTCGCGGACGAGCTCGCTGCCGGTCTCGCGGGTGCGGTGGGGTACGCCGTCCACGGTGCGGGTCACGTAGGTGAGGCGGCGCAGACCGGTGCGGCCGGGCCGGTCCACGACCTCGGTGCCCTCGTACAGCCCGGGGTCCTCGACGTGGCGGACGGCGTACGGGACGGTCTCGTGGCGGGTGGTGCGGCGGTCGGCGACGCGCCGCACGGTGACGGTCTGGCCGTCGCGCGGGAAGGCGCCGGGCGGCACGGAGGTGGTGTCCAGGGCGCCGAGCGTGATCCCTGCGCCCCGCAGGGCCGCGGCGACGGTGGCGGCGTGGGTGCGGACGGTGCGCTCGCGGCCGTCGGCGCGGACGGTCAGGGCGCGTTCGGTGCGTACGGCGAGGGCGAGCCCCTCGCGGCGGATGGGCGCGGTGCGGGAGACCGACAGGCGGGCGCCCTCGGCGCGGACGCCGAGCCCGCGCAGGGCCTCGTCCACGGTGCGGGCGGTGGTCCACAGGCGGCGGGAGCGGCCGTCCACGTCGAGGCGCAGGGGGCGGCCGTAGCGGACGGCCACCTCGTCCCCGCCGCTCAGCGGCGCGTCGGGGCCCGGCGCGACCCGGTCGTGGGCGCCGGGGGCGATGCCCTCGTCGGCGAGGAGCTCGCCCACGTCGTCGGCGAAGGTGTGCAGGGTGCGGGGCGCGCCGTCGACGGTGAGCCGCACCGCCTTGTGGTCCGCGGCGAGGACGCCCCCGGCCGCGAGCACGGCGGCGAACCCGGCGCCCACGAGCGCCCGCGGCACGTACCACCGCAGGCCGGGGCGGACGGCGGGCGCCGCGGCGGTGGGCGCCTTGGCGGTGGGCGCCTTGGCGGCGGACTGCCGGCCGGAGGGCGCCTTGGCGGTGGGCGCCTTGGCGGCGGACTGCCGGCCGGAGGGCGCCTTGGCGGTGGGCGCCTTGGCGCCGGGTTGCCGGCCGGAGGGCGCCTTGGCGCGGGGCTGCCGGTCGGCGGGCTTCCCGGCACGGGACGACCGGCCGGAGGGTGCCTTGCCGGGCGACCGACCGGAGGGCGTCTCGACGTGGGGCGAACGGCCGTCGGGGCTCTTGCCGCCGGGCGGCCGGTCGGCGGGGACCTCGGCGCGAGGCGAACGGTCGGCAGGCGTCGTGCCGCCGGGCGACCGGCCGGCGGGCTTCTTCCTGGCGCGGGGCGCCCGCGCGGGCGCCGTGGCGCGGGGCGACGACCGGTCGGCGGGCCCCTTGGCGCGGGGCGACCGGGCGGCGGGGGCCGGACGGTGGCGGCTTTCGCGTGAGGTCTCCACGAGGCCGGGACCTTAGCCCACGCCGGTCACTTAAACGTATCATTCGACTACTCACCGTCGTGTCGCGGTCACCCGTACGGCCGCCCCGCCGCGCCACCTCGGCGTGCCCCGCCGCCCCGCCTCCGCACGCCCCTCCGGGCGTCGGCGTCCGGCGTCGCGCGCGCCGCCTCCCGCCTCAGTAGCCGAAGGCGCGTGCGGTGTTCTCCGCGAGGGCCGTCGCCATGGCCTCCTCCCCGATGCCCCGCACGGCCGCCATGGCGCGCACGGTGACCGGGACGAGGTACGGGGCATTCGGGCGGCCCCGGTACGGCGCGGGCGTCAGGAACGGCGCGTCCGTCTCGACCAGGACCAGCTCCAGCGGGGCGACCGCCAGGGCGTCGCGCAGCGGCTGGGCGTTCTTGAAGGTGACGTTCCCGGCGAACGACATGAAGTAGCCGCGCTCGGCGCAGACCCTGGCCATCTCGGCGTCGCCCGAGTAGCAGTGGAAGACGGTCCGCTCCGGGGCGCCCTCCTCGGCCAGGACGCGCAGCACGTCCTCGTGGGCCTCCCGGTCGTGGATGACCAGCGCCTTGCCGTGCCGCTTGGCGATCTCGACATGGGCGCGGAACGAGCGCTCCTGCGCCTCCTTGCCCTCGGGGCCCGTGCGGAAGTAGTCGAGGCCCGTCTCGCCGACCGCCTTGACGTGCGGAAGGGCGGCGAGCCGGTCGATCTCGGCGAGCGCGTCGTCCAGCGCGGCCTCCCCGCCGGCCTCGCGCACCCGCTGCCGGGGCCCGCCGTCCCCGGAGTCGCCGAGGACGATGCGGGGGGCCTCGTTGGGGTGGAGGGCGACGGCGGCGTGCACGTTCGCGTACCGCTCGGCCGTCTCGGCCGCCCACCGGGAGCCCTTCAGGTCGCATCCCACCTGCACGACGGTCTCCACGCCGACGAGGGCGGCCTTGGCCAGGGCCTCCTCGACGGTCGTGGACTGCATGTCGAGGTGGGTGTGCGAGTCGGCCACCGCGACGGGCAGGGGCTCGGGCAGCGGGGGCGGGGCGTCCTTGGCACTCATGCCCCGATCGTACGAAAGCGGGCCGCCGGGTCGGGCCGGGCGGTACGGGCCGGGGGCGCGGTGCGCCGCGGGCGGCGGACCAGACCGGGGCGGGGGGCATGCCGGATCGAGTGGGGGCATGCCGGATCGGCACCCCCGTACGGCCCGCCGCACCGGGGCGGGCGGACGGTCAGTCGCGGTGGAACGGGTGCAGCAGGGACGACCTGCGGCGACGCTCGGGCTCCTGCCCGGAAGCGCCGGTGGCTCCGGCCCCGGACGCTCCGGTGGCGCCGGTCGCACCGGCACCGGTCGCACCGGCACCGGACGCTCCGGTGGCGCCGGTCGCACCGGCACCGGTCGCGCCGGAGCCGCGGGCCTCGGGGCCGCCGGGCGCCAGGATGCCCGAGATGCCGGAGATGCGGCCGGAGCCCATGATGCGCACGGAGTGGTGGCCGCAGTTGGGGCAGGTCGACTTCACCAGGGGTGACGACACGCGGCGGCCGTCCGTGCGGTAGACGACGAAGTCGCGGCCGGCGGCGTCCGTGTGGTGCTCGATCTCGTACGCCTGCTCCCAGCCGTGGCCGCACCGCAGGCAGGCGAAGGAGTACGCCTCGTGGCCGACCGGGACGCCGGGGATCTCGCTCATGCCCGCTCCTTCCCACCGCCGTGGGCCCGCCCTCGCGGGCGGCGCGCACCGACGGGTGTGCTCCCACGATAGCCCTACGCTCGCATTACCCGCTTATCGGACAAAGAATGCGAGACGGGACACGGGGGCCAGGCCCCTGCCGTGCGGCCCCGTCAGCGTCCTTCCGGCCCTTACGGCCGATCCCGGCCTTCCCGGCCTTCCCGGCCTTCCCGGCCTTCCCGGCCGCCCTGGTCTTCCCGGCCGCCTAGCCCCTCCCGGCCGCCTCGCCCTTCCCGGCCTTCTCGGCCTTCTCGGCCGTCTTGGCGGCGACCACCGCGTCGAACACCTCCCGCTTGGGCAGCCCCGCCTCGGCGGCGACGGCGGCGATGGCCTCCTTGCGCCGCTCCCCCGCCTCCTCCCGCACCCGGACGCGCCGCACCAGCTCGTCCGCGTCCAGCTCGGCCGGCCCCGGCTCGGGGGCGCCCTCCACGACGACGGTGATCTCGCCCCGCACCCCCTCGGCGGCCCAGGCGGCCAGCTCGCCGAGCCCTCCGCGCCTGACCTCCTCGTACGTCTTGGTCAGCTCCCGGCAGACGGCGGCACGCCGGCCGGCGCCGAAGACCTCCGCCATCGCGGCGAGCGTGTCGTCCAGGCGGTGCGGGGCCTCGAAGTAGACGAGTGTGCGCCGCTCGGCGGCCACCTCGCGCAGCCGTGCCAGCCGCTCGCCCGCCTTGCGGGGCAGGAAGCCCTCGAAGCAGAAGCGGTCCACGGGGAGGCCGGACAGGGCGAGCGCGGTGAGCACGGCGGACGGGCCGGGCACGGCGGTCACCCTGACGTCCCGCTCCACGGCGGCGGCGACCAGCCGGTAGCCCGGGTCGGAGACGGAGGGCATGCCCGCGTCGGTGACCAGCAGCACCCGGGCGCCGCCCACGAGCGCCTCGACCAGCTCGGGCGTCCGCGCGGTCTCGTTGCCCTCGAAGTACGACACGACCCGCCCGCGCGGCTGCACGCCGAGCGCCTGGGTGAGGCGGCGCAGCCGGCGGGTGTCCTCGGCCGCGACGACGTCGGCCTCCGCCAGTTCGGCGGCGAGGCGGGGCGGGGCGTCGGCGATGTCGCCGATGGGGGTACCTGCGAGTACGAGGGTTCCAGTCACCCGGCCAGTCTCGCAGCCCCGCGCCCGGCGGACCCCGCCCAGGGCGGCGGCGGACCGGGCCCGCCCGCCGGCGGCCGGACAGTCCGCCGCGGCGGCGCGGCGGCGCGGCGCGGCCGGGCAGGCGGTGCGACCGGGCCGGGCGGTACGAGGCTGCCGGGCGGCACGCGGCGCCGGGCGGTACGCGGCACGTGGCACGCGGCGGCCGGGCGGCCCGGCAGGCGGTGCGACCGGGCGGTACGCGGCGGCGCGGCAGGGCGGCGGCCGGCAGGCGGCACGCGGCTGCCGGGCGGTACGCGGCTGCCGGGCGGCACGCGGCGGCCGGGCGGCACGCGGCGGCCGGGCAGGCGGTGCGACCGGGCGGTACGAGGCTGCCGGGCGGCCGGCAGGCGGCACGCGGTACGAGGCACACGGCACGCGGCGCCGGGCGTACGCGGCACGTGGCACGCGGCGGCCGGGCGGCCCGGCAGGCGGTGCGGCCGGGCGGTACGCGACGGCGCGGCAGGGCGGCGGCCGGGCGTGCGGGCGAGTCGTACGGGGGCGTTCCCTACGATGGCGCGGTGACCAGTACTGCCCAGAGGGCCCCGCACGGACAGGACGGCCCGGAGACCCCCGCCGCCGGACCGCGGGGCGGCGGCGAGCCGCCCGCGTGGGAGCGGCGCCTGCGCCGGTTCGGGTACCGCCCGCTCGGGGCGCCGGGCCTGCGGGAACGGCTGGTGCCGCCGTACGCCGGGCCGCCGGGCAGCTTCGGCGGCCCGGCGTACGGCGGCGGGCTCGGGCTGCCGCCCCGCGCGGCGGCGGCCCTGGCGCGCCTCGCGCCGTGGGGCGGCCCGCTGCTGGTGGCGCTCGTCGCGGGCGTGCTGCGGTTCTGGAACCTGGGCTCGCCGCACGCGGTGATATTCGACGAGACGTACTACGCCAAGGACGCCTGGGCGCTGATCCACAACGGGTACGAGGGGTCCTGGCCGAAGGACGTCGACGCGACGATCCTGGCGGACCCCGGTTCGGTCGACGTGCCGGTCGACCCCGCCTACGTGGTGCACCCGCCGGTCGGCAAATGGGTGATCGGGCTCGGCGAGTGGCTGTTCGGCTTCGAGCCGTTCGGCTGGCGGTTCATGGTGGCCGTGTGCGGCACGCTGTCGGTGCTGATGCTGTGCCGGATCGGGCGGCGGCTGTTCCGGTCGACGTTCCTGGGCTGCCTGGCGGGCGGGCTGCTCGCCGTGGACGGGCTGCACTTCGTGATGAGCCGCGCGGCCCTCCTGGACCAGGTGCTGATGTTCTTCGTGCTGGCCGCCTTCGGCTGCCTGCTCGCCGACCGGGACTGGGCGCGGCGGCGGCTGGCGGCGGCGCTGCCGGTGGACGCCGACGGGGTGCTGCGGCCCGACGCGCGGATCGCGGCGACCCTGCGGCTGGGGTGGCGGCCCTGGCGGCTGGCGGCCGGTGTGGCGCTGGGCCTGGCGGCGGCCACGAAGTGGAACGGCCTGTACATCATGGCGGCGTTCGGGCTGCTGACCGTGGCGTGGGACGTGGGCGCGCGGCGGGTGGCCGGCGCGCACCGCCCGTACACGGCGGTGCTGAGGCGGGACGTGCTGCCCGCGTTCGTGTCGACGGTGCCGGTGGCGCTCGCGACGTACGTCGCGTCGTGGAGCGGCTGGATCGCCTCCGACCGGGGCTACTTCCGCACCTGGGCGTCGACCGGCGACGGCCGGGAGAGCTCGTGGTCGTGGCTGTTCCCCGACTGGTGGCGGAGCCTGTGGCACTACGAGTCGGAGGTGTACACCTTCCACGTCAACCTGACGTCGGGGCACACCTACGAGTCGAACCCGTGGAGCTGGATCGTCCTGGGGCGGCCGGTCTCCTACTTCTACGAGTCGCCCGCGCCGGGCCGGGACGGCTGCCCGGCGGACGCGGCGGAGAAGTGCGCCCGCGAGGTCCTGGCGATCGGCACGCCGCTGCTGTGGTGGGCGGCGTGTTTCGCACTGCTGTACGTGGTGTGGCGGTGGCTGTTCCGCCGCGACTGGCGGGCCGGGGCCATCCTGTGCGCGGTCGCGGCCGGGTGGGCGCCGTGGCTGCTGTACCAGGAGCGGACGATCTTCCTGTTCTACGCGGTGGTGTTCGTGCCGTTCCTGTGCCTGGCGGTGGCGATGATGATCGGCGCCATGCTGGGCCCGGCCGCCCACCCGCCGGGCACGAGCGGGGCGGACCCGGACCCGGTGGCCGCGGCGCGGGCGTACGGCCGCGCGGAACGGCGCCGCACGGTCGGCGCGATCGGCGCGGGCGTGCTGGTGCTGCTGATCGTCTGGAACTTCATCTACTTCTGGCCGCTGTTCACCGGCGAGGCGATCCCGATGGACCAGTGGCGGGCCCGGATGTGGCTCGACACCTGGGTCTAGCCGCACAGACGGACAGGGAGGGCGCGGCCGGCGGTCGCGCCCTCCCGTGTTCCCGCGGTGGCCGCCGACGGCACCGCGACGGCCGGGGGACGGCCCGGGGACGGCCCGCGGACGATCCGGAGGCGACCCGACCGCCCGCCGGAGGGACGGCTCCGGCGGGCGCCGGCCGGGCTCGCGGAGCCGGCCCGGAGAGCGCCGATCCGGGGTGGCCGGATCGTGCGGGTGCGGGGGCCGGCGTTGATTCCGTTCCCGTAACGGGCCGGGCGGGTGGCGCGGCGCCCCGCGTAGGGTGGCCTGGACCGGGGGGATTTGAACACGTTCAAACGGGCGTGTCGAGCGGAGGGGGAACCGCACCATGCGCAGCGGAGCGAAAGTGGCGGTCGTCGGCGGGGTCTTCGCCGTCGTCGCCGGGGGCGTCGGGTACGCGGGGTACAACCTGTGGGAGGGGATGACCGGCGGTACGACCACCACCGTGTCGGCCGAGGGCACGCCCCGGCGGACGGGGCCCGTCACGGCGGAGGAGACCCGGACCACGGCCGAGGGCTTCCTCGCCGCCTGGGCTGCCGGGGACGCGGCCAAGGCCGCCGGGTTCACCGACGACCCGTCGACGGCGCACTCCGCGCTCTCGGCCCATCTGACGAACACCCACATCGAGGGCGTGAAGACCGTGCCGGGGACGCCCACCGGCACGACGGTCCCCTTCACGGTGAGCTCCCTCGTCTCGTACGGCGGCGACCGCGTCCCGTGGACGTACGCCTCGCGGCTCACCGTCGTGCGGGGCCTGTCCACCGGGCAGCCGCGCGTCGACTGGTCGCAGTCGGTCCTCCACCCGCAGCTGAAGGACGGCCAGGCCCTGAAGGTCACCTCCGGCGGCGCCCCCGCCATCAGGGCGCTGGACCGCCACGGCACGGAGCTGACGGCGGAGCGGTACCCGTCGCTGCGGCCCGTGCTGGACGAGCTGCGCAAGCGGTACGGCGCCGAGGCGGGCGGCACGGCCGGCGTCGAACTGGCCGTCATGAGCGAGGGCGACACCCCCGACCGGACGCTGCTGACCCTGCGGAAGGGCAGGGCCGGGGAGGTGCGGACCACGCTGGACGCGGGCGTGCAGGCCGCCGCCGAGAAGGCCGTGCGGCGGTACCCGGAGTCGTCGGTGGTCGCGATCAAGCCGAGTACGGGAGAGGTGCGGGCCGTCGCCAACAACCGGAAGGACGGCTGGAACGCGGCCTTCCTCGGCAAGCAGGCCCCCGGCTCCACCATGAAGATCGTCACGGCGTCGCTGCTGCTGGAGAAGGGCCTCGTGGCCGCCGACCGGGTCGCCGAGTGCCCCGCCGAGGCGATGTACCACGGCACCCGGTTCCGGAACCTCGACGGCTTCCGGCTCGACGGCCAGACGTTCCGGCAGAGCTTCGCCCGCTCCTGCAACACCGCCTTCGTCAAGCTCATCGACGACGTGGACGACGACTCCGCGCTGGGCACCCAGGCGCGGGACGTGTTCGGCATCGGGCTGGAGTGGAAGACCGGCGTGCCCACCTGGGACGGCTCGGTGCCCGCGGAGACCGGCGGGGTGGCCGCCGCCCAGTACATCGGGCAGGGCACCGTGCAGATGAACGCCCTCACCATGGCCTCCGTCACCGCGACCGCGAAGACCGGCGTGTTCCGGCAGCCGATCGTCGTCCCGGCCTCGCTGGACGACCGGGAGATCGCGCGCACCCCCCGCGCCCTGGACGGCTCCGCCGCCCGGCAGCTGCGCGACATGATGCGCGCGACGGCACGCGGCAACGGCACGGGCGCGGCGGCGATGGCGGGCGTGGGCGGCGACAAGGGCGCGAAGACGGGCTCGGCGGAGGTCGACCTCCAGGGGCAGGCGAACAGCTGGTTCGCCGCCTTCGCCGACGACCTGGCCGCCGCGGCCGTCGTCCAGGCCGCCGGCCACGGCGGCGACGCGGCGGGCCCCCTGGTGGCGTCGGTCCTGAAGGCCCGCTGAGGCGTGGCGCCCGCCCCTCCCGTATCGGGTGCGGGCGGCCGCGTGTGACCCGCCGAGGCGTGGCGCCCGCCCCTCCCGTACCGGGTGCGGGCGGCCGCGTGTGACCCGCTGAGGCGTGGCGCCCGCCCCTCCCGTACCGGGTGCGGGCGGCCGCGTGTGACCCGCCGAGGCGTGGCGCCGGCCCCTCCCGTACCGGGTGCGGGCGGCCGCGTGCCGCCGCGGGCGCGGGGCGGGTCCCGCTCCGCCCCGCGGCGGCCGAGGCGGCCTACCCCTCCGGCGGGGCGCCCAGCTCCGTGACGGTGACCCAGGCGAAGTCCTGGCCGGTCAGCGGCGCGCGGCCGTTGCCCCACTCGTCGGTGGCGACGACGGCGTACAGCACCGTCTCGCCGTCTGCCGGTGACGCGTGCAGGTGGCTCGTCTCCGTCTTCCCGAGCCAGGCGATCTGGCGGAAGGACCACACCCCGTCCTCGCCGCCGACCGGGCCCTCGCCCAGCCAGACGGCCCGGTACACGTCGTACCGCTTGAGGTCCGGCTCCTGGTTCGGCTGCCACTCCAGCAGCACGCCGTCCTCGCGGGGCGTGGCGGTCAGCCCGGCGACGACGGCCGGGGGCACGCGGTCGCCCGCGGACGTGAACAGGAGCGGTGCCGAGCGGGTCTCGTTGCCCCCGCGGTCCACGGCGACGACGACGTACTCGTGCGTGGTGCCGGGGGCGACGCCCCCCTGGTCCTGGAACGCGAACGTGTACGGCCGGGTCGTGTAGTCCACGACCCGGGCGTGGATGCCCGGGAACGGCTCCCCGTCCCGGTAGACGCGGTACTCGGCCACGTCGTCGCTGACGGAGCCGGACCAGCGCAGTTCGGCGCCCCGGTAGACCTGGGCGGCGGTCAGCCCGGTCGGCGGGGCGGGCGGGTGGTCGCCGCGCGTGACGGCGACACGGGCGGGCTGGGGGGAGACGTTGCCCGCGGCGTCGACGGCCTTCACCGAGTAGGTGTAGCCGGTGCGCTCGGGCGCGGTCGTGTCCGTCAGGGCCGGGGACGTGACGGTGGCGACCTGTACGACGGGCTGCGCCTCGCCGTACACGGGGTCCGCCTGCCGGAACACGGTGTACCCGGCCGCGCCCGCGGTGGCCGCCCACGCGAGCGTCACACCGCCCGGGGCGTCGGCGCCGGTGAGGCCGGTCGGCGCCGGGGGCGGGGTGCGGTCCACGGGGACGACCGCCAGGTCGGCGCTGCCCACCGACTCGTTGCCCGCCTTGTCGACGGCCCGGACCTCGTACACGTACGTCGCGCCCGTGGCGGGCGGGGGGTGCGCGTACGTGCCCGAGGCGACGAGGCCGGTGCCGCTGACCCGCGTCCAGGCGGCCGAGGTGGACGGGCGGCCGTACACGCGGTACCCGGCGAGGTCCATCTCCTTGTTCGCCGCCCAGCGGAGCGTGGTCCTGTTGATGGTCCGGTCGTAGGAGGCGGACGTGCCGGTGGGAGCGAGCGGGCGGACCTTGTCCACGGTGGAGGTGGTGCGGGGCACGTACGCGAACTTGAGGTTCGCCGCGCCCGTCCAGGCGACGAAGTCCACGCGTATGGTGTGGCGCCCGGCCGGTAGGGAGAGGTTGAGCGCGGTCTTCTGCGTGGCGGTGACGTTCCGCCACATGTCGATCCTGCGGACGCCGTCCACGTACACGCGGATGCCGTCCTGCGACTCGGCGGTGAGGTAGAACGGACCGCCGGAGCCGAAGTCGCGGGTGAGCGTCCAGCGGGCGGAGAAGTTGTCCTTGGGCAGCGTGACACCGGCGGGGTCGCCGTAGCCGTAGTTCTGGTGGGGCGCGGCCTCGCAGAACGACGCCTTCGGCGGGCCGCTCAGCGTGGTGTTGGCGTAGAAGCTCACCGACCAGCGGGGGGACGGGCAGGAGGCGGCCGCGG
This sequence comes from Streptomyces fradiae ATCC 10745 = DSM 40063, assembly GCF_008704425.1. Classification (NCBI taxonomy): domain Bacteria; kingdom Bacillati; phylum Actinomycetota; class Actinomycetes; order Kitasatosporales; family Streptomycetaceae; genus Streptomyces; species Streptomyces fradiae. Next base: position 2,712,604 of record NZ_CP023696.1, read on the forward strand.
CGGTGGGGGTGGCGGTCGGCAGACCGCCGGTGACGGCGAGCGCGGCCGTGGCGGCCAGCACTCCCGCCCGGGAGCGAGTGATCACGTAAGGGTTGACCTTTCAGCCCACATCATTCGGGGAACGTGCGTGGGGGAACGGCGGTACGGGTGGGGCCGGTGATCCGCCAGGGCCGGAATGCTACTCGCCTGTCATGCCCGCGCCCACGTGGGCGTACCGGTCGGGGCGGCCTCGGCGGCGGGCCGGGCCCGCCGCCTCGCCCGCGGGGTGGTCGGGAAGCGACCGCCCCGCCGCGTCAGGCGGGGTCAGGCCGTCGCCTTGGCCACCGCCCGCACCAGCGCCTGCGCCCTCGGGTCGGCCGTCACGCCCTTGCGCATGCCGTTGGTGACGTAGGCCAGGGCGGTGCCCGACTCCGGGTCGGCGAAGGCCAGGGAGCCGCCGCGGCCCGGATGGCCGAAGGAGCCGGGGCCCAGCAGCGGCGACGCCGGGCCGTGCAGCATGTAGCCGAGGCCGAAGCGGGTGGCGACCACCAGGACGCGGTCGGGGCCCGCCGACTCCTCGGAGCGGGCCATCGCCAGGGTGGCCGGGGCGAACAGACGGTGGCCGTCCACGGGGCCGAGCAGCGCCGCGTAGAACCGGGCCAGGGCGCGCGCCGTCCCGATGCCGCCCGAGCCGGGCAGGCCCGCCGCCCGGTACTCGGGGGCGTTCTCGTCGGGCGCCGGGTCGATCACGGCGAACGCCCGCCGGGTCAGCGAGTCCGCGTCCCGGTACGCCTCGGCCACCGACCGCTTGGGGCGCAGGACCAGTCCCCCGGACGCCGACGCGGGCGGCTCCTCCAGCGGGCCGATCCGGCCGACGCGGTGGGCCTCCTCGCCGGGCAGGCCGAGCCACAGGTCGAGGCCGAGCGGGCGGGCGATCTCCTCGGCGACCCACCGCCCGATGGGCCTGCCGGTGACCCGCCGCACCAGGGCGGCCAGCAGCCAGCTGTAGGTGTGGGCGTGGTAGCCGTGCGCGGTGCCGGGCTCCCACGCGGGCGCCTGGGCGGCGAGCGCCGCGGCGGCCCGCTCGAAGCCGCCCGCCGCGTCCAGCGCCTCGCCCGGCGTGAGCGGCGCGTCCAGCACGGGGACGCCCGCGCGGTGCGCCAGCAGGTGCCGTACGAGGGTCCGCTCCTTGCCCGCCGCCTTGTACTCGGGCCAGTACGTGCCGACCGGCGCGTCCAGGTCGAGCTGGCCGCGCTGGTGCAGCAGCAGCGGCACGGCCGCCGCGACGCCCTTCGTCACGGAGCGCACCACCTGCGCGGTGTCCACCGCCCACGGGGCCGGGCCGTCCACGTCGCGGGTGCCGGCCCACAGGTCCACGACCTTGCGGCCGTCCCGGTAGACGGCGACGGCCGCGCCCCGCTCCCCCCGCTGCTCGAAGTTGCGGGTGAACGCGTCCCTCACCGGTTCGAAGCCGGGGTCGACGGTGCCCTGGACGTCCACTTCGCACGCACTCTCTCTCGGGTCGGGGTCGCTCGCTCACCCCATGGTGCAACGGCCCGGCGCGGACCCGGGATCCCGGGTCCGCGCCCGCAACGGGCCGGGACGGCGGCGGCACGTCCCCCGGGGCCGGGCCGGGGCGGCCGCCGGCCGGGCGGAAAGCGCTTCCCGGCGGTCGGGGGGACTGGTCCGGCGTTCTCGGGGTACACGGCTTCTCGCAGGTGACGCGAGTGTGAGGAGCCCGCGATGTGCCCCGCCGACGTACACCCCGAAGAGGATCGCCCCGCCGGGGAACGCGCCGCGCAGCCGGTGGAGGTCCGGGCGCGGGGCCTGGTCGTGACGGAAGGGCCGCTGTCCCGAAGGGTCCAGGTCGTGCTGCGCTACGGCCCGGACGTGGAGCCGGGGTGCGTGCGGTTCGTGCTGCCGGGCGGCGGCGGGAGCTGGACGTTCCCGCGCGCCGTGCTGGAGCGGGGGCTGCGGGCGCCCTCGCACGCCGGGAACATCGACGTGTGGCCGTGCGGGCGGGTGCAGACGGTGGTCGAGTTCCACTCGCCGGAGGGCACGGCCGTGGTGGTGCAGTTCGACGCGTCGGCGCTGCGGGGCTTCCTGCGGCGTACGTACGCCTCCGCGAGCGAGCCGGTCACGCACTGATCCGCCGCCCCCTCGCCGGTCCTCGGCTCCGGTGCCTCCCCGGCACCGGCACCGGCACCGGCATGCGGCATGCGGCGTGCCCCCGGCGACGGCGGCGGCCGGTCACGGCGGCGGCCGGTCACGGCAGGGGCCCGGCGACCACCGGCACCGCGCACGGCAGGCCCGGCGACGGCACGGGCCGGCACGCACGGCGGGCGGCCGGCACCCGGGCGCCGTCCGGAGGTGTCGCCACCCCCGTCGGACGCCCCGGTGCCGGCCGCCGGTGATCGAGCGGCGCCGGTGAGCCGGCGGGCCGGTCAGACCCCGACGAGCCGGTTCGGCCGGTCGGCGTCCGGGTCGGCGGGCCGGTCGGCGTCGTCGCCCAGCCGCTTGCGCAGGCCCTCGCCCTCGACGTCCACGTTGGGCAGGACGCGGTCCAGCCAGCGCGGCAACCACCACGCCTTGTGGCCGAGCAGGGCGAGCACGGCGGGGACGATCGCCATACGGACCACGAACGCGTCGAACAGGACGGCCGCGGCCAGGCCGAAGCCGATCATCTTGACCATCTGCTCGCTGGCGCCGATGAAGCCCGCGAACACCGCGATCATGATGACGGCGGCCGCGGTGACGACGCGGGCGCCGTGGCGGAAGCCGGTCACGATGGCCTCGCCGGGCCGCTCGCCGTGGACGTACGCCTCCCGCATGCGGGTGACGAGGAAGACCTCGTAGTCCATGGCGAGGCCGAAGACGACGCCCACCATGAAGATCGGCATCATGCTCATGATCGGGCCGGTCTGCTCCACGCCGAAGACCGAGCCCAGCCAGCCCCACTGGAAGACGGCGACGACGGCACCGAGCGCGGCGACCACCGACAGGAGGAAGCCGAGGGCGGCCTTCAGCGGGACGAGCACGGAGCGGAAGACGACCATCAGCAGCAGGAAGGCGAGGCCGACGACGAGCGCCAGATAGGGCAGCAGCGCGTCGTTCATCTTCTGCGAGAAGTCGATGTTCATCGCGGTCTGGCCGGTGACGAGGACGTCGTCGCCGGTCCGCTCGCGGATGTCGTGGACGAGGTCCTCGGTGGCCGTGGACGACGGGCGGTCCTTCGGCACGACGGTGATCATGGCCGTGTCGCCGGCCTTGTTCGGCAGGGGCGGGGTGACCGCGGCGACGCCCTCGAGCTTCTTGATCGTGCCGGCGGCCTTGGCGGCGGCGTCCCGGTCGCCGTCCACGACGACCATCAGCGGGCCGTTGGAGCCGGGCCCGAAGCCCTCGGAGAGCAGGTCGTACGCGCGGCGCTGGGTGGTGGAGGTCGGCTGGGCACCGTCGTCGGGGAGGCCCATCTCCAGGGAGGCGGCCGGTACGGCGAGGGCACCGAGGCCGACGACGCCGACCAGCAGCACGGCGATCGGGCGGCGCAGCACGAAGCGGGCCCAGCGGGTGCCGCCGTTCGGCGCGGCCTCGGCGGCTTCCCGGTCGCCGTCCTTCTTGCCCAGGACCACGGTCTTGGCCGCGCCCTCGGAGTCGGCCGGGTCCGCGGCGGTCCCGTCCGCGTCGGACCGGCTCCCGTCGAGCGCCTTGCGGGCCTTGCGGCCGAGGATGCGCCGGCCCGAGTAGCCGAGCAGCGCCGGGATGAAGGTGAGGGCGATCAGGACGGCGATGGCGACCGTGCCGGCGGCGGCGACGCCCATCTTGGTCAGCATCGGGATGTTGACGACGGCGAGGCCGACCAGGGCGATGACCACGGTCAGGCCCGCGAAGACGACGGCCGAGCCGGCGGTTCCGACGGCGCGTCCCGCCGCGTCCTCGGGGTCGCGGCCCTCCGCGAGCTCGGCGCGGTAGCGGGAGACGATGAACAGGGCGTAGTCGATGCCGACGGCGAGGCCGATCATCGTGGCGAGGGTGCCGGTGGTGGTGCCGAGGTCCAGGGCGCTCGCCAGGGCGGTGATCGACGCGACGCCGATGCCGACGCCGACGATCGCGGTCAGCAGCGGCAGTCCTGCCGCGACGAGCGAGCCGAAGGTGACGACGAGGACGATCCCGGCGACGACCACGCCGATGATCTCGCCGGTGCCGGTCTCCGGCATGGCCTGGAGGGCGTCGCCGCCTATCTCGACGGTCAGTCCGCCGTCGCGCGCCTCCTCACCGGTCTTCGTCAGCGCGTCGCGCGTCGCGTCGGTCAGCTCCATCCCGTTCGCCTTGTAGGCGACGTGGATGTAGGCGGTGGCGCCGTCGCGCGAGACGGCCTGCGCGGTGTAGGGGTCGGTGACGCTCGCGACCTGGTCGGAGCCGGCGCGCAGGTCGGCGACGGCCTTGTCGACGCGGGCCTTGTTCGCCGGGTCGGTCATCTTCTGGCCGTCGGGCGCCTTGAAGACGACCCGGGCGGTGGCGCCGTCGGCGCTGCCGCCGGGGAAGCGCTCCTCCAGCAGGTCGAAGGCCCTCTGGGCCTCCGTGCCCGGCATGGAGAAGGAGCCGGAGGTGGGTGCGGGCGCGGTCGCGGCGCCGGCCCCGGCGAGGGCCAGCAGCGCGACCCACAGCAGGGTCACGGCGTGGCGGCGCCGGAAGGCGAACCGGCCGAGTTTGTAGAGGAACGTGGCCACTGGGGCGTACTCCCGGGGTGAGTGGACGGGGCAAGGACGTTGGGGAGTCGGCCCGACAGCGTGAGCGGTACGTGTCAGGTACGGGTGTCCGGGCGGTCGGCGGGGTCGCGGCGTGGGGAGCGCCGGGGCCGGCCGGCCCGTTTCCGCCCACCCCTCGCGGGGCGGACGGGGTGGGTCAGGGGGCGCCGAGGGCGGGGAGCACGACGGCGTCCACGTAGGTGGTGAGGTACGCCTGGTCGACCGGCAGGTCCTCGATGAGGGGCCGGGCGACGAGGGCGCCGATCATCATGTGCGGGACCAGTCCGAGCGCCGGGTTCCCGGCGTCGACCTCGCCCCGTGCGACGGCGCGGCGCAGGAGGAGGTCGAGCCCGGTCATCTCCGGTTCGATCAGCAGTGCGCGCATCGCCTGGAGCAGTTCGGGGTTCTCGCTGACCGCGTGGGCGAGGCCCCGCATCATCGCGGAGTCCTTCTCCATGCGGCAGTCGTCGGAGCGCCGGATCATCTCGTGGAAGTCGCCCCGGAGCGTCCCGGTGTCGATCTCCGCTATCCGTACGGGCTTGTGGTGCCGCAGCGACTGCGCCACCAGCTCCGGCTTGCTCCCCCACTGGCGGTAGAGGGTGGCCTTGCTGGAGCGCGTCCGCGCGGCGATGGCGTCCATGGTGAGGCCGTCGTAGCCGACCTCGCCGAGGAGGTCGATGACGGTCGCGTACAGCTCGGACTCGCGTTCCGGGGTGAGTCTGCTGCGTGCCATGGGCGGTTCCATCCGAACGAAACGGTTTCGTACAGCAGAAGCGTAGACCGCCCCCGCAGCGAAACGAAACCGTTTCGTACGTGGCGTGGGTCACGGTGGCGGTGGCCGCACCCGGCGCCACGGGGGGGCAGGGGCGGCCGGGAACATCTGACCGATGCGCCGGTCGAGTTGCCGCGTGCGGGCCGCGCGGAAAGCATGAGAACGTGAGCAGCGACGGCGCGTACCTCCGGTATCCCCACGTCCACGGCGACCTGCTGTGCTTCACCGCGGAAGACGATCTGTGGATCGCCCCGCTCGCCGCCGGGGGCGAGGCCCCCGGCCGCGCCTGGCGGCTGACCGTGGACCGCACCAGGGTCGGCCACCCCCGCTTCTCGCCGGACGGCCGGCACATCGCGTACACGAGCTGGCGCAGCCTGGACCCGGAGATCCACCTGGTGGCCGTCGACGGCGGGCCCGCGCGGCGGCTGTCGTACTGGGGGTCGCTGGACACCCGTGTCTGCGGCTGGGACCCGGACGGCAACATCCTGGCGGTCGCCTCGCACGGGCAGCCGTTCTCGCACTTCTCGTGGGCGTACAAGGTCTCCCCGGACGGCAGCCCCGGCCGCCGCCTGCCGTGGGGGCCGTGCGCCGACATCCAGGTCGCCGACGTGGACGGGGAGCACCGCACCCTGCTGCTGACGGGCAAGCCGCCGCACGAGCCGGCCTCGTGGAAGCGGTACCGGGGCGGGGCGACCGGGCGGCTGTGGATGCACGGCGAGCGGCTGCTGCCCGACCTGGGCGGGCACCTGGACTGCGCGATGTTCGTGGGCGGCCGGGTGGCGTTCCTCTCCGACCACGAGGGCGTCGGCAACCTCTACTCGTGCCTGCCCGACGGCACGGACCTGCGCCGCCACACCGACCACGACGCGTTCTACGCCCGGCACGCCTCGTCGGGCGGGCGCCGCGTGGTCTACCAGTGCGCCGGGGACCTGTGGATGCTGGACGCCCTGACGCCGGAGGCGCGGCCCCGGAGGCTGGCGGTACGGCTCGGGGGCCCGCGCGCGGGGCGGCGCACGTACCAGGTGCCGACCGCGCAGCACATCCAGTCGGTGGCCGTGGACGAGACCGGGCGGGCCAGCGCGGTGTGCGTCCGGGGCAGCCTCTACTGGCTGACGCACCGGGACGGGCCGGCGCGGTCCATCGCGGACACGCCGGGCGTGCGGGTGCGGCTGCCGGAGATGCTGGACGGCGGGCGGGTCGCGTACGTGACGGACGCGGAGGGCGAGGACGCGGTGGAGATCGCGTACCTGCCGCGCGCCAGCGGCCAGCGCCCGCCGCGCCGCCTGGCCGCCGGCCTGCTGGGCCGGGTGCTGGAGATGGTCTCCGACCCGGACGGCGACCGGCTGGCCATCGCCTCGCACGACGGGCGGCTGCTGCTCCTGGACGTGTCGGAGGAGGCGGTCGAGGCGGCGGGCGAACCGGCCGAACCCGCGCGGACGCGGGGCCGCCTGCGCCGGCTGACGCTGCCGGGGGACGGGGACGGGGCGGGGGCGGACGGGACGCCGGGCATGGACGGGACGCCGGGGGCAGACGGGACGCCGGGTACGGACGGGACGGCGGGGGCGGACGGGACGCCGGGCACGGACGGGACGCCGGGCACGGACGGGAGGCCGGGTACGGACGGCGGGGCGCCTACCTCGGCCCAGGCCCCGGAGGCGGACCCGGCCCAGGCCCCGACGGCGGAGGCGGCCCAGCCCCAGACCCCCGACCCGGCTCCTCCCGTAGGGGCGCCGGCACACGACGACGCCCCGGACGCCACACCGGAGGCCGCCGCGCCCTCCTCCCCCACCCGCACCGGCGGTGACGCCCCCGCCCCCCTGGTCACGGAGCTGATCCGGTCCGGCAACGGCCCCGTGCGAGACCTCGCGTTCTCGCCGGACGGGCAGTGGCTGACGTGGTCGCACCCGTTCATCGGCCGGTCGCTGCGGCAGATCAAGATGGCCCGCATCAAGGACCGCCTGGTCGTGGACGTGACCAACGGGCGCTTCGAGGACGAGAGCCCCGTGTTCACACGGGACGGCCGGTACCTGGCGTTCCTGTCGTGGCGCGGCTTCGACCCGGTGTACGACGTGCACACGGGCGACCTGTCGTTCCCGCTGGGCTGCCGCCCGTACCTCGTACCGCTGGCGTCGACGACGCCGTCGCCGTTCGCGCTGTCGCCGGAGGGGCGGCCGGCGGCGGGCGGCCTCGACCTGGGGGACGACGAGCGGGCGGGCGACGGGACCGTGCTGGTGGAGGTGGAGGGCCTGGAGAGCCGGGTGACGCCGTTCCCGGTGGCCGCGTCCAAGTACTCGTCGCTGCACCCGGTGAGCGGGGGCGGGCTGGTGTGGCTGCGGTGGCCGATCTCGGGCGCGCTGGGCGAGACGTTCGTGAACCCGTCGGACCCGTCGGAGCGGCCGACGCTGGAGCACTTCAACCTCGCCAAGGCGCGCAAGTCGGAACTGGTCGCGCACCTCGACTCGTTCGCGGTGAGCGGCGACGGGACGCGGCTCGTCGTGCTCGACGAGGGCGACCTGCGCGCGGTCCCCGCCAACGAGACGGGCGACGTCGACACGACGGTGTACGTGGACGTGCGGCGCGTCCGGCACGAGGTGGACCCGGGCGCCGAGTGGCGGCAGGCGTACGACGAGGCGGGCCGCATCACACGGGCGTACTTCTGGGAGCCCGGCATGGCGGGCATCGACTGGGACGGGGTGCTGGACCAGTACCGGCCGCTGGTCGAGCGGGTGGCGTCGCCCGACGAGTTCGCCGACCTGCTGCGGGAGGTCCTGGGCGAGCTGGGCACGTCCCACGCGTACGTCACGCCCGCCCGGCGCAACGAGGGCCCGCCGCACTACCAGCGGGCGATGGGCCTGCTGGGGGCGAACCTGGTGTGCCGGGACGGGAGATGGGTGGTCAGGCGCATCCTGCCGGGCGACTCGTCGGACTCCAAGGCGCGCTCGCCGCTGGCCGGCACGGGCATCCGGGAGGGGGCCGTGCTCACCCACGTGGACGGCCGGCCGGTGGACCCGGTGGCGGGGCCGTACCCGCTGCTGGACGCGGCGGGCGGGACGACGGTGGAGCTGACGTTCGCGCCGGGCGACGGGGAGGCGGGGCGGCCCCGGCGGGTCGCGGTGGTGCCGCTGGTCGACGAGCGCCCGCTGCGCTACCAGGACTGGGTGGCCAAGCGCCGGCAGGTCGTCCGGGAGCTGAGCGACGGGCGGTGCGGCTACCTGCACATCCCGGACATGGGCGGCTCGGGCTGGGCGCAGTTCAACCGGGACCTGCGCCTGGAGGTGTCGCGGCCGGCGCTCATCGTGGACGTGCGCGGCAACGCGGGCGGGCACATCAGCGAACTGGTCGTGGAGAAGCTGACGCGCCGCATCCTGGGCTGGGACCTGACGCGCAACGCGCAGCCCGTGTCGTACGCGTCGAACTCGCCGCGCGGGCCGGTCGTGGCGCTCGCGGACGAGGCCACGTCGTCGGACGGCGACATGATCACGGCGGTCTTCAAGCTCCAGGGCCTCGGCCCGGTGGTGGGCCAGCGCACCTGGGGCGGCGTGGTCGGCATGACGGGCCGCCATCGGCTGGGCGACGGCACGGTGATCACGGTGCCGATGAACGCGGCGTGGTTCGAGGCGTACGGCTGGGGCGTGGAGAACCACGGCGTGGAGCCGGACATCGAGATCGAACGCACCCCCCTGGACTGGGCGGAGGGCCGCCACCGCCAGCTCGCGGACGCGGTGGGACTGGCGCTGGACCTCCTGAAGCAGCGCCCCCCGTCCAGCCCCCCGGACTACTCCGGCACCCCCGACCTCGCCCGCCCACCCCTGCCCCCGAGGCCGTAGCGCGCCGCCGCCCGACCGCCGCCGCACGTGCTCCCGCACGCCCCGCCCCCGTACGGGCAGCAGCACGTCCCGTACGGGGGGCACGTCCCGTACGGGCAGCACGTCCCGTACGGGCACGGCTTGCCGCCGGGCGGGCCGCCCGCGCGGGCGGGCCGCCCCCACCCGCACCGGTCGCCGGCTGCGGCCGACCGGGTCCGATACTCGGTGGCGGTCCGGGGCGATGCGCACCTCGATGCCGTCATGGACTCAGGCGAGCGCGACGGCGAAGCAGCGGTGACCCGGTGGACCCCCTCCACCGTCCACCCCGACATGTGGGTCGACCCGGACGACGACCCGCGCGAGACCGGGGCCGGGGCGGCGGACGAACGCGGCGCGCTGCTGGGCAGTCTGCGGCACTTCCGACTCACCGTCGAGATGAAGTGCGCGGGCCTGGACGCCGGGCAGATGGCCCGGCGCTCCGTGCCGCCGTCCACGATGTCCCTGCTCGGGCTGGTGCGGCACATGGCCGAGGACGAGCGGCACTTCCGCCGGATGGCCGGCGAGGAATCGCCCAGGATCTACCGCACCGCCGAGGACCGTGACGGCGACTGGAACGGCGCGGTCGCCGACCCGGCGGTCGTGGAGGACGCCTGGCGGCGGTGGCGGGCCGAGCGCGAGGCGACCGACCGTTTCATCGCCGGCTTCGCCGACCTCGGCACGCGCACCGGGGAGGCGCCGCTGCGCGAGATCCTGGTGGCGCAGATCACCGAGTACGCCCGGCACTGCGGGCACGCCGACCTGCTGCGCGAGCGGATCGACGGCCGAGTGGGCCAGTGACCGAGCCCCCGGGCGGCCGGGCGACGGGGCGCCCCCCGCGCCCCGGGCAGCCGGGTGCCCCGGGCGGCGGGGGCCGGCCGGGGCACTCGGGGGAAGGGAGCCGGAGGGTCAGACCTCGTCGTCTTCCAGCATGGTCTGCCGGTCGCGCATCGGCGCGTCCTCGCGCTCGCGCTCGGGCTGGGCGCCCTGCTTCTTGCCCTTGCGCTGCTGCATGCGCTGCTGCGCCTCGTCCTTGATGCCCTGCGCGCGCTCCTTGCCCTGCTGCTGGAGCTGCTCGGCCTTGTCCTTGAACTGGTCTGAGATACCCATCCGGTTCTCACTCCTACACGGGGTGCGGGGAACGCGGAGCCGTGAGCGGCCCCGCGCCGACCAGCCTGGCACGAGCGGACATCCCTCGCATTTCGATCAGTTACGCTCCGCACGCGCCCGCTCGTCGGCCGCGCCTCCCGCGCCGACCAGCCCCCGCGCCACGCTCCCCAGCCGCGGCTCGAAGCGCCGCATCTCGCGCTGCCCCACGGCCGCGATGAGCGCCGGCAGGTAGCCCCGCACGGACTGCATGCCGCGCAGCCACCACTGGGCGTACACATGGGCCGAGCGGCGTTCGACGCCCTCGACGATCCGGTCCACGGCGGGGCCCAGCGGATAGGTGCGGTTCGCCGGCCAGGGCAGCCGCTGCCGCAACTCCCGCATCACGTCGTCCTGGTCGGCGCCGCGCACCATGTCGGTGTCCGTCCACGACAGGTAGCCGACGCCGACCCGCACGCCCCGGTGGGCGACCTCGGTGCGCAGGCTGTGCGCGAACGCCTCCACGCCCGACTTGGACGCGCAGTACGCCGTCATCATCGGCGCCGGGGTGATCGCGGCGAGCGACGCGATCTGGAGGAAGTACCCCCGGCTCTCCAGCAGTACGGGCAGGAACGCCCGCCCGGTGACGGCGCCGCCGATCAGGTTGACCTCGATGACGCGGCGCCACGCGACGGGGTCGGAGTCCGCGAACGGACCGCCCGCCGCCACACCGGCGTTGGCGACGACGACGTCCACCTTGCCGAAGCGCTCCTTCACCTCGGCGGCGACCCGCTCCATCGCCTCGTGGTCGGTGACGTCCGCGTGCCACCAGTCGCTCTCGGTGTGCAGCCGCTCCGACACCCGCTTCAGCTCGTCCGGTTCCAGGCCGACGAGCGCGATCCGCGCGCCGCGCGCGGAGAGTTTGCGCGCCAGCAGCTCGCCGACGCCGCGCGCGCCGCCGGTGACGACGACGACCTGCCCTTCGAGACCGGCCCTGCTCATACGGCTTCCCCTTCCGTCTCCGTGATGCCGTCGCCGCGGTCCGCGGCAGCGGTACCGCTGCCGCCGTCGCCTAGGTACGCCGCCGTCAGTTCGCGCAGCCGCGCCGTGACGGCCTCGGGCGCCTCCACGGGCGTCATGTGCCCGACGCCCGGCAGCACGTCGAGGCCCACGCAGCGCGGCAGCGCGGCGGCCAGCCCGTAGGCGTGGACCGGCGGGGTGAGCCGGTCGGCGGCGCCCACGACCACCACGGCCGGCACGTCCAACTGCCGTACGCCCGCCTCCAGGTCGAGTCCGGCCAGCACCCGCGACCAGGCGACGCGCACGGCGCGCGGGCAGGCGTGCACGATGCGGGCGCACTCCGCGACCCGGTCGGGCGCCGCGCCGGGGCCCATCGTGGCGTACTTGAGCAGGGCCTTCGACACGGGTGTGACCGGCCCGAGCGGGGCGCGGGCCCCGATGATCGCGCCGGTGATCCGGGTACGCAGGGCGCCGGCGCGCAGCGGTACGACGAGCGACTCGGGGACCAGCCGGGACGGCCCGGTGCTGCACAGCAGCACGGCGGCGGCGTGGGCGCGCAGGGCGGGGCGCCCGGCGGCGGCCATCAGCGTCATGCCGCCCATGGAGTGCCCGGCCAGGACGGCCTTCTCGCCGGGGGCGAGCGCGGTGGCCAGGACGGCCTCCAGGTCGTCGGCGAGGGCGCGGGTGGAGTACCCGGAGGGCCCGGCGGCGGGCGGGGTGGCGCCGTGGCCGCGCTGGTCGTAGACGACGACCCGGTGGTCGGCGGCGAGGTCCCGGACCTGGGCGGCCCAGAAGTCGGTGGAGCAGGTCCAGCCGTGGGCCAGGACGACGGCGGGCGCGCCCTCGGGGCCGTACACCTCGACGTGCAGGGACTGGCCGTCGTTGGAGACGGCGGTCAGGACGCGGGGCGTGGCCGCCGCGTACGGGGTGGGCTTCACGCGGCGGCCCCCTCGCGGCTCGCGGCCCCGCCGGACGAGGCGGCCCGCCCGGACGAGGCGGTGCCGCCCGGTGCGGCGCCGTGCCCCGTCGCGGCGGGCTCGCCGGACGAGGCGGTGCCGCCCGGTGCGGCGGACCCGCCCGGCGCGCGGACGATCTCGTACTCGCCGAGGTCCACCGAGCGCGTCTCGCGCCGGAACTCGGAGGTGGTGCCGGGCCACAGGGTGGTGTTGCGGCCGTTGGCGTCGAGGTACCAGCTGTCGCAGCCGCCGGACTTCCACACCGTGCGCTCCATCCGCGCCTGGACGCGGCGGTTCCACGCGGCGACGGCGGCGGGGCGGGGGGTGAGGGCGCGGCCCTCGCCGAGGAGGTCGAGCCGGCGCATGTAGTCGGCCAGGTAGTTCAGCTGCGACTCGATCATGAGGATCATCGAGGAGTTCCCGAGCCCGGTGTTGGGGCCGATGATCGTCATCCAGTTGGGGAACCCGGCGGCGGTCGCGCCGCGCAGTGCCTCCATGCCGTCCTTCCACGCCTCCGCGAGCGTGACGCCGTCGGCGCCGACGACCCGGTCGGCTATCGGCATGTCGGTGACGTGGAAGCCGGTGCCGAAGACGATCGCGTCGACCTCGGCCTCGGAGCCGTCCGCGCCGACGGCGGTCCGGCCGCGCACCTCGGCCAGCCCGGCGGCGACGACGTCGACGTTCGGGCGGGCGAGCGCCGGATAGTAGTCGTTGGACAGCAGGATGCGCTTGCAGCCGATGCGGTACGCCGGCGTCAGCCTGGCGCGCAGGGCGGGGTCCTTGATCGCGCGGTGCATGTTGGCCCGGGCGAGCGCCTCGACCAGGCCCAGCGCCTCGGGCCGCTTGGTGAACGCGCCGACCTGGAGCTCCCGGATGCCCCACAGCAGGCCCCGGCGGGCCTTGCCGGTGAAGGGGAGCTGCCGGTGGAGCCAGCGTTCGGCGCCGGTGACGGCGCGGTCGACGCGCGGCATCACCCAGGGCGGGGTGCGCTGGAAGAGGGTGAGGCGGGAGGTCTTCGGCTGGATGGCGGGGACGATCTGGATGGCGGAGGCGCCGGTGCCGATCATCGCGACGCGCTTGCCGGTCAGGTCGTAGTCGTGGTCCCAGCGGGCGGAGTGGAAGACCTTGCCGCCGGCCTCGCGGAAGCCGTCGAGGCCGGGGACGTCGGGGATGCGCGGGTCGGAGAGGGGGCCGGTGGCGGAGACCACGACGTCGGCGGTGAGGGCGCCCCGCGAGGTCGCGATCTCCCAGCGCAGCGCGCCGGCGTCCCAGCGGGCCGACAGCACCTCGTGGTTCAGGCGCAGGTGCGGGCGGAGCCCGAAGGTGTCGGTGACGTGCTCCAGGTAGGCGCGGATGTGCGGCTGCCCGGAGAAGGTGCGCGGCCAGTCGGGGTTGGGCGCGAAGGAGAACGAGTACAGGTGCGACGGGACGTCGCAGGCGCAGCCGGGGTAGCTGTTGTCGCGCCAGGTGCCGCCGACCGCGTCGGACCGCTCCAGGACGACGAAGTCGGTGATCCCCTCGCGGCGCAGCCGCACGGCGGCACCGAGGCCGCCGAAGCCGGATCCGATCACCGCCACCCGGACGTGTTCGCGCACGTCGCCGCGCACGTCAGGGCGCACGTGGTCGCGCACGTGGTCGCTCATGCCGCCTCCCAAGACTCTGCCAGCAATCACTGGCACTGTTTCGGAGGGTAGAGGCAGGCCCCTACCGAGCGGTAGAGGGCGGAACGAGGAAGTTACCGGTGGTACGACATAGGCTGGCCGGCGTGGCGAACGAGGGTGAGGACCGTGAGTACCGCATGGAGGAGCTGGCCGAGGCGGCCGGCATCACCCCCCGTACGCTGCGCTTCTACCGCGAGCGCGGGCTGATCCCGCCGCCGCGCCGCGAGGGGCGCATCGCCTGGTACGGCCCGCACCACCTGGCCCGGCTGCGGACGATCGCGGCGCTGCTGGAGCGCGGCCACACGCTGAACGGCATCGCGGACCTGGCCGCCGCGTTCGAGAGCGGCCGGGACGTGGGCGAGGTGCTGGGGCTCGGCGAGCCGACGGAGGAGGAGCCCGTGCGGCTCACCCCGGAGGAACTGGCCGACCACTTCGGCGACCAGGTCACCGTGGAGAACTTCGCCGCCGCCCTGGACCTGGGCTACCTCGCCCTGGACGGCGAGGCGATCGTGCACGTGAGCCGCCGGCTGCTGGACGTGTCGTCGGCGCTGGTACGGGAGGGCGTGCCGCTGGCGGCCGTGCTGGGCGCCGCGCGGGACGTGCGCACCCACGCGGACGCGCTGGCGCGCCTCTTCACCGACCTGCTGCGGGAGCACGCCCACGCCGAGGACGCCGAGCGGCTGCGGCCCCTCGCCAAGAGCGTGGTCGACGCGGAGCTGTCCCTGGCCCTGGACCGCCGCATGCGGGAGCCGCGGGACAGCTGAGCGCCGGGCCTTCGGCGACCGCGGAATGCGGCGGTCACGGGGCCGCGAGCCGCGCATCGATCTCCGCCGCCTCGGAGGGCGTGAGGTGCACCGGTGCGCCGTCGGACCGGTGCGCGACGCACCCCCGACCGTCAACGGGACCACGGTCGAGTCGGATCACCCGCAGCCGCGGCACGGCCGCGCGGACAGCCGAGGCGGCCTCCGCGGCGGCCTCCGCCACCGAGCCGCCGGAGCCCGTCACGCACAGGAGGTCCACACCTCCGGCTCGGGCCAGGAGCGCGTCGCGGTGCTGCCGCAGGGTCTCGACGGCGGCCCGGTCGTCCACGTCGACGCCGGAGACCGCGAAGGTGAAGTCGTATTCCATGGCCGTCCTCGCGTTCTCGATCGCCGGCGCACAGGGCCCCGGCGGTGGCGGTGCGGTGTCGCGCCTTCGGGTCAGGGCCGCTCGACCTCGGCCATGAGGAGGCGCAGGGTCAGGGAGTGCTTCACCGGTGGCAGCGCCGCCAGCGCCGCCCGCGCGTGCGCGGTACCGCCCGCCGCATCACCCGAGCGAATCAGCATGAGCCCCCGGTGCAGGTCGAGATGCGTGGCGAAGCGGGGCAGTTCGGCGGGGAGCTCGCGTCGGGCCGCCTCCTGGGCGGCCACCGCCGTGCCCTCGTCCCCGAGACGCGCCGCGAGTAGGGAGACGAAGACGTTCACCCGCCACCACGGCACCGCGTAGTCGCTCGTCTGCTCGTGGGAACCGGCCTTGTCGAACACCTCCCGGCCCCGTGCCATCAGCCGGCGCGCCGTCTCCGCGTCGCCCCGGAGGGCAGCGGCGTGGGCCTTGCCGTAGAGGGCGTTCAGCAGGCCGAGCGACGGCCGGTCGCTGATGGCGATGGCCTGGTCGGCCAGCATGTCGGCGACACCGAGCGACGCCCCCTCGTAGCCGAGGGCGATCGCGGCCCGGCCCCGCACCCACACGCGGGTCCCGTCGTCCCCCGACTCGTCGGCGGCCCTGGCCGCCATGCGGTACCAGTTCACCGCCCGCGACCCGTCGGAGCCGGGGAACGTCTTGGCGTACAGCGTCATGAGGCGGGCGGCCACGCTCCACAGCCGTGGGGTGTCCGGCTGCTGCTGCACCACCACCAGCTCACCGGCCACCCGGCGCTGGATGTCGGCGGCGCCCAGGCTCATGTACTGGGTGCCGCACGTGGCCAGCTTCGCCTCCCAGTCGTCCGGTGACGGCCCCCCGGCGAGCCGGGCGGCGAAGCCGGCACCGAGCAGATCGGACGCCACGACGGGGGCTATGGCGGCTGCGGCGACATCGTTGATGAACGTACGGCGCTTCACTTCACCCTCGAACAGGGCTGAAGGCTCGTCCCGGGGCGTGCCCAGGACAGCCGCGGGAAGGTCGTGCGAGGACGCCACCGCCGTACCTCAGGCGGACCGGGGCGAGCGGGGCTCGGCACGCTCCCACAGCTCCTCGCCGTGGGCCGCGAACCGGTCGAACAT
The DNA here is from genome assembly GCF_008704425.1 of Streptomyces fradiae ATCC 10745 = DSM 40063. Lineage (NCBI taxonomy): Bacteria > Bacillati > Actinomycetota > Actinomycetes > Kitasatosporales > Streptomycetaceae > Streptomyces > Streptomyces fradiae. The sequence goes on from NZ_CP023696.1 coordinate 2,728,923, forward strand.
GCCGCCCCCGCCCTGGCGCCTCAGGTGGAGCAACGGCGAATCGTGGCCGACGAGCCGCGCGAGGTGCGGTGTCACCAGCATCTGGTCGTCGAAGCGGAAGACGGAGAGGCTGACGTGGTTGACGGCGTCCTCGGGTGAGGAGAACCGGACCTCGACGCCGTCCATGGGGCCCAGCCGGTCCAGGTGTTCCAGGGTGATCCTGATGCGTGTGCTGACGGAGAGGGCGACGTCCTCGACGATCTCCCGCCGGCGCGTCACCTCACCCTCCGGGTCGCCCAGGAGGAACCGCACCCGGCATCCCGCCGAGGCCTTCCTGCGGATCGTGTCCGCGAAGTGCGGGACCTGCGTCCAGAAGAAGTAGTCGGTGTAGCCGGCGAGGAAGAGGTCTTTGCCCGCGCCCTCGACCAAGCCGGTCCAGACCGTGGACGGGCAGGCGGACCGGTAGGGGTAGCTGTGCACCAGCTCCCGGTCGGCCCCGGTCTTCACGCGCTCCCGCACCGCTTTGGGCCACAGCATCTCTTCGTCCACTCCCAGCGCCCGGCAGGCATCTGCCCGGTTCCTCGCGTGTGGTGTCAGATCGGCATCGCCCAGCCATCGTTCCACCTGCTTGGCGGATACTCCCACCCGGATCGCCAACTGGCGGGGCGATAAACCCGCGTCGCTCATCGCGGAACGGAGTGCGGCGTTCACGTCAACTCCCCCGGCACGTCCCTTCAGGCCGTCTGGGACTGTAGCGCCGAAAGGTCCCGACTGTCCGTGGGATCCCGAGCATCACATCCCAAAAGGTGGGCGACGATTCCGCCCATGACGCATCCGACGAGTTTCAGCGCTCCCCCGGTCGAACTGTCCCTGTGGCCGCCACCGCCGCCCGTGCCCGTCGATGGCTGCCCGGTGTGTGCGGACCTGGCGGCCTTACGGGACCGGGCGCGGGGGCGGGGGGACCTGTCGGCGGTGTGCGACTGCGACGTCCTGCTGCGGCGGCACCAGGACGGGCACCGGTGACGCGGCCGGACGGCGGACGGGGCCGGGGTGACGGGGAGGGCGGCCGGGACGGCGGGGGCCGGGGCCAGGAGGGGTGGCCGGTGCTGACGCTGCGGGTGTCGCGGGACGGGGGGCGTACCTGGGGCGAGCGCACGGTCGTCCGGGTGCGCGACCGGCTGGTCCCGCCGCACTCCTCCGTCTGGCCGCCCTGCGCCTGCCCCCGCTGCGGGCGCCCGGACGGTCAGGGCCCGTAGACCACCGTCACCGGGGCGTGTCCGTACCGTCTCGCGGGCCCGCACGGCGCGGCGACCCGTGCTCGGGCGTCGGACGCCGATGCGATTACGCACGCGCAGGGCTGACGGCGAGTCATCACCGTGCCGGTGGGCCCTCCGCGCGCGTACGCTCTGCTGCATGCCTGCCGACTTGGGTGACCGGCTCAGGAGTGTGCGCAAGCGCCGGGGGATGACGCAGCAGGGGCTCGCCCGCGAGTCGGGGGTGTCCGTGTCGCTGATCCGGAAGCTGGAGCAGGGCGAGCGGAACGACGCGCGGCTGGAGACGGTGCGCCGGCTCGCGGCCACCCTGCGGGTGCCGACCTCGCGCCTGGTCGTGGACGTGGCCGAGGAGGGTGCGAGCGCCGCCGTCCTCGACACATGGGCGCCCGTCAGGGCGGCGCTCACCGCCCCATCGGGCGACGCGGTGGCACTGGACGAGCCCCCCACGGCGGAGGGGGTGCGCGCCGCGCTGGCCGCCGCCGTACCGCTGTTCTCGGGCGACCGGTTCGCGGAGCTGCGGGTGGTCCTGCCCGCCCTGCTGCGCGACAGCGCCGTCCTGGCGGGGCTCGATCCGGAGGGACGCGCCCTGCGCGTGCGCCTGCTCCAGCTCACCGGCTGGCTCCTCACGCAGACGCGCCAGTTCGAGGCCGCCGAGTGGTGTCTGGGCGCGGCCCTGGACGGTTCGGCGGACCGGTTGCAGGGTGCGTCGACCGTGAACACGCAGTGCTGGCTGCTGCTGCGGCAGGGCAGGCTCGGCGAGGCGCGGGCGCTGGCCACCCACTGGGCGGACGAGACGGAGCCCCGGCTCTCGCGGGCGGCGCCGGACGAACTGGCGGCCTGGGGATGGCTGCTGCTGCGCCTGTCCGCCGCCGCCGTGCGGGACAACAGGCCCGACGAGGCCGAGGACGCCCTGCGGCTGTCCCACGCGGCCGCCGTCGCCCTGGGGAGGGAGTTCGCCCCGGACGGGGACTTCCTCCGGGCGTTCGGGCCCGTCACCGTGACCCTCAAGCGGACCGAGAACGCCATGGTCATGGACCGTCCCGACGTGGTGCTGAAGCTGGCGGCCCGCATCCCGGCGGGCGGCCTGCGCCCCACGTCCAACAACCGCAACCGCCATCTGCTCGACGTGGCCAACGCGTACACGATGACCCGCCGGTACGCGGAGGCCGTCGAGACGCTGGCGGGCGTCCGCGACGCCGCCCCCCAGTGGCTGCCGAACCAGCGGTACGCCCGCGACATCCTGGGCCGCGTCGTCGCCCGGCGACGGACCCTGACCGAGTCGATGCGCTCCCTCGCCGACACGGTGGGGCTCCCCGTGTGACGCTGCGTGTCACAACCCCGCGATCAACGACGGAACTGCCATTGCCGCTGGTCAGCGGCGTGCCTAGCGTCGGTGGACGTGAACAGCGAACCCACTTCCTTCAGCGCTGCCCCGGTCGAACTGTCCCTGTGGCCGCCACCGCCGCCCGTGCCCGTCGATGGCTGCCCGGTGTGTGCGGACCTGGCGGCCTTACGGGACCGGGCGCGGGGGCGGGGGGACCTGTCGGCGGTGTGCGACTGCGACGTCCTGCTGCGGCGGCACCAGGACGGGCACCGGTGACGCGGCCGGACGGCGGGACGGGTCGAATGCACGGCGGGCCGGAGCGCGTGGGCGAGGGCGGCGGCCGGGACGGCGGGGGCCGGGGCCAGGAGGGGTGGCCGGTGCTGACGCTGCGGGTGTCGCGGGACGGGGGGCGTACCTGGGGCGAGCGCACGGTCGTCCGGGTGCGCGACCGGCTGGTCCCGCCGCACTCCTCCCTCTGGCCGCCCTGCGCCTGCCCCCGCTGCGGGCGCCCCGAGAGTCAGGGCCCGTAGACCACCGTCACCGGGGCGTGGTCCGACCAGCGGGCGGTGTGGGATTCGGCCCGCTCCACCCACGCCTTCAGCGCGCGGGACGCCAGGCCCGGCGTGGCCATCTGGTAGTCGATCCGCCACCCCGAGTCGTTGTCGAAGGCGCGGCCCCGGTACGACCACCACGAGTACGGGCCCTCCTGGTCGGGGTGGAGGGCGCGCACCACGTCCACGTACGCGGCCTCGTCCAGGACGCGGCCGAGCCACTCGCGCTCCTCCGGGAGGAAGCCGCTGCTCTTGCGGTTGGCCCGCCAGTTCCTGAGGTCGGCCTCCCGGTGCGCGATGTTCCAGTCGCCGCACACGACGACCTCCCGCCCGTCCGCCGCCGCGCGCTCCTTGAGCTCCTTCAGGTACGGCAGGAAGGCGTCCATGAAGCGGACCTTCTCGTCCTGGCGCTCCGTGCCGACCTCGCCGGACGGCAGGTACAGGCTCGCGACGGTCACCCCCGGGAGGTCGGCCTCCAGGTAGCGCCCGGAGCCGTCGAACTCGCTCGACCCGAAGCCGACGCGCACCGCGTCCGGCTCCCGCCGGGTGTACAGGGAGACCCCCGCGCGGCCCTTCGCGGCGGCCGGGGCGTGGGCGGCGTACCAGCCCTCGGGCGCCCGCACCGCCTCGGGGAGCTGGGACTCCTCGGCCCGGACCTCCTGGAGGCAGAGCACGTCGGCGGCCGTCCCGGCCAGCCACTCCACGAAGCCCTTCTTGGCGGCGGCGCGGATTCCGTTGACATTGGCGGTGGTCACAGTGAGCATCCCGGCACAATACGACAGACCGACGCGCGGCCACCGCCCCCTACGCATAGAAGTACGATACCTCGCATGATTATACGCCCGATGCCGTTCGACCACCCCGACGCCGTCAAGCTCAACGACCAGGTCCAGCTCGAGTACGCCGAGCGGTACGACGGCGACGGCGACGAGACCCCGCTCGATCCGGCCATGTTCGATCCGCCGCGCGGCCTCTATCTGATGGCCTACGACGAGCGCGAGCGCCCCGTCGCCACGGGCGGCTGGCGCGCCATGGACGAGAACGGCGAGGGCTACGCGGACGGCGACGCCGAGCTGAAGCGGATGTACGTGGTCCCCGAGGCGCGCGGCCTGGGCCTGGCCCGACGCATCCTGGCCCGGCTGGAGGAGGACGCCCGCGCGGCGGGGCGGCGGCGCATGTGCCTGGAGACCGGCACCAAGCAGCCGGAGGCCATCTCCCTGTACCTGTCCAGCGGTTATCAGCCGTGCGCCAAGTTCGGCCTGTACCGGTTCCACGAGGACAGCCGCTGTTTCGCGAAACTCCTGACCGGTCAGTAATAGGGCGTGACGCGCTCCTGACAAAGCCTCGGAGGATGCGGGGGCGCGGCACTCCGCGTCCGCCCGCTCCTCGGGCGCGCGGCTCGATCCGGCACCGCGATCCCCCACCGCCCCCTGCCCGGAGGACGGCCGCCGCCACGGCGTCCCCGCCGCCCCCGGGCGCGGCAGAAGGAGACACGTGTGAGACTGCATCGCCCGTCCGCGGCCGTCCTGCTCGCCACCGCCGGCCTCCTGGCCGGCGCCCTCACCGCCGCCCCCGCGACCGCCGCCCCCGCGCCCGAGGCGGAAGGGGCCGCCGGGGCCGTCGCCGCCCGGACCGTGCCCGCCGCCGAGCAGCGCGGCGCCGCCGGCTTCTGGACCGCCGAGCGGATGCGCGGCGCCACCCCGCTCGACCTGCGCCCGACGCCCGGCCGGCTCGCCGCGCTCAAGGCGCCGGAGCCGGGCGGCCCGACGAGGACCGTCGCCCCGACGGCCGCGTCGGCGAGCACGGCCGCCGCGCCCTCGACGGCGGCCGGCGCCCCCTCGAACGAGGTGGGCGCGCTCGCCTTCCCGCAGGCCGGGGGCGCCTGGACGGGCGGCGGGGCCGTCGTGAAGACCTCCGGGCGGGTGTTCTTCACCTTCGACGGCCGCACCGCCTCCTGCTCCGCCAACGCCGTGACCAGCAAGAACGAGTCCACCGTCATCACGGCCGGGCACTGCGTGAAGTACCAGGGGAGCTGGCACACCAACTTCGTCTTCGTCCCCGCGTACGACAACGGCCAGGCCCCGTACGGTCAGTGGACCGCGACCAGGACGCTCACGACGCCCCAGTGGGAGGCGAGCGAGGACATCAACCACGACGTCGGCGCCGCCGTCCTCGCCCCGCTGAACGGCCAGAAGCTGACGGCCGTGACCGGCGCGCAGGGCATCCAGTTCAACGGCGGCTACAACAAGGCGATGTACGCCTTCGGCTTCCCGGCCGCCTCCCCGTACGACGGGTCCAGGCTGATCTACTGCAGCGGGAACTCCTCCAAGGACTTCCTGTTCTCGCAGGACCACAGCCTGGGCTGCAACATGACCGGCGGGTCGAGCGGCGGGCCCTGGTTCACCGGCTTCAGCGAGGCGTCCGGCACCGGGCTCCAGGTGTCGGTGAACAGCTTCGGCTACACGTTCCTGCCGAACCGCATGTTCGGGCCCTACTTCGGCAACGAGGCGCAGGCGCTGTACGACACCGCCCAGTCCTCCTGACACCGCCGCACCGGCGGCGAGCGGCCGGCCGCGCCCCCGTGCAGCGGGGGGCGGCCGGCCTTCGCGGGCGTGGGCGCCCCGCGGGCGGGCGCCGGACGCCCCGGCGGGGCGGCCCCGGCGGCCGAGGCCGCCCCGCCGTCAGTCAGACCGCCGTCAGACCGCCGCCAGGCCGGGCGCGGGGACCGGTTCGCCGAGGGCGTGGCGCAGGAGCCGTACGCGCTCCGCCGGATCGGCCGGCTCCGGCGCGGCGAGGAGCGCGGCGAGCACGGCGATGCGGGCCTGCCCGGCGCGCAGCGTCCCGGTCGGGACGGCGCCCGCCGCGACCAGGTCCACGGCGCCGCCGTGGGTGTAGATCTGCGCCACGGGCCCGGCCGGGACGCGGGTGGTGAGCGCCACGAGGACGCCCCGCGCGGTGGCCTCGGCGACGGCGGCGGCGATCTCGGGCGTGGCGTTGCCGGCGCCCGTGGCGACCAGGACGAGGCCGCGGGCCCCCGCGTCGACGGCGGCGCGCAGCAGCAGCGCGTCGCCGTCGGCGTGGTGCATCACCATGTCGACGCGCGGCGGGGCGCCGGCCGGGACGTCGGGCAGCGGCAGCGGGGCGGGCCGCTCGGGGCGGCGCGGTACGGACACCTTGCCGAAGCCGATGGTGCCCAGGCGGGTGCCGGACGGGTCGGCGAAGGCGTCGGCGTCCAGGGTGTGGGTCTTCACCGTGCCGCGCGCGGCGTGCACCTTGCCGTCGAAGGCGATCAGGACGCCGAGGTCCCGGCAGCGATCGGCGGTGAGGAGCGCGTCGTAGAGGTTGCGCGGCCCGTCGCCGTCCTCGGCGTCGAGGGGGAGCTGGGCGCCGGTGAAGACGACGGGGCGCGGGTCGCCGTGGTGCAGGTCCACGAGGAAGGCGGACTCCTCCAGGGTGTCCGTGCCGTGGGTGACGACGACGCCGTCGACACCGGGGTCGGCCAGCACCTCGTGGACGGTCCGCACCAGGGTGAGCTGGTGGGCGGTGGTGAGGCGGGGGCTGTTGACGCTGAAGAGGTCGACGACCTCGACGGTGACGCCCTCCGGTACGCAGGCGGTGGCCATGACCTCCCGCCCGTGCGCCTCGGCGGCGAACCCGGAACCCTGCCAGCGGCTGGCTATCGTGCCGCCGGTACTGATGACGACGATCCGTCCCACGCTGCCCCGACCTCCTCGACCTGTCCTCGCAACAAACGTTCGAACAAGCAATGATAGGAGAGTGGCCGCGCAATCGGATCGCGTACTTCTCCGCCGTTCGGGCGGATCATGGAGGATGATCGCGTGATGGACGCGATCGACCGCGCTATCTTGCGCGAACTCCAGGCGGACGGACGGCTGAGCAACCAGGAGCTGGCGGCGCGCGTGGGCCTGACCCCGTCGCCGTGCATGCGCCGGGTGCGCCAGCTGGAGCAGGACGGGGTGATCCAGGGCTACCGGGCGGTGATCGACCCCGAGGCGGTGGACCGGGGCTTCGAGGTGCTGGTCTCCATCGAGGTGGAGCGGGACCGCGAGGTGGTGGAGGCGTTCGAGGCGGCGCTCCAGGACATCCCGGACGTCGTCGAGGCGTACCGGCTGTTCGGCAGCCCCGGCTGCCTGCTGCGGATCGCGGTGGCGGACCTGCGGGCGTACGAGCGGCTGTGGATCGAGAAGCTGACCGCCCTGACGGGGGTCAAGGAGGTCAACTCCCAGATCATCATGAAGCGCGTGAAGGAGCCGACGGGGCTCCCGGTGGACGGCTGAGGGCCGGGCCGCGAGCCCCCGGCCCCGGCGCGCACCCGCGACGCCCGCGGCACCCGCGGCGCCCGCGGCACCCCCGGCACCCGCGGCACCCGCGGCACCCGCGGCACCGGCGCGCACCTACCGCACCACCGCGGGCCACCCGGCGCAGCGGCCCCGGCCCCGGCGCACGACCCCGGCGCACGGCCCCGGGCGCGTACCCCTCGCCCCCGCCGCACCCGGCGCGCCCCCTCAGCCCCGCCGCTCGCGGCTGCCCCGCGCCTCGCGCACGAAGTGCCGCACGAAGGCGGCGATCCCCCACACGAGCAGCACGTTCAGGATCGCGCCGCCGACGTACTGCGGCAGGAAGTCGAGGGCGCCGACGCTCTCGTCCGCCACGTCCGCCCCGTCCGGCCCGCCGGCACCGAGGAGCGCGGGCAGCAGGTAGTAGCCGAGGAAGGCGGCCAGCACGGCGCCGGGGAAGGTCGCCAGCAGCAGCGGGGCGCTCCACCCCTCGGGCGCCCCGGCGGCGCCGTAGGCGAGCGCGGCGGCGGCGACCGCGCCGACGTAGCCGGCCGCCACGAGCCGGGCCGTGCGCCGGGGGCGGGGAGTGTCGGTCTGCGCCATCTGGGGTCTTCCGTCTCTGCGAGGGGCCCCGGCGGATCGCGGGGCCGTGCGGGCATGCGGCGGGCCCGCGCCCCGTGAAGGGGTCGCGGGCCCGCCGGGCTCCATTATTGAACATGTTCAAGTCAGGAGCCAGGCTCCCGGCCGAACCGGTCAGAACTTGTCCCGGACCACCTTGCGGAGGTTCTTCCCGAGCTTGTCCCAGTACGGCTTGGCCTGGTTCTCGTTGCAGGTCCGGTTGCAGATCGCCGCCAGCCCGCCGAGCTTGCCGCGGACCTCCAGCTTCATCCGGCCCTTCTTCTTGTACAGGTCGAAGCCGACCCAGCCGCCCGGCCAGTCCGGGTGCCCGAAGCGGGCGCCGAGCTGGAGGTAGCTCTTGCCGATGCTGTTGACCTTCACCGGGAAGTCCCAGCGCCTGCCGAACGCCTTCGGGTGCAGCGTGAACTTCTGCCCCTCGTGCGTGATCTTCTTCGGGCGGCCGGGGATCGGGAAGATCGCCTTGAAGTGCTTCTTCCAGTACGAGAAGACCTTCGTCGCCGAGGCGCCCGTCTTGCCCAGGTCGTAGTACCGGTAGTAGCTCGCCTCACCGCTCAGGTCGCGGCAGCCGACCGGGTCGCCGCCGCAGTACACGTACGCGTTGGCGCCGCCGTCGTACTGCGGGTCGACCTGGAGGAAGCGTCCCGTGTCCGGCTCGTAGGCGCGCGCACCGGTCAGGACGACGCCGCTGAGCGTGTCCGAGGAGACCTGGGCGCCGCCCTGCCAGCCGTACCGGGTCGCCCCGGTGTCACCGTCGGGCGTGCCGAACTCGTCGTACCGCTGCACGCTGGACGCCGACGGGTCGGCCAGGTCCAGCCGCACCGCCACGTCGCCGGCGAGGTTGGCCAGCTCCAGCACCACCCGGCCGCCGGTCGTCGTCGCGGCGAGCGCGCCCGTCGCGTCGCCGACGAACCGGGTCACCGTGCCGTCGCCGCGCACCTCCCAGTCGGGGGAGGTCGACTCGTCGCCGTAGTGCTGGGTGACCGTGCCGGCCACCGTCCAGGCGCCGTCCGCGCCGCGGGTCTCCGTGGTCGCCAGGGCCGGGCGGCCCGCGGCGTCCAGGTCCCAGGTGCGGCGCCGGTCGCCGACGGTCTCCGAGCGCAGCCCGTCGCCGGTGTAGTACCCGTACTGCACGCCGTCCCTGGCCGTGGTCCGGCCGAACGCGTCGTACACGCGCCCGCCGCCCGTCAGCCGGTCCGCCGAGTCGTAGGCGTACGCCGTCTCGTCCACGGTCGCGTCGGACGTGGCCGGGTCGCAGTCGTCGCGGGTGACGGTGCGGGTGAGCCGGTTGCTGTTGGCGTCGAAGCCGTACGCGCGGACCGCGCAGCCCTCCACGCCGCTGTCGGCGGCGCGGGAGAGGCGGCCGAGCGCGTCGTACGCGTAGTCGGTCGACACGGCCGTGCCGTCCGTCTGCGTACGGCCCGACCGGCGGCCCGTGATGTCGTACTCCGCCACGTCGGCGAGGACGGTGGTGCCCTCGGCGTCGGTGTACACGCGCTCGGTGGGCCGGCCCAGCGGGTCGGTGGCCACCTCCAGCGTGTGCCCACCGGGCAGCGTCTGCGACACCAGCGTGCCGTCGACCGCGTACCGGGCGGTGAACGTGCCCGCCGCCGAGTCGGTGACGGTCGTCAGGTCGCCCGTGCCGTCGTACCCGTAGGCGGTGGACTCGCCCGTGGAGTCCGAGGACTTCACGGGGCGGTCGAGCAGGTCGTACTCGGTCCGCGTGGTGTTGCCCGAGCCGTCCTGGTAGGAGATCCGCCGGCCGAGCGAGTCGTAGCCGTGGGCGACGCTCTTCCCGCCGGAGGAGACGGTCAGGGTGCGGCCCGTGTCCGGGTCGAACGTGTACGTCGTGGCGGGCGTCGCCGTGCCGGCGCCGCCGGTCAGCTCGCTCTTGACGCGGCGGCCCGCGTCGTCGTAGGTGATCGTCAGGACGCTCGTGACGCCGTTCGCCGTCTCGGTCGTCTTGGTGACGCCGCCCCAGCGGTTGTACTCGAACGCGCTGGTGACCAGCTGCGCCGGGTTGGCGCCGCCGCCCGTGACCGGGCCCGCCGGGGCGGTCCGGCACAGCAGGCCCGCCCACTCGGGGCGGCCCGCGCACGCACCGGTGCCCGTCGCGGTCCAGTACGTGTACGTCAGCGTGCCCGCGTCGGCGCCGTCCGACTTCGGCAGGCTGGTGGTGGCCAGCCGGCCGTCCGCGCGGTACGTCGAGCGGGTCGCGCTGAGCTGGGCGCCCTGGGCGTTCTCGGTGACCAGCTCCTCGCCGGTCGCCCAGTTGTAGGCGGTGGTGGTCCGCTGGACGTCGGCGTCCTGGGCGTAGCCCTCGACGGCCGCGCCCGTGGCGGTGGAGGTGGACATCCCGGAGACGGCCGCGTCGGCGGGCCGCCCCTCGTCGTACCGGTACGCCGTGTGGCGGCGCGCCGGGACGGCCGTGCCCGCGGCGAGCGCCGGACTGCCGCCGGACGCGGCGAGCGGGCCGGCGAGGGTCACCCGGTGCAGCGGGTCGTAGGTGTCGGTGATCCGCTGGCCGTCCTCGGTGTACACCGTGGTGGACGACAGCAGTTCGGCGCGCTCGGCCGTGGTGCGCCCGTCGAGGTCGAGCGCGGCGAGCCGGGCCGCGGCGTCCGGGGCGGTGCCCAGGGCGAGTTCGCGGTTGGCGGCGGTGAGCTGGGCGACGGTGTTGCCGTACCGGTCGAACTCGGTCGCGTCCAGGCCGCCGCCGGGGCGGGCGGTGTTGGTCTCGCGGCCGTTGGCGTCGACGTACGTGACGGTGGCCCGGCCGTAGCCGGTCGCCGGCAGGTCGGCGCCGGTGGAGGAGGCCGGGACGGAGTCGGCGGGGAAGACCGCCGTCGCGTCGGTGGGCACCTCGTCCTGCGCCCACGCGCCGACCGCCGCCGCGCCCATCTGGTGGGGCGCCTTGGCCCCGGTCAGCGGCACGTCGTAGACGACGGTGGTGGTGGCCGTGGACTCCACGGTGTCCGCCGTGCCCTGCTTCAGGCTCGGGCGGGTCATCTTCAGGAGCATGCCGTCGCCGGAGGTCAGCGACGAACCGGCGGTGCCGTAGTGGAAGTTCCACGGCTGCTCGGAGCCGGGCATCATCCAGAAGACGCGGCCGGCGGAGTCGTACGAGTACTGGACCTGCGTGCCCTGCGAGTAGTGCGGGTTCCACTGCTGGCGCAGGCGGCCCGACGCGTCGTAGCGGTACGAGGCCAGCGTCTCGTCGCGCGCGGTGGCGGCGCCCGGGTCGGCCGCCCACAGCTTGATCGCCTTCACCTGGCCGGCGTAATCGCCGAAGTCGGCGGCGGTGGACCAGCCGGTGGCGGTGGTGGCCGTCGCGTAGACGAACTCCACGACGCGGCAGCCGCGCGTGGAAGGCGCCGTCTGGCAGGTGGCGGCGGGTACGGCCTCGGACGGGGAGATCAGGTACTTCGGGCGGGCGAGGGTCTCGCCGCCCTGGACGACCGTCTCGGAGACCACGGTGACCGTGGAGTCGTCCACGGCCGCGGCCGAGGTGGCCAGCGTCCACGTGGTGGCGCCCGCCCCGGCCTTGCGGAAGACCGACACGGTCGCGTCGGTGTCCTTCAGGGTGAAGGCGTCACCGGTCAGCGACCCGGTCAGGGTGAGCGTCCCGGCGCCCGCCTCCGGCTCCCAGCCGCCGCCCGCGGTGGCCGTGAAGGCGGTGGAGCCGCCCTCCGCGTCCAGGATCTCCACCGAGGTGGCGGAGGTCCGGCGCAGCTGCGTGTAGCCGCTGCCGGAGGTCTGCGCGCTGACCGACGGGACCCAGCCGGGCCCGAAGATCGCCGCCTGGCCCTCGGTGTCGGAGGGGTTGGCGCGCGAGGAGAACGTCCGGTTCACGGACACCTCGAACGCCTCGACGTCCTTGGCGCCGATCTTGAAGTCGCCGGTGAGGAGGTTCAGCGAACCGGGGCCGACCGCGCTGGTCGGGGCCTCGCCCGCCTTGCGGTCGACGACGACCTCGGTGCCCGGCGAGGCGTCGGTGGCCGTGCCGGCGGAGAAGACGGCGCGGATCTCGACCGGGCCGTCGTTGGGCAGGGTGGAGGTGATGTTCCAGTACAGGGAGGCGGGCTTGCCGCCGGTCACGGCGAACGGCCAGGCGGTGACGGCAGCGCCGTCGGAGCTGCGCCGCACGTCGGCGACCGGCACGTCCTTCCAGCCGTCGGCCTCGCCGTGGCGGTACTGGTAGCGCACCCCGGTGTGGGTGTCGCGGCCCTCGGCGGTCAGCACCACGCGGCGGGCCGGGCGGTCGCCGTCCGCCGGGGAGGTCAGCGCCGCGCCCCTGCCCGCGGAGAACGCGTACGCGGTCTCGGTGGAGAGGTTGCCGGCCGCGTCGCGCGTCCGGGCGGTCAGCGTGTGCTCGCCCGCCTTGAAGGTGAGGGTGCGGGTGACGGGCGCGCCCGTGGTGGACACGGTCGTCCAGGACCCGCCGTCGAGCCGGTACTGGACGCTCTTGGTGTCGGTGGCGGGCGGCGTGAAGGTGAACGCCCCGCTGAAGTCGCCGTTCTCGTCGGCCGTGCCGGACCACTGGCCGGCCGGGAAGTCGGTGGAGGAGACGGCCGTGGCGGCGGGCTTCGCGGTGTCGACCGTGAAGGTCTGCCACGCCGACCAGGCGCCCGTGGCGGTGCCGTCCGAGGCGCGGGCCCGCCACTTGTGGGCGCCCTGCGCCAGGGCCGTGCCCGGGGTCCAGGACGCGGTCGCGCCGGAGTTCACCTTGGCGGTGGTGCCGGACTGGAGGGCGGCCGTGCCGTCGGAGCGCCACACCTCGAAGGTGAGGGCGACCGTGTTGCCGTCGGCGTCCGTCGCCTTGCCCGACAGGGTGGGCGTCGTGTCGGCGGTGGCCGTGCCGGTCAGCGGGGACAGCGGGGTGACGGCGCCGGGCGTCGAGTTGTACTGCACGGTGAGCGACGGCTCGTGGGTCGCGTTGTGGGAGCCGTCGACGTAGTTGGCGGAGCGGTAGCGGCGCCAGGTCAGCGGGTCGCTCTCGCCGGCCGCGGCGAGCCGCAGACCGTGGTTGGGCTGGCCGCCCGCCCACGCCTGCGCGATCGCGTCGATGTCCCAGGTGCTGTACCCGGCGGGGCAGGACGCCGAGTAGCCCTTGGCGTCCTTGACGGTGACGGCGCCGCTCGTGGTGGTCGACGGCTGGGCGGACCAGCTGATCGCCGCCGGGTCCCAGGCGGCCGTGATCCGCCGCGCCTCGATGCCCGCGTTGTCCGTGCTGCAGGTGGACGAGTAGGACGAGTACAGGCGCAGCTTGGCGTCGAGGACCTGCTTGCCCGCGTACTTGGAGACGTTGAACTTCAGGAAGGAGCGGGCCTTCTCGGAGCCGTCGTACGTGCCGGCCTTCAGCTCGGTCGAGCCGCGCTGCGAGGTCAGGTAGTCGTCGTACTGGATCCAGGTGTCGGTGACCGGGCCCATCAGGGAGTCGGTCGGGTCGATCGTGACGGGGTACTTCACGGCCGGGTCGGCGAGGAAGGCGGCGCTCGGCCTGAGCACCAGCACCTGGCCCTCGCCGCCGCGGCCCTTCTCGATCTCCACGTCGACGCCGGCGATCCGCTCCGGCTCCCCGGACGCCCGGTCGAGGGAGGAGTCCCACATGACGGGGGCGGGCGCGGCGGCCTTGGTGCGGCCCTTCGCGTCGTGCCACAGCAGCCGCTTGTCGGCGGTCTCCTTCAGGGTGAGCCCGGCGGCCTCGACGGGCAGCCGGTACTCGACGGGCCCTTCGGGCCGCTCCCGCAGGACGACGTTGTGCTGGAAGCCCTCGCGCAGCGCGGTGACGACCAGGTCGCCGCCCTCGACGGCGCCCGGGTACGTGGCGGTGGGGCCGTCCAGCTCGGGCTCGGGCAGCGTGCCGGCCCAGCCGACGCCGAGCGCCTGCGCGCCCCGCTCGACCTGGGCGAGGGGCTCGGCCGTGCCGCCGCCGGACAGGGTCACGTCGGCCGCCGCGCGGCGGGGCCGCACGCCGTCCCCGGTGGCGACGAGCGTCATGTCGATCGGGCGCCAGGCGCCCTTGGCGTCCTTGACGCGGATCGGCCCGGTGTGGGCCTCGACCGTGGTCGTGCCGTCCGGCTCGGCCCAGGTCGTCGTCGAGTCGGTGCGCTCACCGGTGATCTCGATGCGGCGCTGCTGGAGCCGGGCGAGCAGCATCGCGGTGGGCGCGTCGGCCGCCTCGGCGGGGCCGAGCGGCTTGGCCTTCGCGGCCCCGGCCGTGCCGGCCGCCGCCCTGGGCGCGGTGGCCGCGGCCACCCCGGCGTCGACCAGCGACACCGACATCACCACGGCGGCGGCCAGGGCTATGCCCCTCAGCCGTGCCGCGCGCGGCGCGGGGTACCGCCCGCGGGGGGCGGGTTCCCTCTCTGTCATTCGCGGGATTCTCCTTGCTGGAAAGGGAGGTGACATGTCGTCACCTCCGCCGTCGAGATCATCGCGGACTGTCGGGAACATGACGAGCGAATACAGGGAGGACAGATGCGACATGCACGGAAATGAGCGGAGAGCCGTGGAGAACTCGTGACCAAAACGTGTCGCCGCGTCCGCGACGACGTATCAACAAATCCCTACGGCCCCCACGGAAGGCGCATGTATGCTCCATGCGCCGCCGGGCCCCCGCGCGCGTGCCCGCCCGACGGGCGCCGCCGCCGCGCCCGCGGCCTCTGATCACTCACCCCAGGGGGGGTTCCGCATGGCATTCCACCGCACGGGCCGCGCGCAGACGCGTGCCCGCCGACTCGCCTCGTGCACCGCGCTCGCCCTCGCGTCCGGCCTGCTGCTCACCGGCACGGCCGGCACGGCGTCCGCGGCCGACGGCGACGGCGCACCGGCGCCGGGGCGCACGCTGACCGAGCGCACCGCACCGGCCGACGAGCGGCCCGAGGGCAAGTTCCCGGCGAAGCGCAGCCGCATGTCGACGGGCACCGCGCAGAACCAGGCGACCGGCGCGCCGACCCGCTACGACTTCACCGGCGACGGCGAGAGCGACCTGCTGTACCGCTGGATGGACGGCAGCTACTACCTGTGGCGGTCCGAGGCCCCGGCCGAGCAGGACACCGAGTTCAGCCTGTACGGGTCCTACGGCGAGAAGCTCAAGGACGTCATCCCGGTCGGCGACATCACCGGCGACGGCACGGCCGACCTGCTCACCCTGTCCCCGTACGGCACGCTCGCGTTCCGCGAGACGTACTTCGGGGGCAGCGGCGCCGCCGACCCGTCCTGGACCGGCAGCGGCTGGAACATCTACAACAAGGTCCTGTCGATCGGCGACGTGACCGGCGACGCCAAGGTCGACGTGCTGGCCCGCACGCACGACGGCGACCTGTTCCTCTACCGGGGCACGGGCAACCCCGGCGCCCCGCTCCAGGCCCGCACGAAGGTCGGCTCGGGCTGGCACATCTACGACCAGATCGTCGGGGTGAACGACGCCAACGGCGACGGCCTCGGCGACCTGTACGCCCGCACGCCCGGCGGCGACCTGTTCTTCTACGCGGGCAGCGGCAACGCCGCCGCCCCGTTGAAGGCGCGCGTGAAGGTCGGCACGAGCTGGCACACCTACAACCAGCTCGCCAGCATCGACGACATCACCGGCGACGGCCGCCCCGAGCTGCTCGGCCGCACGATGGGCGGCGCCCTGTACTTCTACGAGACGGACGCTTTCACGGGCCGCCCCACCGCGCGCTACACGCTCGGCACCGCCGGCTGGAACACCGCGGAGCTCATGGCGCCGTCCGGCGGCAACCCGCAGACCGGCAAGGACAGGATCCTCGGCCTCGACCGGCAGGGCACGCTGTACGCGTACTACTCCCGCAACAACGGCACGCTGACCGCGCGCGACCAGTGGAGCGACATCGGGGGCTGGAGCGGCGCCCGGGTCCACTTCCCCAGCTCCCTGAACGCCGACGGGTACGCCGACCTCCTGGAGGTCTACGACGGCACCCTGTACAACTACCTCGACAGCGGCGCGTACCCGCTCGGCCGCGGCTGGGGGGCCTTCAACGTCCTGACCGGCCCCGGCGACCTGAGCGGCGACGGCAAGGGCGACCTGCTGGCCCGCACCTCGGGCGGCGCCCTGTACCTGTACAAGGGCAACGGCCAGGGCACCGGCTTCGCCGGCCGCACCAGCGTCGGCACCGGCTGGGGCGCGTACAACGCCCTCGTCGGCGCGGGCGACATCACCGGCGACGGACGCGCGGACCTGCTGGCCCGCACGCCGGGCGGGACGCTGTACCTGTACCCGGGCACGGGCAACGCGAGCGCCCCGTTCAAGGCCCGCGTGAAGGTCGGCACGGGCTGGCAGGCGTACACGAAGCTGGTCGCCCCCGGCGACATCACCGGCGACGGCCGCGCCGACCTCCTGGCGGTCACGTCGGGCGGCACGCTGTACCGCTACATCACCACCCACACGGGAACGGCGAACCCCTTCACCACCCGTACGAACATGGGCACCGGCTGGAACACCTACACCCAGCTCCACTGACCCGTCCGGTCACCCGACGCGCCCCGCGGGGGCCGTCGCGACCGTGGGGAGCCCCGCCGGCCACCAGGCCGGCGGGGCTCCCGCCGTACGGGGCCGGCGACGGTGCCGCCGTACGGGGCAGGCGCACGGGCGGCGCGGGCCGGGGCGGGCCGGGCCCGCGCCGTAGGGTGCCCGCCGGGCAGCGGCACGCACCCGGGCGGTGCGTACGGGCCCCACCCGGCGGCCGGGCTGCCTCACCGCCGCCCAGGCCCCTCCCCCGCACCGGGAACCTCCCCGGCACGGTCGACGGCGGCCCTGGCGAGCACCGCCGAGGTGCCGACGACGGTACCGGCCGGGCCCGCGTCGCCGGCCTCCGTGAGCACGGTGCGCTCACCGAGGAACGCGTACGTCACCCGGTCGAAGACCCACTGCGTCTGCCGGCCGTGCGCCGTGCGGGCGACCGCGACACCCTCGCGCCCGGCGGCGTCGCGGGCCCCGTCCACCACCGTCACGCCGGGAATCCTGGCGGCGGCCCGGTACAGCGCGGCACCGACCTCCGGCGGCGCCCAGGTCTCCGCCAGCAGCCCGCCGATCGCGTCGAACGCCCGCTGGTCCGGGTCCTGGCCCCCGCCGGTCTCCTCGCGGATCAGCGCCAGCAGGGTGTCCGGGTCGGTGGGCAGCGACGCCACGTACGCGTGGGTGGGGTCGCCGACCGAGGGCCGGCCGTCCGACAGGGTGCCCGGACGGGGCGTCGCCCCCGGCCCGTCGAGGTGCTGGACCGGCGCGTCGCCGCCGAGGACGCTGTCGGGCCTGCCCTCCTCGCGGAGCAGGCCGGGGCGGCTGCCGTCGGAGGACAGCCACACCTGCCGCCGGTGCGCGGGCGCCAGGGAGGCGGGGCCCCCTCCCGCGCTCTGGGCGGCGTAGGCGACGCGGCTCTCGACGTACACGAACTGGTTTGCGCGGACCGCCGGTTGCTTCTGCTCGGCGGCGGCGAGGGCGATGCGGTCGAGGAGCCGCGCCGCCTCGGGCGTTCCGGGAGCGGCGGGGCCGGCGGGGGCACCGCCCCGCGCGGTGCCGGCACCGGGCCCGGCGGAGTCGGGGAGGTTCACCACCACCACGCCGCCGACCGCCACGGTGCAGGCGAGGGCCGGGCCCAGCACGCGGGCCAGCCGCCACCGCGGCGGGCGCGGGGCCCGCGCGGGGCGTGCGCGGGACGCCTCGGAGGCGGCGGCCTCGCGGAGCAGCGCCTCCTTGAGGAGCAGCCCGCGGTGGGGGTCGAGGTCGGGCACGGACGGCGGGGGCAGCAGGGCGGTGAGGTCGAGGCGTTCGCTCTCCTCGGAGGAGTGGGGGGAGCGGCCGCGGGGGCTGGTGGTCACGGGGTCCTCCTGGTAGGGGCGGTGGCGCGGGGTGCGCGGTGCGGTGCGGGTGAGCGGGGAAGGGGCGGACGGACCGGCGCTCGCCGGGCCGGCCGACGGGCCGACGCGGGACAGGCCGACGGCGGACGGGCCCGATTGGCCGACAGTCCGACGGGCCGACGGGCCGCCGTCGGAAGCCCCCCCGCGGGGAACGGCCCTCAGGGCGCGGCGGCCGGGCGGGCCGTGGCGGAGCGCATCTCACGGGCGGTCAGTTCCCGCAGCCGCGTGCGGGCACGGGACAGCCGGGAGCGGACCGTGCCGACGGGCACCCCGAGCGCCTCGGCCGCGGCCGCGTAGTCCAGGCCCGCCCACACCACGAGGGTGAAGACCTCCCGGTCGCGGCGGCGCAGCCGGGCCAGGGCGGCGTGCGCGGCCCGCAGGTGCTCGGCGTCGGCCAGGTGCGTGACGAGGTCGTCGGCGAAGTCCGGGACGGAGCCGCGCTCCGGTACGCGGGCGAGCGCGACCTCCCGCCGCCGCCGCGACCGGGCGTTGCGGCGCATGACGTTGGTGGCGATGCCCAGCAGCCACGGGCGCAGCCCGTCCCCTTCGGGGCGCAGCTTCCCCCGGCCGCGCCAGGCCTCCAGGAAGGTGGCCGAGACGACGTCCTCCGCCTCCGCCCAGTCGCCCGTCACCCGCAGCGCGTAGCGGTACAGGACCCGCGCGTGTTCGTCGTACAGCTCGCCGAGGGCGTCGGGGTCCCCGCGGCGGAAGCGATTCCTCATGACTGATTCCACACTCGGCACTGCCTCCCGGATCACCCCCGTTCCGGTGACGTGCGCCACAGGCGCGCCCACCCGGAGCCGGCGCCCCACCGACCGCGGCCACCGCAAGAGCGCCCAGGCCCCATCAGCGACAGCCACCCGGCACCGACCCACGACCCACCCGAGGCAGCCCCGCCCGACACGAACCCACAACCCACCCGAGGCAGCCCCCCGACACGAACCCACAACCCACCCCGGCGGCGACCTTCCCCGAACCGGCACCCCACCCACCCCTGTGACGCGGCACACAGGAACTCCCCCTCCCCCGGGCGCAGTACAGGGCATGACCACTTCTTCCGCACCCCGACCCCGCCGGAGCGTCCTGCGCGCCCTGGCGCTCGCCGCACTGCTCGGCGGGCTGACGCCGGTGGGTCCCGCCTCGGCCCTCGCCGCCGAGCCGGAGACGTTCACCCTCACCATCAGGCACCTGGACCGCACCGGCCGGCCCGCGACCGAGTACGGCACCCAGGTGCTCGGTCTCGCCGGCGAGGGCGCCGACGAGGCCGTCCACCCGTACGACGCCTCCGGCACGACGACCGTGCGGCTGCCCCGCGGCCGGTACATGCTGAACAGCGCCCTCACCGACCGGCGGGGTGGGATCAGCACGGACTGGATCGTCCAGCCCCGCCTGGACCTCGACCGCGACACCGTCGTCACCGTCGACGCCCGCACCACCGCCCCCGTCGACGTGCGGCCCCCCGACCCCGCCGCGGTGTTCCGGCGCAGCGGCATGTTCGTCGAGGTCAGCCACGGCGGCGTCAGCCGCGAGGTCAACATCGTCAACGCCACCCCGAGCCTGCGCGTCGCCCACCTCGGCCCCGATGCCGAACCCGGCTCGGTGCGGCAGTGGTTCGACGCGTACTGGTCGAACGACACCGCCCAGTACGCCCTCGGCCAGACCTTCACCGGCAGCCGCGCCCTGACCGGGCTGACCCGGCACTACGCCCAGAAGGACCTGGCCACCCTGCGGCTGCGGGCCGGGGCGCGACCGGGCACCACGGGGACCGCCCGGTACGACCTCCAGCCGAAGGGCGACACGACCGTCTCCGCGTACGGGCAGCTGACGGCACCCGGCACCACGACCTTCCACGTGACCCCGGACCGCGGCACCTGGAACATGACCTATACCGCGCCCACCGCACCGGAGGGGACGCCCAACCGCTACGTCGCCGACATCACCGCACGTGCAGGGGCCATGACGACCCACACCTTCGACAACCCCGTCTTCGGCCCCTCCATCAACGGCCGGCCGGGCGCCGAACGCGACGGCGACAAGCTGCTGATGGACGTCCCGATGCTCGCCGACGGCGACGGCCACGCGCCGTCGTCACCGTCGTACGACACGGCCTTCACGACGCTGACCCGCGACGGCGTGCGGATCGGCACCCACTCGGGCACCCCCGGACAGGCCGAGTTCACCGTGCCTCCGTCGCGGGCGGCCTACCGGCTGACCAGCACGGTCAGCCGCAGGGGCGCGACCGGCGCCACCACCCGCGCGACGGCGTCCTGGACCTTCACCTCCGAAGCAAGCACCGCGCGGACCGCCGGAAAGACCCGCGGACACACCCCCCTCAAGACCACCGGCACCAGCACCCCCGGACGGTCCCCCCTCCCCCTCAGCACCGTGCGCTTCTCCCCTCCACTCGACGCGACCGGCACCGCGACCGCGGACACCCCCGTCCGCGTCCCCGTCACCGTGGAGGGCGCGGCGGCGAACGGCCGCGTCCGCTCGCTGAAGGTCTCGGTCTCCACCGACGGAGGCGCCTCGTGGACCCGCCTCCCGGTCGAGGACGGCGCCGTCACGATCCACAACCCGCGGGCGGGCACCGGTGTCTCGCTGCGCGCCGAGCTGACCGACACCGCCGGCAACACCCTGGAGCAGACCCTGGTCGACGCCTACCGCACCGAGTGACCCTCCGCCCGTGACGGATGGCGGCCCTCCGCGACCTCCTGAACCAGGAGTACGTCCCGCAGACGGCGGACGCTCGCGAGCCAGGGGCCGCCATCCGACTCCGCCCACAGCTCCAGCAGCTCGGACGGCTCCGTCATGACCCGGTCGAGGGCCTGCACCGCGTCACCGCGCAGAGCCGAGAGATCGGGAAGGGGCTCCTCGGGCCCGTAGGCGGAATCGACCGGGTCGCCGCCGGGGCACTGCGCGGCGACCAGCGCGGCGGCTGCCACCGCCTCCTCCCCCTCGGGCGCCTCGAGGTAGTCGGCGGTGCCGACCACCCTCAGGAGAGCGCCGCGGACGACGCCCTCCCGCTCTCCCTCCGCCGCCTCGTCGAGTGAGCCGCAGAAGTCCGCGGCGGTGTCGTTGTCGAACGGCCCGATGTCCCAGGTGCCCATGGTTCCCCCCAGATGGTTGCCGACCTCCCTGCATCCTGGCACCCACCACTGACAACGGCGGTCCACGGCCAGCGGGCCCGGCCCCCACCCGGCCGAAGCTGCGCCCCCGGACCTCCAGGACCACCATGGAAGAGAAGGAGCAAAGAGGACACGACACCAGAGGAGGCCCCCATGGCCGCCGACAACGAGACCTTCGTGCGCGACCTCTTCCGGGCCTGGAACGACCGCGACTACGACGCCATAGCCGGGTCCGTCGCGGCGGACTGCACCCTGATCGAGGAGGGCAGCGGACGGAAGCTGAAGGGCCCGCAGGAGTTCACCCAGCTCGCCAAGGCCATGTTCGACGCGATGCCGGACGGCAGGTTCACCCTCGACCACCTCACGGCCCAGGGGGACACGGTGGTCGTCGAGTACACCGGCGAGGGAACCCAGACCGGCGACCTGACCCTGCACGCGGGCACCCTCCCCGCCACGGGCCGCCACGTCACGGTGCACGCCTGCGACATCTACGAGGTCAAGGACGGCAAGATCCAGCAAGGCCGCGCCTACCTGGACACCGGCGCGATCATGAGCCAACTCGGCCTGACCGAACAACTCCAGACCTGACCGCGACCGTCCGGACCGACGGCAGCCGGTCATGGCCCCGGAAGGGGGCGGGAGCAGGAGGAGACACCGATGTAGGCCAGCCCGTCGTACGCCTGCGACAAGGTCACCGGGCTCCGGTGGAAGCGGTAGGTCAGCCGGGGCGCCAAAGCCCCGAAGCTGCGCGCCGGACGCGGTTCACCGAGCCACTGCCGCACGGCCGGCGGCGCGGTGACCGCCCGGCGGAGATCCAGCAGATGGTCACCGGGATGGGCGGCGGCGAGCCACGCCTCCACGCAGTCCGCGGGGGCGGGACCGATCCGGTGGGCGGCGACCGCGCCAAACCGGGCGCGCCGCCACGGGCCCGGCCGGAGACGGCGGGCGCGGAAGGCACCACTGCCGAACAGGAGACCGAGCGCGTAGTAGGCGTCTCCGTACCGGTCGCGGAGGTGCCGGCCCAGCACGGGGACCGCACCGTCGTGTCGCTGTGTGGTGACGTGGCCGTTGTGCGCCCAGACGGCGACCCTGGCGGACGGATCGGTGAGGAGTTCCGCGACGGCGTCCGCCATGCACCGGTCGCGTGCGGCGAAGGCCGTCCGTTCGGGGCACGTGTCGCGTCGGGGGCGTGTCACCAGGTCGGCGGCCCGGACCAGGATCCGGGCATCCCGTAAGGCGTCGTTCGTTTCGGAGGCGTGTCCGCGGAGGAGGTCCAGCACAGCCTCGGCATCGCGCACCAGGCGCCGCCGGGGGTCCGGCAGTGCCCCGGGATACGCCGTGGCGAGTACCCGCAGAGGCGCCAGGAGCCCTGCCGAACGATCCGGCATCAGCTCGCGCAGGACCGGTTCCAGGCGGGCCAGGGAGTGACCGCAACGCTGGGGGTCGACGCCGGCGAAGCGCACCCGCCGAGCCGAGGGCCGGCCGCGGTTGTAGGCGCGCATCCACTCGACCACCGCCAGCACCTCTTCGGTCCGCCAGGTCCAGAAACCGAGGTCCGTGATGGCCTTGGCGGGGTCGCCGACGCCGTCGCGCACATACGCGTCGACGGCCGGTGCGGCCGATGCGCTCGCTTCCATGGCGAGGACGGTAAAGCCCAGTTCCGTGACGAGGTACTCCAGCAGACGGTGCTTGAGCTGGAAGAACTCACGCGTACCGTGGGTCGCCTCGCCCAGGCCGACCACCCGTACGCCCTCGAGCACACCGGCGAGGGCCCGCAGGTCGGAGCCGTCACCACCCGGTACCAGACCGCTCAACGGCATGGCGTTGCGCGCCAACCAGGACGTCACCTCACGGACCACCGGACCGCGTTCCGTCGCCGACATGGATGCCGAGACTACTCGTGCGAACGCATGACACGCGAGACCCGCGAGCGCCGCTACCAGGCCCGTGAGACCGTCGGAACCCGCGTACGCGTATCGATGTCAGTGGCAGGCGGTTGGACGACGTCCATGACCGTCCAGACGCTGCTGCCCCTGCTTCCCGACCCTGACGCCCTGCTGGCCAGGTGCCGGGCGCTGGCGCTGCTCGACTTCGCCCTCGACGCGGACATCCCGACCCACGGGTTCGTGTCCGAATGGCGTGGTGGCGTCGACCTGGCCTGGAGGGACAACGGCTCGGGCGACCAGTACGCCGTCGTGTTCGATCCGGCCGGAGTGTTCCTCCATGGCTTCGATCACGAGAGTGACGCCACGCCCTGGCGGGAGTCGCCCCGCGCGCACTGGCACGGCCTTCTCGACGGCCTGCCCGCGTCGCTCGCGCACTACCCGGCGGCGCCGGAGTTCCGGTTCGACGGGTTCTTCGACGCGACGGTGTGCGTGTGGCGCGAGAGGGGGCCGGGTCCTGGCAGTGCGGTCCGGTCGAGTTCGCTCCTGACGAGACCGACGGGGCTGACTGGCTGTTCGAGCTTCTCACCGATGGCAGCGCGGACGCGTACGTCGGCCTCGCGGAGGACTACTACGAGCGGAGCATCGACCGCGACGCCGTGACGGCGATCCTGTCCCAAGTGCCGCTGAGCCGCAGGACCATGGCTTCCCTGTCACCCACAGCCGACTTCGCGACTGCGGCGAGGCGCGCCCGCACACTCGGCTCCACCGTTGCGCACCAGCCCTGGTTTGTCAGAGGCCGCCCCTATCGTGCGGGCGACAGTGCTGGTGAGAGGAGCAACCATGGGGTTCTCGGGTGAGCTGGGGTCTTCGGTCGTAGTGCGCGTCCGCTCATCGAGGCACCCGTCTTCGGGGGAGCGCAGGAGGACGACGAGGGCGGCATAACCGCTTGGTGGCCACGACCCGGCGGCTGGCAGACGTGGCAGTTCCACGGCACCCTTCCCCGCGGGACCGAGGCAGTCCTGCGAGCCGTGGTCGAATGGACGGGGGCTCCGGCCTGCGTGGCGTCCGTGCACGACAGCGACGTAGCGGTGATGTCGGGTATGGAACCCGGCGGCGAGCAGTGGGACATGTGGCTGAACCTCCGGATCGCGGCGGAGGTGTCGGACTGTCCGCTCGCCGAATTGGACTCCCGCGTGCCCGGCGACGCCCGCCGCGCCCTGGCCTGGGCGCGCTCTGCGGGAGTCGGCGACGGCGTGGACCCGACCACGATCGAGGAGGCCCTGCGGTCCGACCGGACCTTCGTGGAAGACCTCTACGACGCGCTTCTGGACCGCCTCGGCTTCCCGCTGGCAGTCGACCCTGACACATCGTGCTGAGCAAGGACCACCTTCGCCAAGGGGCCGCCCGGCGTCGGACTCCCTTCCCGCTCGGCCGACCAGGGTATTCACCGCTGCAAGCCGCTTCCCGGGTCCTCGAGAGGACACGCACGCCGGATCGATGAACGTTTCTGAGAGGCGCGCCTCAGTCCCACCAGAAGTCCCAGCGATGGGCGCCGGTGATCCGCTCGGCGTAAGCGGCCAGTGTGTACGGGCTGCTGCCCTGCCAGATGTTGTCCGGGCAGAAGGCGAAGTGCTCGGCCGCGACCAGGAGAGCTTCGCGGCCGTCGGCTGGCGGCGAGGCGACGCTGAGGTGCAGCGTGGAAAAGCCGACTGCGACGACCCGGGCGCCGAACCGGTGCTCCCAGTCGCGGACGACGGCGGAGAACTTCGCGGTGTCCGGGTCGTAGTTGCAGGGTCCAGCCCAGCCCACGGCCGTCAGCGCCTCGGCACCCGATGCCGCCGCGACCAACCCGAGACGCGCAAGCGGGCCGTCGCCGAGGAAGGCCGTCGCGAACTCGGCAGCCAGCTGGCCGGGGTCCGTCATCGTCTCCCGGCTGGGCGCGGGGCCGGGCCAGGTCTTTCCGAACGGGGCGGTGACGGCGAGGTGCTCATCGTTGTCGACGATGTCGTCTTCTTCGTCGACGGTCGTGTAGGTCGTCCACCACTGTGCGAGGAGGCCCGCAGGGTCGTGGCTTGCCGGGGAGGACATCCGCTCGGGGAAGACCTCCCGCGCCCACGAGAAGGGCGCGTGGGTCAGGGCTCCGGACACCCACGGGCGGAACTCGCCGTCGTACGGATCCGGAACGAGCAGCAGCGGCCACAGACCGGTACGAGCGTGCTCGGCACGCAACCGCGTCCACAGCCCGGCCGTCGCCGGCCCGTCACTGACCCACAGCGGCTGCACCTCTCCGTCGCCCTCATCGGCCGTGACCATCCGACCGGGCGGGAGATCCCATCGGACTTCCATCTCCATAGAGTGGGCGGCGCCGCCGTCCCCGCGGGGCATCACAGCCTGGCTCCCCTCACTCGATTCCGGAACTGCTGGCAAGCATGCCAGTCGGAAGTCCGCCCCGATGCGGTCAGGGTCCCCTCGACCCAGCCGCGACTCGGAGGAGCCCGAGGGCGGCCCAGAACCCCTCCTTCAGGCGATAGCGCGGACGCGAGTTTCGAAGTAGTTTCAAAGACATGGGTATCGAGGGCGCCGCCGTGAACTTCTCCGAGCTGGTGAACAAGAACAAGCAGACGCTGGCCCGGCTCAAGGAGTCGCCGAGACTGCTCCTGCACCGCAGAGACGGTGAAGATCTGGTCCTGACCACCGCAGCGCGGGCGGAGCAGGACCGGACCGTGGTGTCGGCAGCCACCCGCATGCTGGCCGCGATGGCGCGCCGGGAGCCCGGCAGCATGGAGCTGCTCCTGGACGTACTGCCGGATGCCTTCCCATGGGTCCGTTACCTGCCCGACCCGGATCTCCACGCCTTCGCCGTCGAACTGGTCGACACCATGCGCGCCGCCGACTCCGTGGGCAACAACGCCTCCGTCGCCCAGCTGCTCACCGCCTGGCAGCACACCGCCGAGGTCTACTCCGACCCTGAGTTGCTGGCCGCGCTGACCAGGGACCACGGCGAGGACTACGGCCCCGCGCCGGACCCGCGGGGAGCCGCGTGAGCGCGGGCCGCGGCGACCGGGCCGCACCGCCGGCACCAGAAGGCCACTGGGAAGTCCGCTTCGCCGACGCGGCCTCCGCCAAGGGATGGGAGAACCTCACCCGGCAAGCAAGGGAGAACACGTACCGCGCCTGGACCACCATGCGCACCGACCCCAGGCCGGCCACCGAAACGCCCCGGCACCACCGGCTCAAAGGCGCCTTGGCGCACGGCACTCACCGCGGACAGACCTGCGAACAATGGCAGATCGAGGTGACCGGCGGCGGCCGCGTCTGGTACCTCCTGGACACGGCCCGCGACACCTGCTGGATCACCTTCGCAGGCACCGGGCACCCACGGGCCACAGACCGGCAATGAAACCGCCAGGGCCCAGAAGAGCGGGGCCAGACCATCCCGGCGCATCGGGCGCCTTCACAGCCGCACACCAAGACAAAGCCCCCGCCCGGAGAACCCGGCGGGGGCTTCGATGTGCGTGGACCTGAGGGGATTTCAACCCCTGACCCCCTCGATGCGAACTACGGGCGGGAGGGGCGCTGAGGTCTGCAAGGCTGATCGAGCGGCTGCATGGGGGCGGTGGCGGTCGACTGCGGTCGCGGTGGTTGCTGTACTTTCCTGCTGTACGGCGGCCGGATGATCGGGGGGGCATGGCAGCGCTGGGGTTCTTCTTCATCGTCCTGCCGTGCCTCGCCGTCGTCAGCTTCACATGCTTTGCCGCATGTCGAGCCCAGAGACACAAGGCGTTCAAGGCTTTGGCCTATGCATGCCTGTGCCTCGGGCTCGTATGCGGCCTCACTCCCATAGGGATTGTCGTCTGGGCGTCTTTCCTGTAGATGCCGTGCGCCGGCCCCTTGTTGCCGGGTGGTTCCTGGTACGTGGCGAGGGCACTGGCTTGGAAGACCCCGTACGCGGATGCCCGCTGACCTGCGAGGTTGCTGACCTGGACCGGAGCAGTCTTGTTGCCTTGATTCACCATGGTTCCCTCTTTCGTCCGGCCCGTGATATCCGTGGTGCACGCGGCGAAGCTCACGGTCAAGGGTGCGAACCCGCCGGTGCTCGTCCTGGCGGTCGAGCACATCGACCGGGTGCTGTCGGGGCTGTCGCCGGTGCTTTCGCCTGATCAGGTCGCCCACATGTACGGCGTTGCCCGGCAGGCCCACACCTGGGCTGGATGATCAGGCATCGAAGTCGTACTCCAGCACGTATGCGGCGGAGTCAAGGACCATCTCGTTCACTTCGACAGGGCGCCCCTCGGCCGCGAACGCCGTGCGACAGATCATGATCACCGGGGTGCCCATCGAGAGCTGGAGACGATTCGCTTCCTCTTGCGATGGCATCCGGCTCCGGATCTCCTCGCGGAAGTGCACGGGCTTGTAGCCCAGCTCGGCCAGACGGGCGTAGATGCCGCCGGGGCCGGTTTCCTGCTGGGTGATCGCCGAACCTGCGACCGGATCCGCGGGCAGGTACGACGTGGCCAGCAGCGCGGGCTTGTCGTCCAGCACGAAGCGACGGCATGCTCGGCTTCGGCCTGTCCAAGACCAAGATGCTCGTCCTGACCGGGGAGATCCGCTCCGTCAAGGTCGGCCGCAACCGCCGCATCCTCCCGGCCTGGGTGGACGAGTACGTACAGCGCGTCACCGCCGATGCCGAAGGGCAGGCGGCATGAGCGGCAAGCGTGGCAACGGGGAAGGCTCCATCTACCCGTACAAGAACGGCTACGCCGCCTACGTCTGGGTGACCAAGCCGGACGGCAAGCGGGCCTGCCCGGAAGTACGCCTACGGCAAGACCCGCGAGGAAGTCCACGACAAGTGGCTCAACCTCCACACCGAAGCGAAGAAGGGCCCGGTGGCCACGTCCACGCCGACGCTGGCCCAGTACCTCGACCGGTGGCTCAAGGAGGTCGTGGAACCGGACCTGAAGCCGACTCGGCGGGAGGAACCGCGTTGCTGCGCTGCCGGTGACTGCTGTGATCAGGTGCCTTCTCGGCGCACCGTGCAGGATGCTCGGGCCGTGCTGCGGTCGGCCCTCACCAACGCCATGACGGAGGAGTTGATCAGCAAGAACGTCGCCGGGCTGGTCAAGGTGCGCTCGGGCCGGAAGATGAAGCGGATGCCGTGGTCAGTCGAGGAAGCCCGCCAGTTCCTCGAAGCCGCTCGGGCCGCCCGTGACCCGCTCTACCCGGCCTACGTGCTGATCCTCGTCCTCGGCTTCCGACGGGGGTGAGGTGCTGGGGCTCACGTGGGCGAACGTGGCCCTCGACACCGGTGAGATCACGGTGCAGCACCAGTTGCAGTGCATCCGGCGCCGCCTGGTCCACGACGAGACCATGACCGAGGCGTCGTCGGCCACGCTGCCCCTGCCGCAGATCTGCGTGGCGGCTCTCCAGCTCCGGCAGAAGGAGCAAGCCGCAGCCAAGCAGACGGCCGGTGAGCTGTGGTCGGAGTCGGACTTCGTCCTCACCACGCGGTACGGGACGCCGATCGAGCCGCAACTTCAACCGGACCTTCACCGACCGGTCCGGCAAGGCGGGCGTCCGGCGTATTCGGCTGCACGACACCCGGCACACGTGCGGGTCGCTCCTCGCCGCGCTCGACGTGCACCCGCGCATCGCCATGCAGATCCTTCGCCACAGCAAGATCGCCGTGACGATGGAGGTGTACACGCACGTTCCGTCCGAGGCGACCCGCAAGGCACTGCGGAAGCTCCGGAAGCACCTTGGTCGGCAGTCCGACGTAGTTGCTGTACTTCGCTGCTGTACGGCAAGACAAAGCCCCCGCCCGGAGAACCCGGCGGGGGCTTTGATGTGCGTGGACCTGAGGGGATTTGAACCCCTGACCCCCTCGATGCGAACGAGGTGCGCTACCAGTCTGCGCCACAGGCCCTTGCGACGTGTGAAACATTAGCATCCCGATCGGGGTGCTCGGAAATCCGCTTCCCGGCCGGGGCTCGGAGGGCGGGGCGGGCGGTCATTCGTTGGCCGCCCGGGGGCGGTCGTCGTCGGCGTACTGGTCGAAGAGCGGGGTGCGGCCGTGGTCGCGGGGGCGGCGCGGCGCGGTGGCCGACGGGTTGGGGTTCTTGCGGGTCGGCGGGGGCGGGGTGGGCTCCGCCGGGGAGGAGCGGGCGGCGCTCCAGGTCTCCGGGTCGGTCACGTCGACGCCGCCCGTCGCGCGCGGGGCGACCGGGGCGGTGACGTAGGTGGGGAGCGGGACCGGTACCGGGTCCCAGCTGTCCCCCCGGGCCGGGCCGCGGTCCCGCTGCTGGTCCACCCACTCGGCGTGGTCGGTCTGCTCGACCAGGGCGCGGCGGTCGGCTTCGGCCGGGGACACCTGCGGTACGGCGACCGGCTCCGGGTGGGCCGGGGGCTCCTCGCCCTGGGCGGGGACCGCCGGGCGTCCGCGGCGCGGGCGGCGGTTCTCGCGCAGGCGCTGGGCGGCGGCCTCGGCGCGGCGCTGGTCCATCACGTACACGAAGCGGCGGCGCTCCTGGCGGCGCAGGTACACGATGTACGCGCTGAGCAGGACCGCCGGGACGCCGGGCGCCCACAGGAAGGCGAGGCCGCCCACGGCGGCGACGACGGCGCCGACCGTGAAGGCGAGGAACAGCAGCACCGTCGTACGGCGGCGGCGCGCCAGGACGCGGGTGCGGCGGGCCCGCTCCGCCGCCGCCCGGGAGTCCGCCGGCTCGGAAGCGGCGGGCGGGGGCGGGGTGGCGGGATGCGGGGAGGGGTGCGCCGCAGGGTGCGCGTGGGCGGCGGACGGCGGGGCGGGGCGGTGCACGGCCGGGGGGCGGGGGTCCGGGAGCTCCAGGCGGGCCTCCGTGTGGGACGGGGGCGCGGCGAAGGCCCGGACGTCGACCGAGTCGATCTGCTCGGTCTCGGCGTCCGGGTCCACGTCGGGCACCCGCCAGTCCTCGTCGGCGCCGCGGGCGCGCAGCTCCTTGGCGTACCGGCGCTCCATCCCCGCCCTTCCGGACAGGAGCCGGATGGCGGTGCTGAAGCGTTCGGTCGGGCGGGCTTCGTTCAGCTCGTCCTGCCTGCGGAGCCACATCGGCACCAGATAGGCGGCCCAGGCTCCGACGATGACTGCGTAGATGAGGCCGCTGCTGCTCACGCCTCACACGGTAGAGGGGTTCGCCTTGGGCCATCGGCCAATTGGGCCGGTGTGTCGCACGATCTGGCTGATATCACTGACATTTTTGTGATTGGTCAGACCGATTTCGCCCGGGTAAGCGCTTAATTCGAACAAGTGATTTATTTTGGTTGGCGTTCCCGCCTCGACCTGTGCCAGCGGCGCACCAGGCCGTCCGGGACCTCCTCCGCGGTCAGCGCGAAGACGAGGTGGTCGCGCCAGGCTCCGTCGATATGGAGGTAGCGGGGGCGCAGCCCCTCCTCCCGGAATCCCAATTTCTCCACGACGCGGCGGCTCGGCCCGTTCTCGGGGCGAATGCACACCTCGATCCGGTGCAGCCCGACCGACCGGAAGCAGTGGTCCACGGCGAGTGCGACCGCCGTGGGCATGACCCCGCGCCCCGCGACGTCCTGGTCGACCCAGTAGCCGACGTGCCCCGAGCACATCGAGCCCCAGGTGATCCCGGCGACGGTGAGCTGGCCGACGAGCCGCCCCCGGTACTCGATGACGAACGGCAGCATCCGCCCGGCGTTGGCCTCGGCGCGCAGGTGGCGGACCATCTGCCGGTACGTGGGGCGCTGCACGGGCGGCGCGCCGGGCGCCGGCGGCGGCACGGTGGCCTCCCAGGGGCGCAGCCAGTCGCGGTTGCGCCCGTTCACCTCCCGCCAGGCGCGGTGGTCGCGCACCCTTATCGGGCGGAGCATCACGTCCCCGTCGGCGAGGGTGACCGGCCAGGCGGGGTTCATGACGCCGGGCGCGGATGGTCGCCGCCGCGCAGCTGGTCGACGGCGTGCACCAGGATCGGCTCCAGGACGGCCAGGCCGTCGCGTACGCCGCCGGTGGAGCCGGGCAGGTTCACGATGAGGGAGCGGCCCGCGACGCCGGCCAGGCCGCGGGAGAGGGCCGCCGTGGGCACCTTGGCCCGGCCGTGGGCGCGGATGGCCTCGGGGATACCGGGCACCTCGTGGTCGAGGACGCGGCGGGTGGCCTCGGGGGTGGCGTCGGTGGGTGAGACGCCCGTGCCGCCGGTCGTGAGGATCACGTCGTACCCGGCGCGCACCCCGTCCCGCAGGGCGGCCTCGACGGGGTCGCCGTCCGGGACGACCCGCGGGCCGTCGACGGTGAAGCCGAGCGCCGCCAGGCCCTCGGCGAGGATCGGGCCGCCCCGGTCCTCGTACACGCCTGCGGCGGCGCGGTTCGAGGCGGTGACGACGAGCGCGCGGTAGGTCACGACCGGCTCCAGTCCCCGGACTTGCCGCCCGTCTTCTCCTCCACCCGCACGTCGCTGATGACGGCGGCCTTGTCGACCGCCTTCACCATGTCGACGACCGTCAGCGCCGCCACGGTCACCGCCGTGAGGGCCTCCATCTCGACGCCCGTGCGGTCCGTCGTCTTCACGGTCGCGATGATCTCCACCGCGTCGTCGGCGACCGACAGGTCGACCTTCACCCCCGAGACGGCGAGCGGATGGCACAGCGGGATCAGCTCCGGCGTGCGCTTGGCGCCCATGATCCCGGCGATCCGGGCGGTGGCGAGCGCGTCGCCCTTCGGGACGCCCTCGCCGCGCAGCAGCTCCACCACCCCCGGCGACACGAGGACGCGGCCGCTCGCCCGCGCCGTGCGGGCGGTGACGTCCTTCGCGGAGACGTCCACCATGCGGGCCGCCCCCGCCTCGTCGATGTGGGTCAGCCTGCCTTGCGTACTCAACTCACTCCGCCTCGCGATCCTGGCGCCGGTCGTCCTGTCCGGCACGGCGGCAGACACCGTACCGCCGCGCCCGCCCCGCGGGGGCCGCCCGCTCAGCCGATGAGCACCAGCTCCACCTCGGCGCCGGGCTCCACGAGCGTGGTGTCCTCCGGTACGACGATGAGCGCGTCGGCCTGGGCCAGGGCGGCCACCAGGTGCGAACCGGCACCGCCCACAGGTGTGACGGTACCCGCCCCGGCGTCGTACGTCCCGCGCAGGAACTGGCGCTTCCCGGCGGGCGACGGCAGCGGCCCGCCGGCCGCGAGGCGGGCGCGCACGCGCGGGCGGTGGAGGTCGGCAAGGCCCATGAGGGCGCGGATCGCGGGGCGGGCGAACAGCTCGAAGGAGACGTACGAGGAGACCGGGTTGCCCGGCAGGGCCAGCAGCGGTGTGTGCTCCGGGCCGACGGAGCCGAAGCCCTGCGGCTTGCCGGGCTGCATGGCGAGGCTGCGGAACTCGACGCCGCCCCCCGGCTCGTCGGCGTCGGACGCGGCCGACAGGGCCTCCTTGACCACGTCGTACGCGCCGACGCTGACGCCGCCCGTGGTCACCAGGAGGTCGGCGCGGACCAGCTGCTCCTCGATGGTGGCGCGGAGGGTGTCCGCGTCGTCCGTGACGGCGCCGACCCGGTAGGCGATGGCGCCGGCGTCGCGGGCGGCCGCGGCCAGGGCGAAGCTGTTGGAGTCGTAGATCCGGCCGGGCCCCAGCTCCGCGCCGGGCTGGACGAGCTCGCTGCCCGTCGAGAGGACGACCACGCGCGGGCGGGGGCGGACGCGGACCGTGCCGCGCCCGATGGCGGCGAGCAGGCCGATCTGGGCCGGGCCGAGGACCGTGCCCGCGCGGAGCGCCAGGTCGCCCGCCGACACGTCGCTGCCGCGCGCGCGGACGTGGGCGCGGGCCTGCGCGGGGCGGTGGACGCGGACCTCGCCGCCCGCGCCCTGGGGGGCCGCTCCGGCCGGGCGCATCGACGTGGCGGCGCCTTCGCCGGTGCCGCCGTCGGTCCACTCGACGGGGACGACCGCCTCCGCGCCGGGCGGCAGGGGGGCGCCGGTCATGATCCGCGCGGCCTGGCCGGGGCCGACCTCGGGCAGGCCGTCGCCGCCCGCCGCCACGTCCCCGACGACGGTGAGCACGGCCGGGTACTCCTCGCTGGCCCCGGCGACGTCGGCGACGCGCACCGCGTAGCCGTCCATGGAGCTGTTGTCGAAGGGCGGCAGGGCGACGGGCACCGTGACGTCCTCGACCAGCACGCAGCCCTGGGCGTCGGGCAGCTGCAGCTCGATGGGGTCCAGCGGGTGGACGGACGCGAGGATGTCGTCGAGGTGCTCGTCGACCGTCCAGACCGTTCTCTCCGGGCTCTCCGTTCTCTCCGGGCTCTCCGGGCTCTGCCGGCTCGCAGGGCTCTGCGGGCTCTCCGGGCGCCCCGAGGTCTCCGGGCTCACAGGACTTCCCGGGCTCACCGGGCTCGCCGGACTCATGGAACTCTCCGGACTCACGGGACTCCCCGGGCTCGCTGGACTCACGGCGTCTGCATCTCCTCGGTGACGTAACGGCGGAGCCAGGACCGGAACTCCGGTCCCAGATCTTCACGTTCGCACGCGAGTCTGACAATGGCCCGCAGGTAGTCGCCGCGGTCGCCGGTGTCGTAGCGGCGGCCCTTGAAGACGACGCCGTGGACGGGGCCGCCGCTTCCGTCGTCGACGGCGAGTTTGTGGAGCGCGTCGGTGAGCTGGATCTCG
Organism: Streptomyces fradiae ATCC 10745 = DSM 40063; assembly: GCF_008704425.1. Lineage (NCBI taxonomy): Bacteria > Bacillati > Actinomycetota > Actinomycetes > Kitasatosporales > Streptomycetaceae > Streptomyces > Streptomyces fradiae. The sequence goes on from NZ_CP023696.1 coordinate 2,762,525, forward strand.
CCGCCCCGGCCGGGCTCGGTCTTCCGCAGTATCCCGAAGATCGCCGGGTCGAGGACGTACCGGCCGATGACGGCGTAGTTGCTGGGGGCGTCGGCCGGGTCGGGCTTCTCCACCAGGTCGGTGACCCGCACGACGTCGGACTCCCCGGTGGGCTCGACGGCGGCGCAGCCGTAGAGGTGGACCTGCGCCGGGTCCACCTCCATGAGCGCCACGACGCTGCCGCCCAGGGTCTCCCGCACCTCCACCATCCGCGACAGCAGGGGGTCGCGCGGGTCGATCAGGTCGTCTCCCAGGAGCACCGCGAAGGGCTGGTCGCCCACGTGCGGGGCCGCGCACAGGACGGCGTGGCCGAGGCCGCGCGGGTCGCCCTGGCGGACGTAGTGCATGGTCGCCAGGTCGTTGGAGGCCCTGATCCGGTCCAGCCGCTCGTGGTCGCCCTTGCGGTCGAGGGCCTCCTCCAGCTCGTAGTTGCGGTCGAAGTGGTCCTCCAGGGGCCGCTTGTTCCGGCCGGTGATCATCAGTACGTCGTGCAGCCCGGCATCCACCGCCTCCTCCACCACGTACTGGATGGCCGGTTTGTCCACGACGGGCAGCATCTCCTTGGGAGTGGCCTTCGTGGCGGGCAGGAACCGGGTGCCGAGTCCCGCGGCGGGGATGACAGCCTTGCTGATCCCGGGATGCGACTGAGTCATGGCGAGCACCCTATCCGGTCGGTATGCGAGGAAGATGAGCCTTCGGTTAACTTCCTCCACTTATAGGAGAGTACGAGAGGCGAGGGGCAGGCGATCGTGGTGACGGACGAGGCCGCGGGCGGTACGGGTGGCACGGGTACGGGCGGTGCGCGTGGGAGTGGTGCGGGTGGGACGGCCGGGGTACCCGGTGGGGCCGAAGGAGCGGGTGGGGTGCCGGACAAGGCGGGGCTGCGGGCGCGGCTGCTGGCCGCCCGCGCGCTGCTGACCACCGAGGAGGTGCGGCGGGCCGCCGGCGAGCTGTCCGCCGCCGCGCTCCGGCTGCCCGAGCTGGCCGGGGCCCGTACGGTCGCCGCGTACGTCTCCGTGGGCCGCGAGCCGGGCACGCGCGCCCTGATCGACGCGCTGCGTGCGCGGGGCGTGCGGGTGCTGCTGCCCGTACTGCTGGCCGACAACGACCTGGACTGGGCCGTCTACGAGGGCTCGCACGGCCTCGCCAGGGCCCGGCTGAGCCTGCTGGAGCCGTCCGGGCCGCGGCTCGGCCCCGAGGCGGTCACGGAGGCGGACGCGGTACTGCTGCCCGGACTCGCGGTGGACGCGCGGGGCATGCGGCTGGGCCGGGGCGGCGGCTCGTACGACCGCGTACTGGCCCGCCTCGCGCGCGTGGGGGCCGATCCGGCGCTCGTGGTCCTCCTCTACCCGCACGAGGTGGTCGCCCGGGTCCCGGAGGAGCCGCACGACCACCCCGTGCACGCGGTGGTGACCCCGGACGGGGTGCGGCGCTTCACCGCCCCCGGTCCGCGCTGACCGGGCTTCGGCCGGGTCTGCGATCAGGCCTTCGGTCAGGCTTCTGTCAGGCCATCCGTCAGGCTTCTCAGGCCATCGGTCAGGGCTTCAGGACCAGGTGGTCGGCCTTCGCCGCGTCGACCGCCTTGTCGCTGAACGGCCAGGCCAGCAGCTCGCCGCGGGCCCAGGCGTCGGTCTGGTCGGTGTAGTTCGGGTGGTAGGCGTGGCCGGAGGCGCCGGTCAGGTTGATCCAGCGGGACTTGTCCCACTCGCCGACGTTGACCACCATCCGCATGGACGGCACCCAGACGACGCCGTAGCCGCCGGCCGCGTTCCAGCCGGTCGCGTTGACGGCCGCCTCGCCGCCCGCCAGGTTCCACGGGCCCCGGTTGAGGAGGTACTTCACCGGGTCCGGACCGCCCTTGCCGAGGGTCTGGTTGCGCAGGGTCAGCTGGTGCAGCCGGCCCCAGCTCCAGGTGGAGATGTCCTTGCCGAGCTGCGCGGTCAGCTCCCAGCGGGCGTCCTTCATGGCACGGGCGAGCAGCTGGTCGCGGGTCTGGGTGGCCTCGTCGAGGCGGTTCGCCGGCGTCTTCCACCAGGCGTTGTCCTCGTCCTGGAGGAGCGGGCGGACCACCTCGTACCAGCGGTCGCCGCCGTCGGGCTGGGCGTCGTCGGCGTCGCGCTGGCCGCACTCGCGGACGAGCCGGCCGCGCTGGTCGTCCGGGACGTTCGGGTCGACGGACGGGACGTTGAGGCACTCGCCCTTGACGCGCAGCTCCTTGGGGAGCTTGTCGCCGAAGGCCAGCTTCAGGACGTTGCGCCAGACCGCGTTGAAGTACGCGGCGGCGGCGGAGTCGGCCTCCTGCGTGTAGTCCCAGCCCTCCAGCAGCTTCTGCGCCTCGCGGACGTACGGGTCGGAGATGTCGACCTTCAGCAGGAGCGGGGTCAGCTGCTTGGCGATCTCGCTGCTGTTGTCCATCTGCATGGTGCGCATGTCGTCGGTCGAGATCTTGCCGCCGTCCTTGATCTTCGACTCGATGAGGTCGTTGATGCGCTGGCTGCGGGAGCCGTAGCCCCAGTCCGCGGTGAGGTGGTGCGGGTACGCGTCGTCCACGACGGCCTGGTTGGCGGTGACGATGTAGCCGCGCTTGGGGTCCTCCTCGTACGGCAGCTCGTCGAAGGGGACGTACTCGTCCTTCCAGTCGTACGAGGGGTCCCAGCCGGGGGCCGGGAGGGTGCCGTCGTGGCCCTTGGCGCGGACCGGGATGCGGCCGGGGGCCTGGTAGCCGATGTGGCCCTCGGCGCCCTTGGCGTCGGCGTAGACCAGGTTCTGCGAGGGCACCTCGAAGTCGCGGGCGGCGTCGCGGAACTCCTCGAAGTCGCGGGCCTGGTTGAGCTTGAAGACGGCGTCCATGGACTTGCCGGGAGTGAGCGCCGTCCAGCGCAGGGAGACCGCGTATCCGTCGGCGCGGTCGGGCGCGGCGTTGGCGACGGGGGCCTTCTGGCCCACCTTCTCCAGTTCGTCGCTGCGGTCGGAGATCAGCGGGCCGTTGTTGGTGGTGCGCACGGTGATGGTGCGGCTTCCGCCCCCGGCGATCTTTATGACCTCCTCGCGGGTCTCGAACGGCACCTCCTTGGTGCCCCGCAGGTAACCGCGGTCGGTGACCTTCTGGAGGTACAGGTCGGTGACGTCGGCGCCGAGGTTGGTGAAGCCCCAGGCGATGTCCTGGTTGTGGCCGATGATGACGCCCGGCATCCCGGCGAAGGTGTAGCCGGCGACGTCGTAGCGGCACTTGTCGGAGACGGCGCGGCAGTGCAGGCCCATCTGGTACCAGACCGACGGCAGCTGCGGGGCGAGGTGCGGGTCGTTGGCGAGCAGCGGCTTGCCGGTGGTCGTGTGCTTGCCGGAGACGACCCAGGAGTTGGAGCCGATGCCGGGGCCGTTGGGGCCGAGGAGGGCGGGGACGGAGTCCAGCGCGTCGGACAGGGCGGCGAGCTGGGACTGGAGGCCGCCCTGGGAGCCGCTCCCGATGCCGCCCTGGGAGCCGCTCTGGAGGCCGCCGCCGGTGCCCGTACCGGAGCCGGAGCCGCCGCCGAGGCCGGCGCCCTGGCCGGTGCCGTTCCCCGTGCCGTCGCCGTTGCCGTTCCCGTCCTCGTCGTCACCGCCGGCGCCCTCGGGCTTGAAGCCCTCGACGACGGGGCGGTGGGTCTTGAACGGGTAGGCCGGGTAGAGGTCCTTGATCTGCTCGGCGCTGAGCCGGCTCGTCATGAGCGAGCGGTCGATCTCGTCCTGCATGTTGCCGCGCAGGTCCCAGGCCATCGCCTTGAGCCAGGCGATCGAGTCGACCGGGGTCCACGGCTCGATCGCGTAGTCGTGGGAGAACTCCAGCACGGAGTACTCGACGGAGACCTCGCGGGGCGTCTTGTCCTTCAGGTAGGCGTTGACGCCGTCCGCGTACGCCTGGAGGTTCTTCTTCGTCTCGTCCGAGAGGACCTTGTCGTACTCCTCCTGCGCGACCCGGTGCCAGCCGAGCGTGCGGAGGAAGGCGTCCGTGTCGACCGCCTCCTTGCCGAGCATCTCGGAGAGGCGGCCGGCCGTCATGTGGCGGCGGACGTCCATCTCCCAGAAGCGGTCCTGCGCCTGGACGTAGCCCTGGGCGCGGAACAGGTCCGCGTCGGTGGAGGCGTAGATCTGCGGGATGCCGCGGGCATCGCGCTTGACGTCGACCGGGCCGGTGAGGCCGGGGAGCGTGAGCGTGCCGGTGGTCTGCGGGAAGGGCGCCCGCACGGTGCTGACGCTCCAGTAGGCGCCGTACCCGACGCCCGCGACGAGCGCCAGCACCAGGGCGATCACGAGCAGGCGGGCACGTCGCCCCTTCTTCTTGGGCGAAGAGACGGTGGTGTTGGCGGGCATCGCTGTCCTTCGAGGCGCAGGCTTGGTCCAGGAGTGCTGGAGCAACCATAGGCGCAGCGGCGGGGCGGCCCGGACGCGGTGTCAGTAAGGGCGCCCTTCACCCGAACGGGCCCCGGCGTCAGGAACGCGTTAATGATTAGGTAAGGTAACGAAGTAACCACGTCGTGAACCCCTCCCACGGTCGGGCATACCCGGCAATCACCCGCCCCCGCGGCGAACCAGGCGCGTTCACCGCGCCGCGGCGGGGCGCGGCGGGGCGGTGAGCCGGGCCCACGCGCGCGTGGGCGGGCGCAGGACGGCCGGCTGCGGTCGTCCTGCGCGCTTCGGGCGGTGGCCGTCCGGTGCGCGGGCGGTGCCGTCCGGTGCGCGGGCGGTGCCGTCCGGTGCCGCAGGCGGGGGCGGTGGCGCGGCTCGGTGTGCGGCCGGGGCTGCCCGGACGTCCGGGCGGGGCGGCCGCACAGCCGGGGGCTGCCACGGCGTGCGGCCGGGTGCCGGCCCGACAGCCGGCGGGCGCCCGGCCGCACGGCCGGACCCGTCCGGCAGCCGGCGGGTGTCCGGCCGCACGGCCGGACCCGTCCGGCAGCCGGCGGGTGTCCGGCCGCATGGCCGGGGCGCGCCCTCCCGCGCGGCGGAGGCCCGCCTTCCCGGGAGGCGCGACGACCGGGGTGCGGCCCGCACACGCGGCTCACGCGCGCCCGGGGCGTGCGGCCCGCGCCCCGCCGCCCGCCCGGCGGGCGCACAACTGAAGAGGTCCCGCCCGCGCACCATCTCCCGGAAAGGTTCGGCCCCTGACTGTCCACCAGCTCAACGAACTCCTGCTCGTCGGCTCTCTCGTCCTGCTCGTCGCCGTCGTCGCGGTCCGCGTGTCCTCGCGCAGCGGCCTGCCCAGCCTGCTGCTGTACCTCGGTATCGGCGTCGCCATGGGCCAGGACGGCATCGGCAACATCACCTTCGACAACGCCGAGCTGACCCAGGTCATCGGCTATGCCGCGCTCGTCGTGATCCTCGCCGAGGGCGGTCTGGGCACCCAGTGGAAGGAGATCCGGCCCGCCCTGCCGGCCGCGAGCGTCCTCGCGACCGCGGGCGTCGCGGTGAGCGTCGGCATCACGGCCGCCGCCGCGCACTACCTGATCGGCCTGGAGTGGCGCCAGGCGCTGCTCATCGGCGCGGTCGTCTCCTCCACCGACGCCGCGGCCGTCTTCTCCGTGCTGCGCAAGGTGCCGTTGCCGAAGCGGGTGACCGGCACCCTGGAGGCCGAGTCCGGGTTCAACGACGCCCCCGTCGTCATCCTGGTGGTGGCCTTCTCGACGACCGGGCCCGTGGACAGCTGGTACGTGCTGATCGGCACGATCGCGCTGGAGCTGGCCATCGGAGCGGCCATCGGCCTCGCGGTCGGCTTCGGCGGGGCGTACGCGCTGAAGCGGGTCGCCCTGCCGGCCTCCGGCCTGTACCCGATCGCCGTCATGGCCATCGCGGTCGCCGCGTACGCGGCGGGCGCCCTCGCGCACGGCAGCGGCTTCCTCGCCGTGTACCTGGCGTCCATGGTGCTCGGCAACGCGGGTCTGCCGCACCAGCCCGCGAACCGGGGCTTCGCCGAGGGCCTGGGATGGATCGCCCAGATCGGCATGTTCGTCCTGCTGGGCCTGCTGGTGACGCCGCACGAGCTGCTGGGCGACTTCTGGCCGGCCGTGCTCATCGGGCTCGTCCTGACAGCTGTGGCGCGGCCGGTGTCGGTGTTCCTGAGCCTGACGCCGTTCCGGCTGCCCTGGCAGGAGCAGGCCCTCATGTCCTGGGCGGGGCTGCGCGGCGCGGTGCCGATCATCCTGGCGACGATCCCGATGGTCTCCGGGATCGAGGGCAGCGAGAAGGTCTTCAACATCGTCTTCGTGCTGGTCGTCGTCTACACCCTGGTGCAGGGCCCGACGCTGCCGTGGCTCGCGAAGGCGCTGCGGCTGGGCGACGGGTCGGCCGCCACCGACCTGGGTGTGGAGTCGGCGCCGCTGGAGCGGCTGCGCGGCCATCTGCTGTCCCTGTCGATCCCGGAGCGGTCCAGGATGCACGGTGTGGAGGTCGCCGAACTGCGGCTGCCGCCCGGCGCCGCGGTCACGCTCGTCGTCAGGGACGGCAAGAGCTTCGTGCCGTCCCCGGCGACGGTGCTGCGGCGCGGCGACGATCTGCTGGTCGTGGCGACCGACCCGGTGCGCGACGCCACGGAGCAGCGCCTGCGCGCCGTGGGGCACGGCGGCAAGCTGGCGGGCTGGCTGGGCACGGGGGGCGGCTGAGCGGGGTCCGGGGGGCCGGAGCGGGGTCCGGGGCGGGGCGTTCGCGGGGAGCGGGGCCCGGGCGTTCCCGGGTGCTGCCGGGGCGTTTCCCAGGGTGCCGCCTGGGCGTTCCCGGGTGCTGCCGGGGCGTTCTTCCCAGGGTGCCGCCTGGGCGTTCCCCGGGGCGTCGCGCACTTCACAGGAGCCGCCCCGCGCCTCCCCCTGTACCATGAGGACACCTGATCGAACCAACTCTGCCTGATGCAGGGCTGGCGCGACCGTATGGCGGCCGAGTCCCCCCTCCGCGGGACCCCGGTATCTACCGCGCTTCCGCGCAAGAGGACAGCCCTCGGCTGCTCCCGGCACTCCCGGTGAGCGCTACCAGGCGGCAGAAAGGCACGGGCCGTGGCATCCACGGTCACCTCGAACGCTGCGAAGCGCCCCGGTTACGGGCAGCTGCTGCGCACCCCCGGCGCGTGGGGGTTCCTCCTGCCCGGCTTCGCGGCGCGGCAGCCGTTCGCGATGCTCACCATCGGCATCGTCCTGCTGGTGCAGCACACCACCGGCTCGTACGGCACGGCCGGCGCCGTCGCCGCGGTGACCGGCGTGTCCATGGCGCTGTTCGCCCCGCAGAGCGGCAAGCTCGCGGACCACTTCGGGCAGCGCGCCGTACTGGTCCCCGGCGTCCTCGTGCACGCCGCGTCCGTGTCCGCGCTGACGGCGCTGGCCCTGGCCGGCGCCCCGCTGTGGGCGCTGTTCGCGGCGGCCGTCCCGAGCGGCGCCTCCGTCCCGCAGGTCGGCCCCATGGTCCGGGCGCGGTGGGCGGCCCGGCTGGACGGCTCGCCGCTGATGTCGACCGCGGCGGCCTTCGAGTCCGTCACGGACGAGTTCACCTTCGTCGTCGGCCCCGTCCTCGCGACGGCGCTGTGCACCGGCGTGCACCCCGCGGCGGGCCTGATCGCCGAGGCGTCCCTCACGCTCTTCGGCGGTCTGCTGTTCGCCGCCCAGCGGAGCACCCAGCCCGCCCACGGGCCGCATCCGGGCGCCGGGTCGCGGCCCCGCGCCTCGGCGCTGTCCGTGCGGGGCGTCCGCGTGCTGGTGGTGGCGTTCCTCGGGATCGGCTCGGTCTTCGGCGGCATGCAGGTCTCCCTCACGGCGTTCACCGAGGAGATCGGCAGCCCCGGCGCGAACGGCCTGCTGTACGGCCTGTTCGCGGCGGGCAACATGCTGGCCGGCGTCGCCGTCGGCGCCATCGCCTGGAAGTCCGGGCCCCGGCGCCGCCTGATCCTCGGGTACACGGCTCTCACGGCCGCCGCCTCGCTGCTGTGGTCCGCCCAGTCGGTGGCGCTGCTGGGCGCCCTCGGGCTGGTGGTCGGCCTGTGCATCGCCCCCGCGCTGATCACCGGGTACACGCTGGTCGAGTCCCTGGTGCCGGCCTCGGCGCGCACGGAGGCGTTCACCTGGCTGACCGGCGCCGTCGCGCTGGGCCAGGCCGCCGGGGTGACCGTCGCCGGGCGCCTCGCGGACGCGTACGGCTCGGCCGCCGGCTTCCTGGTCCCGCTGGGCGGCACCGCGCTGGCGCTCGTCACGCTGGTGGCGCTGCGGTCCTGGCTGGCCGCCCCGGCGTCCGCCCCCGCGGACACGGCCCCGGCGCGTGGCGTCGGTCACCGCGCGCCCGTGGCGGTGGACTGACGCGCCGGAATGCGTCACTATGGTTCGTCGTTAGCACTCATCGAGTGAGAGTGCCAGGAGGAAGACAAGTGCCGACCTACCAGTACCAGTGCACCGAGTGCGGCGAGGGCCTCGAGGCGGTGCAGAAGTTCACCGACGACGCCCTGACCGAGTGCCCGAGCTGCCAGGGACGCCTGAAGAAGGTGTTCTCGGCGGTCGGCATCGTCTTCAAGGGCTCCGGCTTCTACCGCAACGACAGCCGCGGCGCCTCCTCGAGCAGCTCCCCCGCGCCCTCGAAGTCCTCGTCGGCTTCCCCGGCCGCGTCGGCGTCCTCGTCGTCCGCTTCGTCCTCGTCCTCCTCGGACGCGAAGCCCGCGGCGTCGAGCACCGGCGGCTCCTCCGCCGCCTGACCGGCCCACCACACCACCCGAAGGCCCCGCCGTCCCGTACGGCGGGGCCTTCGGCGTACGGGACTCGGCCGTCCGCGGCGAGCAGCCGCAACCGATGGGGTCCGGGGGGCTTCGGAGGCGGGGTGTGCGCGTCTAGGGTGAGGCGCATGGCGACGCAAGCAGAGATCGGCGTGATCGGCGGTTCCGGGTTCTACTCCTTCCTGGAGGACGTGACCGAGGTCGAGGTCCCCACCCCGTACGGAAGCCCCAGCGACTCCCTCTTCGTCGGCGAGGTGGCCGGGCGCCGGGTCGCCTTCCTGCCCCGCCACGGGCGCGGCCACCGCCTGCCGCCGCACCGCATCAACTACCGGGCCAACCTGTGGGCGCTGCGCTCGGTCGGCGTCCGGCAGGTCCTCGGGCCGTGCGCGGTGGGCGGCCTGCGCGCCGAGTACGGTCCGGGCACCCTCGTCGTACCGGACCAGCTGGTGGACCGTACGAAGTCGCGCGTCCAGACGTTCTTCGACGGGGAGCCGCTGCCGGACGGCACGGTGCCCAACGTCGTCCACACCTCGTTCGCCGACCCGTACTGCCCCGAGGGGCGGCAGATCGCGCTGAAGGCCGCGCAGGGCCGGGAGTGGGAGGCGGTCGACGGCGGCACGATGGTCGTCGTGGAGGGGCCGCGCTTCTCCACGCGCGCGGAGTCGCGCTGGCACGCCGCCATGGGCTGGTCCGTCGTGGGGATGACCGGCCACCCCGAGGCGGTCCTCGCGCGCGAGCTGGGCCTCTGCTACACGTCGATGGCACTGGTCACGGACCTGGACGCGGGCGCCGAGACGGGCGAGGGCGTATCGCACACGGAGGTGCTGCGGGTGTTCGGCGAGAACGTCGAACGGCTGCGGACCGTCCTCTTCGACGCGGTCGCCGCGCTGCCGGCGGCCGACGCGCGGGCGTGCCTGTGCACCCACGCGCACGACGGCTGGGACCTGGGCATCGAACTGCCCTAGGGCAGCGGCCCGCCCGGCCAGGACTCGGGAGGCCTTGTCCCGCCGCCGTTCCCCCGGACGGCGGCGTGGGGGGCGGCCGAGGGGCTGGGAAGCCCGTACGAGAGCAGAATCGAAGTGACCGGCCGGGCGGCCGGTCGGGGGCCGGGGCCCGGGGCCACCCGCCGAGGCCGTGGCGGCAGCCCATGGCTCGGGCTCAGGCCCAGTCGCAGGGCGGCGTGATCCCGGGGCCGGGGCGCGTCGAGGCACCGTGGCGTCATCACGGAGCCGACCACGATCGGAGGTGCACCGCATGGCCCCCCTCGCTCGGACCCGCATGGCCGGCCGGGCCCGCATGGGCGGCATGGCTGGTCTCGAGCGGCTCGGCGAAACGTTCCGGCGCGCCGTCCACGCCGTCACCACGGCCGCCGACGCGCGCCGCCTGGCCTGGCTGAACAAGGCGGACTCCCACATCGGCACCACCCTGGACCTCCAGCGCACGGCCAAGGAGCTCGCCGACTTCATCGTGCCCAGCCTCGCCGACGGGGCCGCCGTCGACCTGCTGGAGTCCGTGCTCCTCGGCGGCGGTGCCGCCCGGCCCACGAGCGCGCGGGTGCCGCTGACCAGGGCCATGGCGGTCTCCGCCATCGACCGGCTGGCACACCTCGAGCCGGACCCGGTCGGCGAGCTGTCCACCTTCCACCCGACGCCGAAGCTGGCGCACAGGTGCCTGCTCTCCGGCCGCCCCATCCTGGTCCGGCACATCGCCCCCGACGCGTACGAGACCATCGCCCCCACGCCCCACGCGGCGGCGCTCCTGCGGGAGGCGGGGGTGCACAGCTACATGGTGGTGCCGCTCATCTCGCGCGGCGTCCTCCTCGGCCTGGCCGACTTCATCCGCTGCGCGGGCCGCCCGCCGTTCACCCCCGCCGACATGGCCCTGGCGGCCCAACTGGCGTCCAAGGCCGCCGTGCTCGTGGACAACGCCCGCCTCTACGGGCGGGAGCGCGAGACGGTCGTCACCCTCCAGCGGGCCCTGCTCCCGAAGGCCGCCCCGCCCACGCTGGGCCTGGAGGTCGCGTCGAGCTACCGCCCAGCCGCGAACGCCAGCGGAGTGGGCGGCGACTGGTTCGACGTCGTCCCCCTGCCGGGCGGGCGCACCGCGCTGGTCGTCGGCGACGTGATGGCCCACGGTCTGGAGGCGGCCGCCACCATGGGCCGGCTGCGCACGGTCGCCCGCACCCTGCTGAACCTGGACATCTCGCCCGAGAGGGTGCTCGCCCGGCTGGACCTCGCCGCCCGCGACCTGGAGGAGGACCAGGTCGCCACCTGCCTGTGCGTGCTGTACGACCCGGCGCTGGGGACGTACCGGGTGGCCAGCGCCGGACACCTGCCGCCGCTGCTGATCGACGCGGCCGGGAACGCCGAGTTCATGGACCTGGCGGTGGGCGCGCCCCTCGGGACCGGGGTCATCCCGTACGACCCGGTCACCGTGGAGGCGCCCGAGGGCAGCCGGATCATGATGTGCACGGACGGTCTGATCAAGGACCGGACCGGTGACGCGGGGACCTGGCTGGAGCGCCTGCGCGCGGCCGCTTCCGGGCCGCAGCCGCCGTTCGCCGACGCGTTCGACATGATCTGGGAGCGGACCGGCTGCGGTGAGCGCGGCACGGCCGGTGCCGCTCCCGGCGACACCGACGGGAACGGGTACGGGGGCGGATCCGGGTTCGGGGGCGGGTCCGGGTCCCGAGGCAGGTCGGGCGGTGGAGCCGGGCCCTCGGGGAACGGGGCAGGGGACGGCGGCGGGGGCGGCGGCCGGTTCGACGACGCGATCATGCTGGCGGCGGCACCGAAGTCGCTGAGCGAGGCGGTGATCCGGGAATGGCCGCTGCCCGCCGACGGTACCGCGGCGCGAACCGCCCGCCGTCTGGTGCGCACCCAGCTCGACGACTGGGAGCTGTCGGACCTGACCGAGGTGATGGAGCTGGTCGTCAGCGAACTCGTCGGCAACGCCCTGCGGTACGGCGGCGGCCCCGGCAACCTCCGCCTCCTGCGGCACAGCAGGCTGTGCGTGGAGGTGTCGGACAGCGGACCGGACCTGCCGCAGATCCAGCACGCGATGCTCAGCTCCGAGGGCGGGCGGGGGTTGCAGCTCATCAACACGATGTGCCGGCGCTGGGGCTCGTGCCGCACGCCCACCGGGAAGGTGGTGTGGGCGGAGCAGGACCTGCCCGCTCCGGGACCGTCCCCGTCGGGGGGCGGTGACGGGTCTCGGGGCCGATGAGGCACAGGACCGACACGGCACAGGGCGGGCGAGGCCCAGGGCCGACAAGGGCTCAGGACGGGTGAGCCGGTGGGGTCGAGCACAGGGATGTGCGGCGGTGGCGGACGCCGGGCGGATGGGGGCGGACGCCGAAGCGGACGCCGGGGCCTCGGGGTGCTCGTGCGGGTGGCGGACTTTTCCACAGGGCGTCCGCCTGTCCACAGGGCTGAGCGGGATGGGCGGGAAGACGGCAGGGTGAGGGGGTCGGCGTTCCGCCGGCGATAGGCGTCTCACGACAGGCGGTGAGCCATGACCTCTCGTACCCCGTCCCCCTCCCTGCCCTTACCCCCGCGGTCCCCCTCGCGGTCTCCTGCGCCGTCCCCCTCGCGGTCTCCTGCGCCGTCCCCCTCCACCCCTCCTTCCGCCGTGCCTGAGACATGCGCGGTGCCGCGGTTCGCGCCGGTGCGGGTGCGCGGCGGGAGGTACGCCTGGGCGCGGGGCGTACGGCGGGGGCGGCGGGCGGTGGCGGCCGGGCTGGCGATGACGGCCGCGGCGCTGGCGGCGTCGGGCTTGCGTGAGCCCGCCCCCGAGGTGGGCCCAGAGGCGCGGCGGGCGGTGGGCGCGGTCACCGTGGCGGGCGGCCCACCGGGGGCTGCGGAGAAGCCGGCGCGGCCGGCGCCGGAGGTCGTGTCGGCGCCCGTGCGGATCGCGGACGGGGCGACGGTACGCCTCCTGCGGCCGGGGGACCGGGTGGACGTCATCGCGGCGCCGCACACTCCGGCGGGCTCGTCCGCGGAAGGCGGCGGTCCTCCGGCGAGGGTCGTCGTGTCCGGCGCCAGGGTGGCGGCCGTACCCGGGGCGGAGTCCGCGGATGGCGCGGGCCACCCGCACCACCGGGCGGGCGGGTACCCGGGCCTCCCGGAAGGGGAAGGTGATCCTCCGGATGGGGTGGACGCGTTCGACGGCACGGGGCAGAGTGGCGGTGCGCTGCTCGTGCTCGCCGTACCGCGGGCGGCGGCGCCGGGCCTCGTCGCCGCGTCCGCCACCTCTCGGCTGGCGGTGGTCCTGTGCTGACTCGCACGTACGGTCTGGCCGGTCACCGGTCCGTGTGCGCCGATTGGACGGCCCCGCGCCGCACACGGCCTAATGACTGCGCCCACTGCACAAGCGACGAAAGGCACCCAGGTGAGCCAGGAGAACAAGACAAGCCTGCTGGAAGGCTTCAAGGCGTTCCTCATGCGGGGGAACGTGGTGGATCTGGCGGTGGCCGTCGTCATCGGTGCCGCGTTCACCAACATCGTCAACTCGATCGTGAAGGGCGTCATCAGCCCGATCGTCGGCGCCTTCGGCACCAAGAGCCTGGACGGCTACCAGTCCTGCATCAAGGGCCCGTGTGTGGTGCAGGGCGGCGAGGTCACGAGCGGCGTGGCGATCCTGTGGGGCTCGGTGCTCAGCGCCACGCTCACCTTCCTGATCACGGCCGCGGTGGTGTACTTCCTGATGGTGCTGCCGATGGCCAAGTACCTGGCGCGGAAGGCCGCGCGGGAGAAGGCCCTGCACGGCGCCCAGGACACCGTCGAGACCACCGAGCTGGACGTGCTGAAGGACATCCGCGACGCGATCGTGCAGCAGCGGGGCGGAGAGGCCACCGCGGGCTCGGGCGTCCGCACTCCGTAGACCGGCGGCACGCACAGCCGGGAGAGATCGGCGACGGCAGGCGGTGGGGCGGAAGGTCAGAGGTGGTGGGGCGGCTTCTCGTCGAGGAAGCGGGCCAGATCGTCGGCCCCGCCGTCGCCGCCGGGAGCCCGCTCGCCCCACCCACGGTCCGTATCGTCCGCGGACTGCTGCTCCAGCGGATCGTCGAAGGCCAGCGCCGGTGCCTTCTTCTTCACGGACTCGGGCCGGTCCTCCGCAGCGCGCGGTCCGGGGGCGGGGGCGGTACTCATGCACCCAGCGTACGCCGCCCCGCGCCGGCGCGGCCCGGGTGCTTCTCCCCGACCCGGCCCCGCCCCGGTCCTTGCCCGGTCCCCGGCCCGCCGGGGAGCGGGAGACCCGGGGCGGGGGCCGGGTGCGAGGATCCGGGGGCCGGATTCGCGGGGCCGGGTGGGACGGCGCGGGGCCGGGCGGCGCGGGGCCGAGTGGGGCGCGGCGGGGCCGAGTGGGGCGCGGCGGGGCCGGGTGGGACGGGGTCCGGCCGGCCGGAGCCGGGCCGCATGTGACCAGGCCGAGTGCGACCCCCGCCGGGTGTCTGCCCGGTGCGGTCGGCGGTCGGCGGGGTGCCGGTCTTGGGGGTGCCCGTGCTAGGCAAGGGGGATGGACTCCTGGACGCTGACGGACGGGCTGACGGATGTCGCCGGATTGCGCGTGGGACACGCGCGGGTGCCCGGCGAGCGGGCGCTGAGCGGGACGACGGTCGTCCTCGCGCCGGAGGGCGGTGCCGTGGCCGCCGTGGACGTGCGGGGCGGCGGGCCCGGGACGCGGGAGACGGACGCGCTGCACCCGGGCAACGTGGTCGACCGGATCGACGCCGTCGTCCTGACGGGTGGCAGCGCGTACGGGCTCGACGCGGCCGGGGGCGTCATGGCGTGGCTGGAGGAACGGGACCGCGGGGTGCGGGTGGGGCCGGACGTGGGGCAGGTGGTGCCGGTCGTCCCGGCGGCGTGCGTGTTCGACCTGGGGCGGGGCGGCGACTGGCGGGCCCGGCCCGGTGCGGCCACCGGGCGGGCCGCCGTGGAGGCGGCCGCCGCGACGGAGCCGGGCGCACCGGTGGTCTGCGGGAACGTGGGCGCCGGGACGGGGGCGGTCGTCGGCGGGCTGCGCGGCGGGGTGGGGTCGGCCGGCACGGTGCTGGACGGTTCCGGCGTGACCGTGGCCGCACTGGTCGTGGTCAACGCGGTCGGTTCGGCGGTCGACCCGTCGACGGGTGTCCTCTACGGAGCGTACGGGGACCCGGTCTTCGCGGCGGACGGTATGCCGGGACGGCCGGCGTATCCGGACCCTCAGGTGCACGCGGCGGCGGCACGGCGGTTGGCGGAGGCGAAGGAGCGGAGCAGTACGCCGTCGCTCAACACGACCCTCGCCGTGGTGGGGACGGACGCGGCGCTGACACGCGCTCAGGCGCAGAAGGTCGCGGGGGTGGCGCACAACGGCATCGCGCGCGCCGTAAGACCCGCCCACCTGCTGAACGACGGGGACACCGCGTTCACATTGGCGACGGGCGCACGCCCGCTCGCAGAGGGGCGCGAACCACTCGCGCTGAACGCGGTGCTGGTGGCGGCCGCCGACGTGGTGTCGCGCGCCATCGTACGGGCCGTACTGGGAGCGCGGCCGACCTCCGGCACAGGTGGCGACTTCCCGTCATACCGCAGCCTGTACGGGACGCTGCCGGGGCTCGAAGGACCGTGGGACGGCGCGGGCACGGATGGGGCGGAAGCCCTGAACAGGCGGCGCGGCCCCGGTTGTTGACCGCCCGGTAGGGGGGCGCGCGGGAACTCGTCGCGTGCGCCGTCCGTTTTCCGGAAGCCGGTCGCGTTGTCGCACCGAGGCACTACCTTGAGCAAGCATCGAGTAACACGCGGCGACGGCCTGGAGACCCACCTTGAACGATCCGATCGATCGGAACGATCCATACGAGACCACGGAGCTGCACGTCGAGCGGCTCCTGGGTCGGGCGCTCAACTCCTTCGACCTGCCCGATGCCCTGGTCGAGCGGCTTCGTACGGCGCTGGCGCACGCGAGTGCGCTGCACGCCTCGCACCACAGCCCGTTCCTGCACCGCGCCACGTACCGGCACACGTACCTGCTGGCGGACGGTGAGTCGCTGACGCTGTGGGAGCTGGTGCACCACACGGGCACGGACGGCCGCGACCACCACGAGCTGTACGCGGACCAGGCGGAGGTGCGGATGGCGGCGGCGCGCCTGTCGTCGGCGTTCGGGGCGCCTGGCGCCGCGGGGACGGCCGACCCGCTGGACGACGACCTGGACGCGGACCTGGAGCTGCTGAGCGCTCTGCTGGTGCGCCCGCTCACGCCGGCGCCGCGCCGGTACGTGCCGGACGACTCGGCCGACCACGCGCGCCGGGTGCTGCGCCGCGCGGAGAACGCGGACCGGCCCGGCGAGGCGGTGGCGGCGCGGCTGCGGGAGGCGTTCGCCCACCACATCCAGCAGGTCTTCGGCCGGCAGTGCGGGGTGGCGGGCGGCAGGGACGCCGGGTTCTCGCTGTACGAGCACGCGTTCCTGCTGATGGACGGCACGGAGATGAGCGTGTGGGAGGTCGAGCACACGGCGACGCCGGACGGGCGGCACATGTGCGAGGTGTACGAGGACGAGCGCTCGGCGCGGGCGGCCATGGAGGTCCGCGCGGCGCGGGCGTGGTGAGCCGGATGGCGGCCGGTCCGGGGCGGTGTCCCCGGGCTCGAAGAGGTCTCAGGGGCCCGGGGCATTCCTAGAGGCACGGGGGATCTCCAGGGCCCGGGCGCCCCAGGGGCCGGCCGCGGGGCCCGGGGTCTGCGGAGGGGGACCTCCGGAGGGCCGGTTCGGGTGGACGGCCAAGGAAGACCGGCAGGGGGCACGACGGTTCGGGGAGGACGGCTCAGGAAGACCGGTGAGGGGAACGACGGTTCCCGGAGGCCGGCACCGGCGGGGGCGGCCTCCTCGGCCCGGCGGGGCCCCGCGCCGGGAAGCCCCGGCGCGGGGCCGGCGCCGGGCGGGCCGGCCACCGCACGGGCCGGCGCCGCCCTCCGCCCCGGCCCCCCTCCCGGCGGAGATCCCTACGGGGTACGGGCTCCGCGTGCCGCCGCCACCGGTTCCGGCCGGGCCCCGCGCGGCCCCGTCACGCCACCCCGGCCGGCGCCCCCGGCTCCACCGCCGGGCCCTCCGCCGGGTGCCTCCCCGACGCCCCGTGCGCCCCGCGCGGCCCCGGCCGCCGAACCGCCCCCGGCGGTCTCGTCCGGAGACGCCGCCCCGCCGGAGCCCTCCTCCGCGTCCTCGCCCTGTCGGCGCGGCCGGGCCGGCAGGGCGAACATCACCAGGAACACCGCGCCCAGCACCACCGCGACCCAGCCGAGCGCCCCGGTGGCCGCGTCCACCACGGCCCGTCCCGGCCCGGTCGGCACGAAGACGACCGACACGAGGCCGAGGCCCAGGGCGTTGCCGAGCTGCGTCACGGAGTTGACGATCCCGGAGGCGGACCCGGCGTGCTCGCGCGGCACGTCCGACAGCACCGCGTCCGTCAGCGGCGCCACCACCAGGCCCATCCCGGCGCCGAGCACCACGAGCGGGGCCGCCATCTGCCACGGCTCGATGCCCGTGCCGTACCGGTCCGCCTCCCAGAGGTAGAGGCCGACGCCGGCGATCATCGTCAGCGCGCCCGCCTGGAGCACCCTCCGCCCGAAGCGCGGCACCAGTACCTGCACCGACACGCTCGCCGCGACCGACACCGCGAGCGAGAACGGCACCCCGGTCAGCCCGGCCCGCAGCGGGCTCCAGCCGAGCCCGGTCTGCATGTACAGCGTCCACACCAGGAAGAAGATGCCGAGCGCGATGCCGAACGTCAGCTGCACGGCGACACCGGCCGCGAAGCTCTTGACCCGGAACAGCGACAGCTCGACCAGCGGTGACCCGTCCCGCGCCCCGCGGCGCCGCTCGTAGAGGACGAACGCCGCCGCCACCGGGACGCTGCCGGCCATCATGACGAGGCACCACAGCGGCCAGTCCAGCTCGGCGCCGCGCGTCAGCGGGTACATCAGCAGCAGCATCGCGGCGACCGCGACGGCGACGCCCGGCAGGTCGAGCCGCAGCGCCCGCGGGGCCTTCGACTCGGTGATGAACACCCGGCCGAGGAGCAGCGCGGCGATCCCCACCGGCAGGTTGATCAGGAAGATGGGCCGCCACCCGAGCCCGAACAGGTCGCCCTCCATGAGCAGCGCGCCCAGCAGCGGACCGGACACGGAGCCGAGCCCGACGATCGCGCCGAACAGCCCGAAGACCTTTCCGCGCTCGTGCGCGGGGAACGTGGCGTGCACGATCGACAGGACCTGGGGGACCATCAGCGCCGCCGTGCCGCCCTGCAGCACGCGGGCGGCGACCAGCATCTCCGGGCCGGTGGCCAGGCCGCAGAGCGCCGACGCCGCGGTGAACCCGGCGACCCCGGCGAGGAACAGCCGCTTGCGGCCGTAGATGTCGCCGAGCCGGCCGCCCGTGATCAGGCCGGCGGCGAAGGCGAGCGCGTACCCGGCGGTGATCCACTGGGCGGTACCGAAGCCACCGCCGAGGTCCCGCTGGATCGACGGCAGGGCGATGTGGACGATCGTGACGTCGACCAGGTCCATGAAGGCCGCGGTCATGACGATGGCGAGGGCGACCCAGCGGCGGCGGTCGGCCGCCGGCGCGGCCGGGGCGGTCCCCGGCGGGGGCGTCGCCTGCGCGGCGCCGGTACCGGAGGACCCGCCGGTACTGGCGGTACTGGAGCTGCTGGGGCTGCTGGGGCTGCTGGAGCCACGGGCGGTGGCCGAGGGGTGGGAGGAGGTCATGGGCGGCACCGTAGGAGCCGTATAGGACGGACCATGTCCTAGATCACCGGCAGGCTGTACGCATGACGGACACCCCGGCACGCCTCCTGACTCTGCTGTCCCTCCTCCAGACGCCCCGCGAGTGGCCGGGCAGCGAGCTGGCCTCCCGGCTCGGTGTGACCCCGCGCACGGTCCGCCGGTACGTGGACCGGCTGCGCGGCCTCGGCTACCCGGTGGAGGCGACGAAGGGCGCGGTCGGCGGGTACCGGCTGGCGGCGGGCAAGGCGATGCCGCCGCTGCTGCTGGACGACGAGGAGGCCGTGGCCATCGCCGTGGGCCTGCGGGCCGGCGCGGGGCACGCCATCGAGGGCGTGGAGGAGGCGTCCGTACGGGCGCTGGCGAAGCTGGAGCAGGTGCTGCCGGCGCGGCTGCGGCACCGGGTGTCGACGTTGCAGAGCGCGACGATGCCGCTGGCGCGCGGGGACGGCGCCGCCGTGTCGGCGCGGACGCTGACCGCGCTGGCGGCGGCGGTGGCGGGCCGGGAGCGGCTGCGGTTCGGCTACCGGGCTGGCGACGGGACGGAGTCGCGGCGGCAGGCGGAGCCGTACCGGCTGGTGTCGACGGGGCACCGCTGGTACCTGGTCGCGTACGACCTGGAGCGGGAGGACTGGCGGACGTTCCGCGTGGACCGGGTGGACGAGCCGTACGCGACGGGCGCGCGGTTCACGCCGAGGGAGCTGCCGGGCGGGGACGCGGCGGAGCTGCTGGGGCGGTCGCTGCGGCGCAGGCGGGAGGGGCTGGAGGTGGACGTGTCGTTCGCGGCGCCCGCGGCGTTCGTGGCGGCTCGCCTGCCCGCCTACCTGGCCCCGGCGGTGGTGGGGGCGGAGGATTCGGGGGCAAGGGAGCGGGTGGGCGTGGATGGGGCTGGGGGGACTGAGGGGGTCGATGGGGCTGAGGGGGACACCTGCCGCGTACGGGCGCGGGTGACGGACTCGGTGGAGTGGCTGGCGGTACGGCTGGGCCCTGGTGGACGCCGAGTTCACCGTGCACGGCCCGCCCGAGCTGGCCGAGTACGTCACGTCCCTGTCCGCCCGGCTGGGCCGGGCGGTCGGGGCGCACGGCCGGACCGGGTGACCGGACCGGGTGACCGGACGGGGTGACCGGACCGGGTGGCCGGGGGTTCCGGGACCGGGCCTGATGACCGGCAGGGGTGGCCGTCGCGAGTGACCGGGCCGGGTGATCGCGCCGGGTGATCGCGCCGGGTGACCGGGCCGGGGCCGGAACCCGCCGCCGGACAGGCCGCAGCCCCTCACCGGGGGGGGAAGGCAAGGGGCTGCGGGTCTTGGGCCACCGTCCCGCCCCTGGGGGGATCCGGGCGGGACGGTGGGTCTGTGGGTCACGCCGCCGCGTCGAAGCCCGTGTCGCGGGCCATCCGCTTCAGCTCCAGCAGGGCGTGCTTCTCGATCTGGCGGATCCGCTCCCGGGTCAGGCCGTGCTCCTTGCCGACCTCCGTGAGGGTCCGCTCGCGGCCGTCCTCGATGCCGTACCGCATCCGGATGATGGAGGCGGTGCGGTTGTCGAGGCGGTCGATCAGGTCGTCCAGCTCCTCGCTGCGCAGCAGGGTCAGCACCGACTGCTCGGGCGAGACCGCCGACGTGTCCTCCAGCAGGTCGCCGAACTGGGTCTCGCCGGCGTCGTCCACCGACATGTTCAGCGACACCGGGTCGCGGGCCCAGTCGAGCACGTCGGTCACCCGCTCGGGCGTGGAGCCCAGCTCGGCGGCCATTTCGGCGGGCTCCGGGTCGCGGCCGTGCTCGCGGTTGAACTCGCGCTGCACACGGCGGATGCGGCCCAGCTCCTCCACCAGGTGGACGGGGAGCCGGATCGTGCGCGACTGGTCCGCGATGGACCGGGTGATGGCCTGGCGGATCCACCACGTCGCGTACGTCGAGAACTTGAAGCCCTTGGTGTAGTCGAACTTCTCCACCGCGCGGACCAGGCCCGCGTTGCCCTCCTGGATCAGGTCCAGCAGGGGCAGACCGCTGCGCGGGTAGCGCCGGGCCACGGCGACGACCAGACGCAGGTTGGACCGGATGAAGACGTCCTTCGCACGCTCACCCTCCGCGACCAGGCGCTCCAGCTCCTCGCGGGTCGCGCCTCCGGCCTCCGTCTCCACCTCGCCGTCCAGGATCTGCCGGGCGTAGACACCGGCTTCGATGATCTGGGACAGCTCGACCTCCTTGGCGGCGTCGAGCAGCGGCGTGCGCGCGATCTCGTCGAGGTACATGCCGACCAGGTCGCGGTCGGCGATCTCCCCGCCCACGGCGCGAACACTGTTGGCCCGATCGGTCCCGGTGGTGGCGGACTCGGGACGGGCGACGGCACGGGTTGCCATGCGAGCTCCCTTACTGAGTAGGTCGCGACACCCTTCCGGGTGCCCTGCATCCGACGGAAACAACGACTGGAATCAGGACAGAATTCCCAAGCCGCCCATCGGATTGGCGGATCATGCAGTACCCTGCGCCGCCCGGCGGGCGGGGCATCCCATGATCACTAGAGTGGAAACGCAGGTCGGAACGGGTGCGGCGGCTCGTCTCCCGCGCCTGGCGGGACCGCGCGGCACCCGCGCGTGAGATTCCCGTCACACAGGTCACGGTGCCTCACCCCCGAACGGCGTCACCCCGGCTGCCTCCGGCCGGGAAGACGATCCCCATACCCGCCCGGTTGCCCTCAACAACGGCCCGACCGGCCGGGATGTTCCGGCGCGACGTCTCGCGTCCCAGAGTGCGGACGGACGGAAACCGCATGGTGGTCCCCGACGGCCGGCGCGGACGGCGAGGCGGTACGGGCTTCAGGACCGGAGACCCGCACGGGACGGTACGGGAGGCAAGGACCTGAGACCCGCACAGGACGGTACGGGGGGCCAGGACCGGAGACCCGCACGGGACGGTACGGAGGCCCAGGACCGGATGCGGGCGGCCGGTGCGCCGCGAGGACCAGGACGCAGGGCCACCCGGGCTCCGCCCGCGGGCCGTTACCGCCCCGTGCGGGCCTCCCTAAGGTGCGGTGCATGGACGACACTCGCACCCCCGAGGCGACCGAGAAGGCCGACACGACAGCCACCACAGCCACGGCAGGCACGGCAGGCATGGCAGGCATGGCAGGCACGGCAGGCATGGCAGGCACGGCGAACGCGGCAGCCACGGCAGGCCCGACGGGTGCGCCGGGACCAGCGGACGCGGCAACGCCCACCGCCGCACCCGGCGCGGAGACGACCGGCGTGCTGGACGAGGCGCTGGAGCGGCTGCACGCCGCCGGTCCGGAACGGCAGGGATGGCTGAGCAACCACGCGCCGATGGCGGTGGAGGCCCTCGTACGGCACGGCCACGCGCCACGCGTGCACCGCTGGCTCGACGGGTACCGCGCCAAGCTGGAGGACATGCCGGCCCCCCGTGCGCGTGTGACGCCGGAGAACTGGCGCGAGGCGCTCGGCGACCCCACCCGTATCGCGGACTGGACCGGCTACTTCGAGCGGGACACCGCCGCCCGGCCCTGGCGCGAGGTCCTCGCCGAGTGGTGGCCCCGCCTGCTGCCCGGCATCGCGGGCGGCGCGACCCACCCGGTGATCCGGGTGGGCCACGCCGTACGGACGCTGCTCACCGGCGGGGAGACGGCGCCGCGCGTCACCGAACTGGCGCATGCCCTCGGCTACTGGGCCGCCCGCCACCAGCCCCTGCCGCCCCTCACCCTCCTGGACCCGTCGCCCCACGCGCCGGGAGCCCCCGCCCGCCCGGCACCCCTCGCCCACCCGGCGCTCCCCACCCACCCGACGACCCCCACCCACCCGGCGCCTCCCGCCCACCCGGCGCCTTTCGGCGCCCCGGACCGCCTCGTCCCGGTACCGGCCTCGGCCGCCCTCGACGCCGTGGCGGCCGTCCCCGACCAGTCGGCGGGCATCCGGCACCGGCTGGCCCAGCTGACCGCCCTCCCGCGGTGGGGCGCCGACGGGACCGACCCGGACACCGCGCGGGCCCGCCTCACCGAACTCGTCGCCGCCGCCACCCACCGGTACGCCACCCACGGGCACGGCGAACCGGTCATGCTGGTGCACGCGGCGACCGCGCCCAACGCCGTTCTGCGCGCCCTGCCCGCGCTCCCCCGCTCCCTGTGGGCCCCCAGCGTCGGCGCCGCGTGGGCGGCGAGCGCGGCGGTCACGGCCGCGTACACACCGGCGGCGCCCGCGGCCTACGCGACGGGCGCGGCCTACGCGACGGGCGCGGCCTACGCGGCGGGCGCCGCCCCGGACCCCGGCGAGGTGTTCGCGCGGGCGGCGGCCCACGGCGACGACCACGCGATCAAGTTCGCGGACACCGCCCTGGACGTCGGCGACCCGCTCGCCCTGACCGCCGCCGCCCTCGCCGTCGAGCTGATCGGCCCGGACGCGGCCTGACCCGGGGGGCCGGCGGACGGGGCGGGCGGGCCACGCCCGCCGGGCTCAGCCGAACTGCACGGACCGCTTCGCGAGGCCCATCCAGAACCCGTCGATGACACTGCGGGCCGTGCCCAGGTCGCCCGCCGCGTCCGCCGCGCCCAGCGTCACGAACAGCGGCGCGAAGTGCTCCGTACGCGGATGGGCGAGCCGCCCGGCCGGGGACTTGTGCAGGAAGTCCAGCAGGGCGTCCACGTCCCGCGCGGCCAGGGCGCGGCGGCCCCAGTCGTCGAACTCGGCCGACCAGGCCGGAACGCCGCCCTGCCGCAGCGCGGCCAGGTTGTGGGTGAAGAAGCCGCTGCCGACGATCAGCACGCCCTCGTCGCGCAGCGGCGCCAGCCTGCGGCCGAGGTCCATGAGCCGGGCCGGCTCCAGGGTGGGCAGGGACATCTGGAGGACCGGGACGCCCGCGTCCGGGAACATCTCGACGAGCGGGACGTACGCGCCGTGGTCGAGCCCCCGGTCGGGGATGTCCTGCACGGGGGTGCCCGGAGCGCGCAGCAGCTTGCGCACCGCCTCGGCGAGCGCCGGGGCGCCGGGGGCCGGATAGCGGACCGTGTAGTAGTGCTCGGGGAAGCCCCAGAAGTCGTGGACGAGCGGCACCGTCTCGGTGGCGCCCAGGGCGAGCGGGGCCTCCTCCCAGTGCGCGGAGACCATCAGGACGGCCTTCGGCCGGGGCAGGCCGGCGGCCCATGCGGCGAGCTGGCCGGGCCAGACGGGGTCGTCGGCGAGCGGCGGGGCGCCGTGGGAGAGGTACAGGGCGGGCATCCGCCCGGCGAAGGCGGCGCCCCCCGTGGCGGCGGTGGTCCCGGCAGCGGCGGTTCCGGTGGCGGCAGCGGTTCCGGCGGCGGCAGCGGTTCCGGTGGCGGTGGTTCCGGTGACGGCCGCGGCGGGGTGCGAGGGGGCGGAGGGGGTACGGGTCATGGCGGTGGTCGTCCTGTTCGCGTCACGTGGGCCTCACGCTTGAACGTTCAAGCTCTTACAGGGCCTACGGTAACGCTGTTTAGTTGAAGCTTCAAGAAGAAGTACAGTGGATGCATGAACACCGCATCCATCGACGGCGAGGGCGCCGCCGGACCGGGCACCACGGACGGGACGCGCTGGCTCACCGACCGGGAGCAGCACGTCTGGCGTGCGTACCTCCACGCCACCATGCTCCTGGAGGACCACCTCGACCGGCAGCTCCAGCGCGACGCCGGGATGCCGCACGTCTACTACGGGCTGCTCGTCCAGCTCTCCCAGGCGCCCCGCCGCCGGATGCGGATGACCGAGCTGGCCAAGGCCGCCAAGATCACCCGCTCCCGCCTCTCCCACGCCATCGCGCGCCTGGAGAAGAACGGCTGGGTGCGCCGCGAGGACTGCCCCTCCGACAAGCGCGGCCAGAACGCGTACCTGACGGACGAGGGCTTCGAGGTGCTCCGCCGCAGCGCTCCGGGCCATGTGGAGGCCGTGCGGCAGGCGATGTTCGACCGGCTCACGCCCGACCAGGTCGACCAGTTGGGCAGGATCATGCGGGTGGTCGCCGACGCGCTGGAGCCCTCGGACCCGACCGCGGACCTGCCCTGGCTCCGCTGAGGCGCCGGCACCGGCCGTCGCCTCCCGCGCCCTGACCCGACGGGCACCGCCGGGCCCCGGCGCACCCCGACCGGCCGGCGCCCGACCGGCCCGGCACCCAACCTGCCCGTTGCCGACCGGCCCGGCGCCCGGCCGGCCCGGCGCCCGCCGCCGGGCCCAGCGCTCCCACCCGCCGCCGCGCCCCCGCACCACCCGCCCGCGCCAAGCGCGTCGCGGCACGGCCTGGAGCCCCCACCCGCGTTCACGCGATCGGGTCACCCGGCGCGCGCCCCCGCACCACCCGCCACAGGCTGTGGGCATGCAGCAGCCGACCAGCCGACGACGGCGAATACGCCAGACGGCCGCGCTCGGAGCCGCCGCGGCCGTGGCCGTGGGTGCCCTCGCCACGGCGAGCGCCACGCTCGACGGGCCCGCCCCCGCCACCGCGGGCCCCGCGGCCTCCGACCCGGCGGCGGCGCGGGCGCTCGCGGAGTCCGCCGACGCCGGCGGCCTCGCCGCCTGCCGCATCCGCGCGGAGTCCGGCGTCCAGATGTCCGAGGGCATCCCGACACCGCCCGGCTACACCCGTTCCACCGGCGTGGTCCGCGCGCTCAACCTGATGATCGACTTCCCCGACACGCCGGGCGAGGGCCCGGCGATGCGCCGGTACCGCGAGTTCTTCCCGCAGACCGCCGACTGGTTCCGCGTCAGCTCGTACGGGCGGCTGCGCTACGTCCCGTACGCGCCCGTGCCGTCCTGGCTGCGGATGCCGCTGCCGTTCACCGAGTACGGCATCGACCGGGGCGCCCCCTACGAGCCGGGGTACCGCAAGCTGGTCGAGCACATCGTGGAGGCGGCCGACGACCGCGTGGACTTCAGCGCGTACGACCTGGTCAACGTCCTGGTCACGCCCAACGCGGGCCCCTCGGCGCTGGACACGGTCCTGTCCGTCACCTTCTCCGGCAACGGCGAGGCGCCGAGCGCGGACGGGGTGACGCTCTCCAACACGTCGTTCGTGTACAGCCGCCAGGACGACGGCTCCGGTTCCTTCCACGAGACCGGCTACCGGGTGCTCCCCCACGAGAACGGCCACGTCTTCGGCCTGCCCGACCTCTACACCGCCGAGGGCGGGGCGGCGGTCGGCCACTGGGACATCATGTCCGAGGACTGGGGGGCCAACAACGACCTGCTGGGCTGGCACAAGTGGAAGCTCGGCTGGCTCGACGCCTCCCAGGTGCGCTGCGCGTCCAGGCCCGGCACGCGCGAGTACACGCTGACGCCCCTGGCCCGGCCGGGGAGGGGCGTGAAGCTGGCGGTCGTCCCGCTGGGCGAGCTGGCCGGGTACGCGCTGGAGGTCCGCACCGGCGAGGGCAACGACGAGGCGGTGTGCGACCCGGGCGTGCTGGTCTACCGGGTGCGGGCCGACGTGGACACCGGCCAGGGTCCGGTGACCGTCCAGGACGGCGACCCCGGCAGCGGCGGCTGCACCCGGCACCCGAACGTGCACGCCGAACTGTCGGACGCGCCGTACGGACCGGGGGAAACGTTTCGTGACGCGGCGGCCGGGGTGACGGTCACGGTCCTGTCCCGTGAGCGGAACGGGTCGTACCGGGTCCGCGTGACGCGCGGCTGACCCGGCCGGGACCGCGGCTGCACCGGCCGGGCCCGCGGCGGGACCGGGCGGACCCGCGGCGGGACCGGGCAGACGGGCACGGGCGGACGGGCGGACGGGCGGACAGGCGGACAGGCGGACAGGCGGACGGGCGGACGGGCGGGAGGCTCTCATGCCGCTCCGGCAGCCCTGAGGGAACGACGGCTAGCAGCCCCCCGCAGCCGCGAGCGCATCCCGCAACCGGTCCTTCAGCACCTTGCCGCCGGCGTTGCGGGGCAGCGGGAGGTCCTGGAGGACGACGTGGGCCGGGACCTTGTAGGCGGCGAGGCCACGGGCGGCGTGCGCCCGCAGTTCGCCGGCCGTGACCGTGCCGGACGCCTCGCGGAGCCGTACGACCGCGGCGACCTCCTCGCCCAGTACGGGATGGGGGACGCCCACCACGGCGGCCTCGGCGACGGCGGGGTGACCGTACAGTGCGGCCTCGACCTCGGCGCAGTACACGTTCTCCCCGCCCCGGATCACGACGTCCTTGACGCGGTCGACGACGCTGATCCGCCCGTCCTCGCGCACCACGGCCAGGTCACCGGTCCGGAACCACCCGTCCGCGGTGAACGCGGCGGCCGTCGCCTCCGGGTTCCGCCAGTAGCCGCGGACGAGGCTCTGGCCGCGCAGCAGCAGCTCGCCGGTCTCGCCGTCCGGCAGCGGCCGCCCGTCGGGCCCGGCGACGCGGGTCTCGGTGACGGGGGTGGGGCGGCCGACGCTGTCGGGCCGGCGGCGGTACGCCTCGCCGTAGTGGGCGAGGACGCCGCCGCAGGTCTCGGTCAGCCCGTAGCCGTTGCGCGGCTCGATCCGGTCGCCGTACGCGTCGGTGAGGCGCCGCACCAGTGCGGGCGGGGCGGGGGCGCCGCCGGTGTTCAGGTTGGTGAGGGTGGCCAGGCGCCGCCCGGCGGCGGCGTCGAGGAGCTGGAGGGCGGTGGCGGGGACGCCCGCGTAGTGGGTGACGCGGTGGCGGTCGACGAGGTCGAGGGCCTTGGCGGCGTCCCACCTGCGCATCAGCACGAGGGTGCCGCCCGCGGCCATGACGGCGTACACGGAGGTGAAGGCGGCGGCGTGGAAGAAGGGGAAGGTGGTCAGCGACACCGGCGGCCGGGCGGTGGCGGGGGCGCCGCCCCGGTCGAGCGCGGCGGCGGCGGCCTGGTAGCGCGGGTTCATGGCGGCGGCGACCTGCGCGCTGTGGGTGGCGACGGCGCCCTTGGGGCGGCCGGTGGTGCCGGAGGTGTAGAGGATGGTCGCGTCGTCGTCGGGCCGCACGACCGGGAGCGCCGGAGCGGCGGACCCGCCCTCGCACCCGGCGCCCCCGCACGCATCCGGGACGCCCCCGCACGCATCCGGGACGGTCCCGCCCGCACACCCGGCGCCCTCGCACGCATGCGCGGCGGCCTCCCGTGCGGCGGCCCGGAAGTCCAGGCAGGGCACCCCGTTCCGCGAGGCCCATCCCCCCAGGAGCCGGACCCGCTCGTCGTCGGCGAGGAGGACACCGGGCGCGCAGTCGTCGAGGGCGTACGCGCACTCGCCGGCGGTCCACCAGGCGTTCAGCGGGACGGCGACCAGCCCGGCGAACTGCGCCGCCCAGAACGCGACCTGCCACTCGGGGTGGTTGCGCCCCGCGATCACGGCCCGGTCGCCGGGCCGCAGCCCGTACGCACCGGCCAGCCGCCGCGCCAGCGCCCGCGCGGCACG
The DNA here is from genome assembly GCF_008704425.1 of Streptomyces fradiae ATCC 10745 = DSM 40063. Taxonomy (NCBI): domain Bacteria; kingdom Bacillati; phylum Actinomycetota; class Actinomycetes; order Kitasatosporales; family Streptomycetaceae; genus Streptomyces; species Streptomyces fradiae. The sequence continues at coordinate 2,790,383 of NZ_CP023696.1, forward strand.
GAGGAAGAGGCGGTACGTGTACACGGTGCCGTCCTCGCCGACGAGGAACGGCGCGTCACCGTGGGCGCGGGCGGCGTCGGCGAACTCCGGCAGGGTGCGCGGCCCGGCGGCGTACCGCAGCCGCCCGTCGCCGCCCCGCACCACGGCGAAGGGCGCTCCGGGGGCGGTGAGCAGGGCCTCGGCCCGCGACGAGGTCTCGACGTACGACACGCGGGGACGCTACAGCACCGCCCTCAGGCCCCCGCGGACGGCCCGGGCAGCCGCCCGCGCGAGAACCCCGCGTGATCACGCGGCGCCGGTCCACGGCCGCCGATGACCCCCGGGCCCCGGCTCGCCCAGCCCCACCCGCCGGGCCGGACTCCCACGACCCGACCCGCAAGACCCGACCCCCACGACCCGACCCGCGAGACCCGTCCCGCAGAACAGGCCCCCCACGGCCAGGCCCCCACGGCGGCCCGGCCCCGTCATGGCCCCGCCCGCACGTGCGGGCGGCTCAAGGCTTCCGCGCCGCGGCCACCCCGGCGGCCTCCTCCGAACGGTCGGCGCCCGCCGCGCTGCCGGGCAGGCGGAGGCGTTTGAGGGCGAGGGCGTTGACGGCGACGATGACGCTGGAACCGGACATGGACAGTGCGGCGATCTCGGGGCGCAGGACCAGGCCGGTGGCGGGTTCGAAGACCCCCGCGGCGATGGGGAGGGCGACGGCGTTGTAGCCGATGGCCCAGCCGAGGTTCTGCCGCATCTTGCGCACGGTGCCGCGGCCGATGCGCAGGGCGGTGGGGACGTCGAGGGGGTCGGAGCGCATGAGGACGAGGTCCGCGGTCTCGATCGCCACGTCGGTGCCGGCGCCGATGGCGATCCCGAGGTCGGCCTGGGCGAGGGCGGGGGCGTCGTTGACCCCGTCGCCGACCATGGCGACCTTCCGGCCGCCGCGCTGCAGCTCCGCGACCTCGGCGGCCTTGTCGCCGGGCAGAACCTCGGCGATGACGGTGTCGATGCCGAGCTGGTCGGCGATGCGCCGGGCGGTGGCCTCGTTGTCGCCGGTCAGCATGACGACCTCGACGCCGAGGGCGTGCAGTTCGGCGACGGCCTCCCCCGACGACTCGCGGGCCGCGTCGGCGATGCCGACGAGCGCCGTCGCCCGGCCGTCGACAGCGGCGATGACGACCGTACGACCGGTGGCGGCCAGTTCCTCGCGGCGCGCGGCCAGCCGGCCCAGGTCCACGCCTTCCCGCTCCATCAGGCGGCGGTTGCCGACGGCGACGCGGTGTCCCTCGACGACGGCGGTCGCGCCGTGACCGGGCACGTTCTCGAAGTGGCGCGCGTCCGCCCGGGGTACCCGCCGGCCTTCCGCGTGGCGTACGACCGCCGCGGCGAGCGGATGCTCGGACTGCCGCTCCACGGCGGCGATCAGGCGCAGGGCCTCACCCTGATCCGCGCCGGGGACGGTGACGACGTCGGTGACCTCCGGTTCGCCCTTGGTGAGGGTGCCGGTCTTGTCCATGACGACGGTACGGATGGAGGCGGCGGTCTCCAGGGCGACGGCGTTCTTGAACAGCACGCCACGCCGGGCCCCCATCCCCGTACCGACCATGATCGCGGTCGGGGTGGCCAGGCCGAGGGCGTCGGGGCAGGTGATGACGACGACGGTGATCGCGAAGAGCATGGCGGCGCCGAAGGGCCGGTCGGTCGCCAGCAGCCACACGGCGAGGGTCAGCGCTCCGCCGATCAGAGCGACGAACACCAGCCAGAAGGCGGCCCGGTCGGCCAGCCGCTGCCCGGGCGCCTTGGAGTTCTGCGCCTCCTGCACGAGCTTGACGATCTGGGCGAGTGCCGTGTCCGCTCCGACCCTCGTGGCCCGCACGCGCAGGGTGCCGTTGGCGTTGACGGTCGCGCCGACCACCGGTGCGCCCGGCGCCTTGTGCACGGGCAGGCTCTCCCCGGTCACCGTCGACTCGTCCACCTCGCTCTCCCCCTCCTCGACCACACCGTCCGCGGCGATCTTGGCGCCGGGCCGGACCAGCAGGAGGTCGCCGACGGCGACGTCGGCCGTGGGCACCTCGACCGGTTCGCCGTCGCGTAGGACCAGGGCCTTCGGCGGGGCCAGATCGAGGAGGGCGCGGATGGCGTCGTTGGCGCCGCCCCTCGCGCGCATCTCGAACCAGTGGCCGAGGAGCACGAACGACGCCAGGACGGTCGCCGCCTCGTAGAAGACGTCCCCGCCGCCCGTCAACGTGATGACCAGCGAGTACAGCCAGCCCGCGCCGACGGCGACCGCGACGAGGACCATCATGTCGAGGGTGCGGGCGCGCAGGGCCCGTACGGCCCCGCCGAAGAAGATCGTGCACGAGTAGAAGATCACCGGCAGGCTCAGCAGCAGCGCCCACACGTCCTGCCGCAGGCCGAACGGCACGGGGACATGGAGGCCGAACACGTCCTCGCCGATGGGCGACCAGATCACGATGGGGATCGAGAAGACCAGCGCGACGAGGAAGCGGTTGCGCATGTCGGCGACCATCGCCGCCATCGACATGCCGGCGTGCCCGCCGTGGCCCATGACCTCGTCCGGCGAGGGGCCGCCTTCGCGGGGGGCCTGCGCGGGCGGCCCGGTCGGGGGGTGGGCGCGGGGCGCCCCCGGTCGGGCCGCCGCGACGGGCCCGGCGGGCGCGGCGGGCGCGGCCCCGGCCGCACCGGACGGGGCCGTACCGGAAGGGACCGCACCGGACGGCACCGGCTCGGCCAGGGGGTCACAGATGTGCGCGGGCACGGCCTGACCGGCACAGTGGTAACCGCACTCGGTCACCCACGCGCGCAGCTCCGCCACCGAGGTACGCCGGGGGTCGATGACCACCGTGGCCTCCTGGGCGACCGGGTTCACCTCCACGTCCACCACCCCCGGCCGCCGGCGGAGCACGGCCGTGACGGTGCTCTGCTGCGAGGCCCAGTTCAGGCCCCGGACGTCGAGCACCGCCGTACTGCGGTCCTCGCCCGCGGGAGGCTGCCGGGGACCGCGGCGTTCGCCTCCGTGGCCGTTGGACGGATGGGACATGTAGATCCCTCCAGCTGCGTACGGGCGCCCCGGCCTCCCCCGCGCGGCGACAGGTCCGCAACCAGTGTCGCGCGCCCCGTCCCATCGCGCCGCCCAGCCGGGTCCTCACGAGCAGGGGGCGCCCACCACACCGACACGACCACCCCGCCCCACAGCCCCCGCATGATCGAACCGATTCGCCGCCCTCGCCCCCATCACCCCACCCCGATCCGCTAACCTGTGTGAGGCCGCCCTCAGCAGCGGCCCACCCTTGCAGGTGCTCGGGCGAACTCCCCCTGGGAGTACCCACCCACCCGGCACCCAAGGCCCCGCCTCCGTAGCTCAGGGGATAGAGCACCGCTCTCCTAAAGCGGGTGTCGCAGGTTCGAATCCTGCCGGGGGCACAGCCAGAAGGGCCAGCTCAGGAGGGGTTTCCTCCCAGGCTGGCCCTTCGCCATGTGCGAAGTCGTGCCACTCGCGCCGCTACTGCCACGCGAAGGCCACATCCCCCAGCCGGAGCCCCCTCCCCCACCGCCCTACGAGAGCGGCCAGTGAACAACCGTCGCATCGTCGTGCGTCTTGCCGCGAGGCCAGCGCCGACCGTCGGGGTCGCCGCCCTCCACCTCCCGCACGCGGCGGATCAGCCCATCCGGGCCGGTGGAGTCCAGGACGGCCAGCACCTCCCGCCAGTCGGCGAGGGCGAACTTGTCGACGAGGCGCGTGGCGCCGTCGCTCAGCAGCGTCACGGACGCCAGCGATTCCAACGGCACCGTCCCCGCCAGGGCGTGTTCCGCCGCAAGCGGGTCGGGGCCGGCGATCCAGAACCCGCCCGGCCGGTTACGCAGACCCGTCAGGGCATCGCGGTACTCGGCGAGTGCGGCGGCGTGTTCGGGTGTGCCGGTGGGCAGCGCGTCGACCGGCCCGCGCAGCCGCTTGCCGACCTCGTCCAGGCGCCGATCGGCAACGGCGGTCGTCTCCCCCTCCCAGTTCGCGAGGAGGAGGGTGGAGTGGCGCGCTCTCCACCTGGACACCAGGGGCCAAGCCCGCTCCACTGCGTGTGGGTCGAAGGCAGACGGGATGGGAGCTGGGGAGGCTGGTGGGTAGAGGTTGGTGGGCCTGAGGCAGCTCACGACTTCTTGCCAGCTTGTACGTCCCGTACGGCGCGCGTGATGCGCCGTGCGGCCTCGGCAGGATTCTCGTGTTCCCAGACCCGGATCACCGTCCACCCATCGGTGCGCAGCAACTCGTTGGTCTCAGCATCGCGAGCACGGTTGCCTTCAAGCTTGGTTCTCCATGAATCAGCGTTCTTCTTGGAGGCGCGCATGTGCTCAGGACAGCCGTGCCAGAAACACCCATCCACGAACACGGCGATTTGTTCTCTCGGGAAGACGATATCGGCCCGGCGGCGCACCCCTTCCAATGGTTGGGTATCCACGCGATAGCGCAGGCCAGCTCGGTGCAACAACGAGCGCAACGCCAGCTCCGGCTTGGTGTCCCGACCACGGTTGGCCCGCATGACCGCGCGGACCTCCCGAGAGGATGCCTTGGAGCCGGGCGGTAGCGGCTCCTCGGTCAACATCCCAGCGGCTCGGGCCTGCTGCCAAGCTTGAGCGAGGTTGGCGGCGCGCGTCTTGTGGTCAACCTCTCCGATGTACCGCTCCTGAGTCTTACCGTCTTGGGACCAGCGAAGGTAGGCACGTATGCGGCGGTTGCCTTTGGGCAGCCGCAACGAAACGGACGCGCGCGCGTACCGGTCCTCGCCGATGGCGACAGTGCGGCGGTGGCGACCGCCAGCGGCGCGGTCCTGTTCGGCGGTCGGCTTGACGCCCTTGCGTCGTTGGTACGCGCGCTCGGGCGGTCGCGTTTCCTTCCAGGTGCGCGTGTCCACAATCACCACGCCGCTTAGTGGCCGACGGACGCGAGAGCAGCGGCGACCTTCTTGGCGAAGAACTCGGCGAGTACGACCGGCACGGCGTTTCCAAGCTGGCGCATCTTCTCGCCGCGCGGGCCGGCCCCGTGCCACTCGTCGGGGAACGTCATGACGCGCGCTGTCTCGCGGACTGTCATGTAACGGTGCAGCCGACGCCATCCCCCCGGCGCGCTAGCGTCATGCTCCCGGTCGTCCAGGAGCACGACGGATTCACCGCCGGGGACTCCATGCACACCTGCCTTAACGGTCTTGGCGGGGCGATCGAGCTCGTTCGGGGTGTGACCCTTGTAAATTCGGGCGTTGGGCCAGCCGATATGGTCGGTGATTTCGCCGCCCTGCGGGGTCTTCCTGTCAAGCTTCCCCAAATCGATAGCGGGCAGGGCGGGAAGACGCTCGTCAAGCCCGTAGCCCTGGATGGCATCACGCAAGGTCCGCCACGGCCTGACCTTCCGCTCCTCGTTCTCGCTCTCAGGGCCGAGGTCTTTCGGAAGCCGGTCTCGAACCTCGTCACGCACATAGTCCTCCACCTTGTGCCTTCCCCAGTAGGAGCCGTCCACATCGCGCATCGTCCGGTACAGGGCTTCCTGATCGAAGGGAGTCCGGGTGACGTCCTTGACGAAGGCATCGACGTCCACAGCGAGGTCTTCACGGAAGGCAACAATGATCACGCGGTGACGGATTTGCGGCACGCCGTAATCAGCCGCGTTGACCGGAATGTGCCGTACGACGTACCGCTGGTCGGCGGTCCCGCCCCCGCCCCCCTCGATCAGTTTCGTCAGCTGCCGGTCGTGCTCTTGCCAGCGCACCTCGTCATCGCGCTCGACGAACGGAAGCGTGAGTTCGTGCTTGATGTACTCGAAGTAGTCCCGGAACGAGGGACGCAGCAGACCGCGGACATTCTCGCAGATGACGGCCTTCGGCTGGGTCTCGCGGATGGCCTTGAAGACGGCCGGGAACATGTTGCGCTTATCCTCGTCGCCCTTGGCGACACCACCCGCGCTGAAGGGCTGGCATGGGGGGCCGCCGGCGAGGAGATCAACCTTGCCGTGGAAGGCGCTCAGATCGAGATCCTGCACGTCACCAGGGAACAGAGGCGCTGGCTCACCGGGTGCCGGCGGCTGGGGCTTGACCTCCAGGGTCCGCTGGATACCGTCCGAGCCAAGGGTCAGCTTGGCGCTCGCTTCGAGCGTCTCACAGGCCCGGTTGTTGAACTCGTTGAACAGCAGTGGCCGGAACCCCGCGTGGTGGACTCCCATCGCAAGACCCCCGCCTCCCGCGAACAGCTCAACGCTGGTGCGGTCTGCATGTTCGTATCCGTGCTGTTCAGACATGCTGAAATCGTACCGCGGAGTTAGCGATCACATGCGTGGGGTCACGCAGAGCTGGCTCACCAGGGAAAAGGCGCTCGTTACAGTTACCACCACAACCGCGTACGCGGCATCGTCCAAGGAGGGGGACTGCTCTACATGTCGGAGGCACAGCCGGTGAACGGCGCCCGCAAACCGCGCAATTGGAGGGAAATCGCACTTCGTCCCGATCCATACGACCCTCTGAGGCTGGACAACCTCGGGCGCAGCATCGAGATGCGGATGCTGGAGATGGAGCCGGAACCCCTTACAGACGTCCCGCTGATGATAGGGGCCGGGATCTACGCCATCTACTACGTGGGCGATCACGAGCTGTACTGGCCCATCGCAGAGCCCTACTGCCAGACGCCGATCTATGTCGGGAAGGCGACCCCAGAGGGCGGACGTAAGGGGGGAGGAGCCGGAAATCCCGACGATGAGGATGCCCTGTGGGATCGGCTCCGCGAACACCGCCGCTCTATCGAGCAAGCTTATGATCTCGACGTAGCCGACTTCCGGGTCCGCTACCTGGTCGCCGTTGACTTCTTCGTCTCACTTGCCGAGCAGGTGATGCTCCGACAGTTCCGGCCCGTATGGAACGCTATCGTGGATGGCTTCGGCAATCATGCGCCGGGTAGCGGTCGAACCAACCAGGCGCGGCCTCCATGGGACGACCTCCACCCAGGCCGCGCATGGTCCGCGCCAGACAAAATGTCGAAGCCCAGCCAGTATACAGCCCTGGAATCCAAGATCCGCATCATCAATCACTGGAAACAGTTGGGTCTCCTTCCCGAAGACGCTTCTCTTCCCACGGAGTAATCGCGGCCAATCCGGATACAACCACGGGTCAGGGACTCCTGACATCCACGGCTGACATCAACAGCGTCGGACGGAGGTGTACACCAGCGTCCCTGTCCCACTCTCTCCCCAGTCGCTGGCCGGAGCCGGAGCGGGCCTGAATCGAACTCCTAAAGCGGGTGTCGCAGGTTCGAATCCTGCCGGGGGCACAGCCAGAAGGGCCAGCTCAGGAGGGTTTCCTCCCAGGCTGGCCCTTGGTCGTTCCCGGCGCAGTGCCACACGTAGGCCACTACATCCGCTCGGCGCGTTCCGCGGCCCTGATCCCCCTGGTGAAGACATACCGCCGATCCGCTCCCGCCGAGGACCCCGGCGACGCAGACCTGGCAAGCTGCACGCCGACAAGGGCTTCGACTAATCCCACCGGCGGCGGTGGTTACGTGAGCGGGGCATCACCCACCTCATCTTGCCCGTAAGGGCGCCGAGTCCTCGCAGCGGCTGGGCCGACACCGCTGGCCCATCGAACGCAGCATGTCCTGGCTCGCCGGATGCCGCAGACTGCACCGACGCTACGAGCGCAAAGCCGAGTACTTCCTGGCATTCACGGCCATCGCCTGCACATTCATATGCCTCCGCCATCGTGCCTGTTGATGTGTCGCCGCAACAGCTCCATCGCCAGCGTGTGGTCGTAGTGCTCGGCCATGCGCATGGGCGTGTGACCACCGGGATCCGCGAGCTGCGGGTCCGCGCCGAAGGCCAGCAGGATGGCCGTGGTGTGCACGGCCAGCGGGCGCCCGCTCTGCAAGGTACTGTCTCCCTCAACGTCGATGGCGTGCGTCAAGAGCGTCGAGTTGCCCTGCACCTCATTGGGATCAGCACCGGCGGCGAGCAGACGCGCCAATGTCTCGGCGTCCTCGTGCTCCACCGCAGAATGAGCCGGCGTCCAGTAGTCGTTCACGAGGCCATTCAACCCGCCCCACCCGTGCCCGCCAACGAGCTTTCTCGCTGCCCGCACCACCCATCGAGATGACGTCCAAAGTGGTGACCGCTTGCCCGGCCGTCGTACACCCGTGCGGCCGCCAGCATGCCGCCGTCTGCGGTGAGGTGAAACTGAGGGCGCTGGTCCGCAGGCTGCCGCTACCCTCTCACCCGTGAGAGAGGACAGCCGACGTCTGGCGAACTTCCGAGTCCACCTCGTCCCGGCAGTCCTGGCCCTGGCCAACCCTCCATGGCAGCGGGACGTATGGCTGGACCCGTCAGCGTTCGAGAGCCTGGACCGCGTCTTCCACACCCTCTTCGACGACTTCTGCGACGCCCACAGCCCCGAGAGCTACCTGGGCACCAGCCTGAGAACCCAGGAAGAGGTCGTCCTCATGCGGCAACTCGGCACCGCACTCAACGCGGCGACGGCCGACGCGCCCAACGACACCGACGAAGAGCACCTTGCCTCGCGAGCGTGGCCCGAGGTCGTGGCGATCGCCGGACGTCTCGCACAGGTCATGGTCGCGAATGACCTGACGGAGCTCGTCGCGCTGCACGAGTCCGAGCCGACATGACGTGCTGCCCCGCACGTGAGGCCGCACCGCAAGCACACGAGATCGAGTGGGGAACAACGGGGACTCATGGCGAGGAGGAACCCAGTCTGAAGAGCGGCAGGGGCACCGTTCGCCCAGTGCAGTGCCCTGACAGGTTCCAACGCTCCGCGGCTTCCCAGGCTCATGACGTCACCGCCTCGAGCCAAGGCAGGTTGCGTCCCATGACAGCAGCTCCGCCCACAGGTCCCGAGTGCGCTCAGACTATGAGGGCCGGCGGCCTTGTCCTCAGCGGCCGGGAAGATGATGGCGCACGCGCCTGCCGCATGCTGTGGCGGTGCCCCGCTCGGCACGTCTGGTGGAAGTGGGCGGCCCGTCCGGATGACCCGCTGGAGCCCTGTCCGCACCCCCAGCTCTTCCGAACCTGACATCCACGGCTGACGTCAACGAGGGCGCACAGCCGCATCCGCCAGCGACCCGGGGCGGTGGCCGGACGTCCCGGCGTGGGTGTGGCAGAGCACCTTTGATCGAACTCCTCACGCGGTGCTCGCGTCACCCGTGAACTAGTCGATTGCCCTCTAGCTCTGGCTGTAGCGGCCGTGATCACTGCCGTTACAGCTTGATCCCTGTGGCATGGGGGCCAGACCTAGGGCGGCCGAGGACGGAAGAGGAGGCCGCCGAGCTGTTCCATGCAGTCGCGTGCCTACGTCAGCCCGTGGCTGTTCATCTATGCGGCCGGGGCACAACCCCGGATCAGGTCGAATCCGACACCACTTCTCAGGAGACGCAACCGGACGCCGTGACCGCTCCGGCCGTTCGGGGGATACGCGGGCGACCTCGGAGACGTATCCCGCCCTGCGCGGGCATCTCTTGCTGGGACGAAAGGGAGACGTGATGCCGCTCTATCTATCGAGGTTCAGCTACACGCCGGAGACCTGGGCGAGACTCATCGGCCACCCCGAGGACCGCGCGAAGACCGCTCAGGCGTACATCGAGTCCGTCGGCGGCAAGCTCCACGGCTTCTGGTACGCGTTCGGCACCCGCGACGGCTACAACCTGTGGGAGGCCCCCGACAACGTCTCCATGGCCGCCGTTGCCCTGGCGATCAGCGGAGGCGGCGCACTCAGCTCGTTCGAGACGACCGTTCTCCTGACCATCGACGAAACCATGGATGCCCTGCGCAAAGCCGGGCAAGTCCAGTACCGGGCTCCCGGCGCGTAGCGGTCCAGACGGCTGGCGGCTGCTGGGTTCAGGCATCGAGAAGACGACAGCGATGTACAGCAACCGTCCGTGTCCAGTAGTGGTCGACCTCCGTAGAGCTACAGATCAGGGGGCTCTGACCTCTACAGCTGACATCAACGACACCGGACGGGGGCGGACACCAGCGACCCTGTCCGCCCGTCGTATCAGTCGCCGACAGCGTCCGAAGCGAGCATGGATCGAACTCCTGCAGCGGGTGCCGCAGGCTCGAATCCTGCCGGGGCGCACGATACAGGGCCGGTTGGTGGGGCTTGAAAGCTCGAGCCGGCCCTGCTGCGTGACCACTTCGGTGCCTACGGCGTACCAAGAAGTCCGGTCTGCGCCCACCACACCAGTGCCTTGCCGTCAGCCTTCGTGGGGCACCCTTGGGCGGGTGACCGGTACGACGGTGAGGAGGTCGTCCAACCCTGTGAAGTCGTCAGGGTTGATGGTGAAGAGGGGAAGGTCCTCGGCCACGGCGATGGCAGTGATCATCAGGTCGGCCACCCGGCGGCGTGGCTTGCGGCCGGCGCCGATCACTGCGGCACAGATGCGGCCGTAGATGCGCGCCGCTTCGGCATCGAAGGGGATCGGGTCGAACTCGTTCTCGGCGCGTTGCAGGACGTCGAGTCTGCGGGCGCGTTCGGCGTGTCCGCTGTAGCTGCTCTGTTCGTCGCTGCCGCGACGGACTTGTGCGGACCGGCGGACAACTCGGCCAGGGTGATTGCGGTGATCGCCATTTCGTCCGGTAGTTCCTCAGGGGCCACCCAGCGACGCAGAATCATGATGCTGGTGTCGAGGATGCCCTGCTGGTACGTCGAGCGGCCAGCGGTCATAGGGGTCGTCCGGGTGGGTGTCGGCCGTGGCCTCCTGATCGGCCCGGAACCTGTCGAGGTCGATGCCGGGCGCGGTCCTGGACATCGCGGCGAATTCCTGGCGGGAGACGAACCGACGGCGCCGACGCAGCGGGACGAGCCGGCCGATCGGATGTCCGTCACGGGTGACGGTGACCGACTGACCGCTCTGTATGGCATCCGTGATCTCTCGGGACCGGCTGCGTAGGTCCCGTTGAGTGATCTCGGGCTGAACGCCCATACCGACCAAGGTAGCGCCCAGTGCTACCACGTGACACATGGTGGCCGAGGGCTTGCATCGACGAGCCTTCGGCCGTAGCGGACTGCGGCTGCGACCAGCTGCGCCGTTGACTGCGCAAGCGCGCGCTCATCAGGCGCAGCGCCGTCCGCGAGGGCGCGTCGAGTCCCCCCTCGCGGCCGCGCCCACTTCGCTCGACGATCGAGCGCACGATCTCCTGGCTCGACGCGAACGCGATGCCGAGTGCTCCCTGTCGGCCACCTCCGTCGCCTGCGGCTCATCCGCATCCGCGGACTCACCACGTGAGACGACGCCCGGCAGCGGGACGGGTGTCGCTGGTTCGACTTCTGCCGTGGGCACCGGACACGGTGGCTCTGAGCTGGGGTTTCTCTCCTGGGGAGAGGCCTGCCTCGGCCTCGCGTCTCGTCCGGGGGCCGTTTGCGTGGACGATGCCGTGCACACCGTCTCATCGGGCGTGCTCTGCGCTCCACCGCCCTGCGGCCGCGTCCGTTGCCAAGCGCTGTCCACGGTCCTGGAGCGGCGTGCAGCCGCCGTGTATCGGACTCGATCGCCTGCGGCATCTCGCCACCTCGTAGCAGCCGGCACACGTGACCGGCGGGCGCTGGGCTTGCGGAACCGCGGGACTACCGCCGGCGGGTCAGGGTGGCGATCGTCGCGGCGGTGGCGGCGGTGGCGGCCAGGGTGCCCAGCATGACCAGGGCCACCCCGACCATGTACAGGCCGCTGGCGTCGTCCGACCAGTCGACGAACGCGGCGACCGTCATGCCGGTCGTGGTGCCGAGGACGGCGCCCACCACGTCCTGGCGGGACGCCGCCCAGTACAGCGGCGCCAGCAGGGTCAGCACCAGTCCGATCACCTGCCAGGCCTCGTACGGGCCGGTCGTGGAGCCGTCGGGGTGTACGTCGCGGTGCTGGTCCCAGCCGAGCCAGGCGGCCCACAGCACCGCCGCCGCCACCGCCGTCACGAGGTACGCACCCGCCTGGGAGTCGAGCTTCGGTCGTCGCATGGCCCCCAGCCTGCCGCCCCGGGAGCGGGGCGGGCAGAGTACGCGTACTCAGGTGCGAGCGGCGGTCACGTGGGGTGGGTGGTGAAGGTCTTCGCGCGCATCAGGAACTCGCCCAGGTAGCCGTCGTGGGGCAGGCCGGCGGTCAGGGCGTGGGTGGGGTGGTCGCCCACGTGGAGGCTGCGGACGGTCGGTTCGCGGAGCAGGGCGCCGATCAGGTGCCGGTCCGTCGTGAGGGCGGTGAGGACCAGCGTGTCGCGCAGCGGCGCCACCCCGTCGGCGTCGCGGCTCCACGGCGCCACCCACACGCACGGGAACGGCATCTCCAGGCGGGTCTGCGGCGCGTCGGCGCCGCCCACCTGGAACACGGCCGGGCGCAGCGCCGCCGACCCGTCGCCCAGGTCGTCCGCGAAGCCGTCGCCGCCCAGCCACGGCACCGCCCCGGCCGCCTCGCCCCGCACGTACTTCTCCAGATGCCGTGCCGCGTCCAGCGGCCGGACCGGCAGGACGGCCCCGTCGTGTTCCGGAGGCAGCGACGGGAGGGCGGCCAGGCGGGCGGCCAGCGCCTCTGCGACCGGCGCCGGGTCGCCCTCGACGTACACGGCGGTGGTGTTCGTGCAGGCGGCGCCCGCCTGCCCGGCGATCGAGTCGACGAGCGTGTCGAGGTGGCGGGGCGCGGTGGCGTCCGTGTCCGCGGCGACGAGGATCTTCGCCCGGCCCGGTCCGTGCGGCAGCACGGTCGTACGGGCCCGGTACTTCGCCACGACGGCGTCCCCGCCGTAGACCATCGCCAGGTCGGCGCCCTCCACCAGGTCGTCGGCGGTCGCGTGGCCGCAGGGCAGCAGCGCCACCTGGTCGCCGCCGAAACCGGCCTCCCGCAGGGCGGTGACCAGCCGGTGCGCGCTCAGCGGTTCGCGCCGCGAGGGGCGGACGGCCACCCGGTAGCCGAGCGCCAGTGCCTCCGCCCACTGCGCGTGGACGCCGGGGTGGTTGCCCGCGGCGAGGACCGACAGCACGTCGCCCCGGCGTATCCACACGGCACCGGTCCCGCCGGGCGGCCCCGGAGGCGGGGGTGTGGGGTCGGCCACCGCGAGGGGCCGGAGCTGTGCCGGGTACGGGGCCTGGGCCGCCTCGCCGTCCCGGCTGCCGCGCGGCCGGGCCTGGGAGGCCGAGCCGTACGCGCCGGCCAGGGCCGCCGCCGTGTCGGCGGTCGCCTCCCGTACGAGGGTGATCGGCAGGCCGCTGACGCGGGCGACGGCGTACGCGTACCGCTCGGGGGTGAGGCCGCCGAGCGCGGCCGTCGCGAACAGCCGGCCCGCCTCGGCCAGCGCCGGAAGCCGTTCGTCCAGCGGCATGCCGTCCGCCCGCCGCAGCGCCGCCAGGGCCCGCCGCGCGTACAGGCGCGGCACCAGGCTCAGCTCCGCGACCGGGCGGCCGGTGACGTCCGGGACGGCCTCCCGTTCCCGCGTCCGGTACGGGCCACCGGGGCCCAGGGCGTCCAGCGCGTCCGGCGCGTCCGGTGCGTCCGGCGCGTCCGGTGCGTCCGGCGCGTCCGGTGCGTCCGGCGCGTCGAGGGCGCCCAGGCGGGGCGGCTGGGGTGTCCCCCGGGTCCGGTACGGGCCGGGTGCGTCGGCGCCCGGGGGGCCGGGCGGCTCGGGGGCCACGGGTGCGGCCGGCATCGTCAGTACACCCCCTCGATGACGGTGGTGCCGCCGAAGGTGGGCACCGGCCGGATGTCCGCCACCGCGTCCCCGGCCCCGCCACCGGCGGGGCGCACCCGCAGGGCGGTGTCCCGTTCGAGGTTGTTGGGGAGCAGCATGCTGCGGCTGACGTGGCTCATGACGACCTGGCCGCGCTCCCCGTACGGCACCGTCGCGCCGGTCGCCGGGTCGACCACGCGCAGGCTGATGAACGGGTACGGCGGGTCGAAGGTCGAGGGCTCGTGCGGGCCCGACCCGGCACGCTCGTACATGCCGCCGCCGACCATCGTGCTGCCGTAGAACCCGATGAGCCGCGCCCCCGGGAACACCTCCTCGCGCAGCAGCGTGCGGGTGTCGACGCTCATGGACGCCCCGCCCCAGATCAGGGTGGAGACCTTGCGGTCGAGGAGGCCGGCCAGCTCGTCGTCCCCGGCCATCGCCTCCAGCAGCGGGGGCGTGGTGAAGACGACGCCGACGTCCTGGCTCCGCAGGATCGCCCTGACCTGGTCGAGTACGTGCTCCGCGTACCGCTTGGCGTCCTCGGCCCTGCCCTCGGCGACGCACTTCTTCACCCAGCGCGGGTCGAGGTCCACGGTGAACGGGATGCCGCCCCGCCGGTGCGCCATCGTCCGGCTGATGGGGCCGAAGACGTGCGGTCCGCTCGGGCCGATCGTCAGCCAGTTCACCCCGCGCGGCACCCCGCGCGCGTCGAGCGCCTCGCAGTGCCACGCCGTCAGCCGCTCGTGGAGGTCGGGCAGCCAGGCGACGCGCTTGGGCGCGCCGGTCGTGCCGCCGCTCTCGTACACGTCCGGCGGCACCGGCACGTCACCGTAGCCGCGCGGTACGAGGTCCTCCACGCGGACGTCGCGCAGCTCGTCCACGACGTTCGGGAAGAGCGCCAGGTCGGCTTCGGTGCGGACGTCCCGGCGCGGGTCGAAGTCCAGGGTCCGGGCGCGCTCCAGCCAGAAGCGGGAGCCGGTCTCCGGGCTGAAGTGCCACTCCATGGCGGCGGCCAGCAGGTCGGGCATGGACGGCGGCCGGTTCCAGGGCTCGTCGAGGAGTGGGTGTGCGGTGGGTGCCGGAGCGGCCGGCGGGGCTGCCGGGGCGGGGGGTGAGGCGGGGGAGGCGGGAGCCGGGCCGGAGGCTGAGGCGGGAGCCGAGGCGGGGGAGGCGGGTGCGGCTGTGGGCGCCGGTGCGGCGGCGGTGGTGCGCGGTGTGGTCCGCCCGTGGGTGCGGCGGTCCGCGTACTCGGTGAGGACGTCCGTCACCGCGTCCGCCACCCGGTCCGCCTCCCAGCGGCTCATCACCAGGGGCGGACTGAGCAGCACGGTGTTCGGGTTGTTGCGGACGATGACCCCGTGCCGCTCGCGCACCAGGGGCGGCACCCGGTCGGCCGGCGCCGGCTCGCCGGTGGCCGGGTCGGCGGTCAGCTCGATGCCCAGCATGAGGCCGATCTGCCGCACCTCGGCCACGACCGGCAGCTCCTCCAGTGCGCGCAGGCGCGTGCCGAGGTGGCCGCCGATCTCGGTGGCGGCGGCCGGCAGGCCCTCCCGCTCTAGGATGCGGAGGTTCTCCAGCGCCACCGCGCACCCGGTCGCGTGACCGCTGTACGTGTACCCGCCGAGGAACCCCTCCTCGCGGGTGACGACGTCGGCGACGTGCCCGGCGGCCAGCAGCGCGCCCATCGGGAAGTAGCCGGAGGTCAGGCCCTTGGCGGTGACGATCAGGTCCGGGGCGACGCCCAGCCGCTCGGCGGCGAACCAGTGCCCGGTCCGGCCGAAACCGGTGATCACCTCGTCCAGGACGAGCAGGATGCCGTGGGCGTCCAGCAGTTCGCGGACGCGCGGCCAGTAGTCGCGGGGCGGCTCGACCACTCCGGCGACGCCGAGGATCGGCTCACCGATCATGGCGGCGATCCGGCCGGCGCCGATGTCCTCGATGGTCTCCCGCAGTTCGCGCAGGCAGTACTCGGTGGGGTCCTCTCCCCCGTACATCCCGGGGTGCGAGGGCATCGGCGGGGTCAGGTGCCGCACGCCGGGCATCATCGGACCGAAGCCCCGGTGGAACATGGGCATGCCGGTCACCGCCGCGCCGCCGTAGGTGACACCGTGGTAGCCGAAGTGCCGGGCGAGGACCCAGGTCCGGTCCGGCTCGCCGCGCCGGTGGTGGTAGAGGCGGGCCATGCGCAGGGCGGCGTCGACCGCCTCGGCGCCTCCGCTGGTGAAGTAGACCCGCTCCATCGGGGCGGGCGCCAGGTCGACGAGCCGCTCGGCCAGCCTGATCGACGGCTCGTTGGTGAACTCGTGGAAGCTGGTGTAGTACTCCAGCCTCGCCATCTGCCCGGCCGCCGCCTCGACCAGCTCGCGCCGCCCGTGCCCGACGTGCGCGAGCATGAGGCCACCGGTCGCGTCGAGGTACTCGCGGCCGTGCGCGTCGCGCAGCCGGCAGCCGGAGCCCTCCACCATGACGACGCGCTCGGTGACGCCGCCCGGCAGGTGCGGGTGGATCAGCCGGGCCCGGTCCGTCGCCGCGAGGGCGTCGGGGTCCGTGCGCTGGGCGGTGGGCGGTGCCGGGCTGTCGCCGTACGGCGGCTGCTTCATCGCATCCTCGCAAGAAGTCGCAGAGAATCAGAATGTGGGTCGACCGGGGGTTCCCTTTCCCTCGGGTTCCCCTCGCTTTCTCGCACGGCCCTTTGAGGGCTTCGCGGGGAGGTTAATCTCCGCTGCGGAAAGAGGGACAGCGGGTCGTTCAAGTGGTTCCGGCGAAGGCGCGGAAAGGATCAGGGGAATTCGCTCCTCGGCCGCGCCCGACGTTTCGCGGCGGGCCTCCGCCGGCGGGGCAGGAGGTCTCGGACCGGCGTGGAAACGGCCGTCCGGGGCCGCCGTGACGGCGTGCGGGCACCGCGACTGCGACGGCGGGGCGGTGGCGGGCCGGATTCCGGTTGCCCGGCCCGCGGGGCGGGAAGCCGGGTGGGGATATCCGTCACGCGCACGTCGTCCCGTACGCCTGTCGCATTCCGGGGCGGGGCGGGCGGCGGCGGATCGGCCGATCCCCGATAACGGGGATATCCGTAGCGGCGCGTTCCGCCGGTGCGGTCCTTTCCCGCTCAAGGAGCAGACCGGCCATCTCCCCGGGGAGGTGCACCGGATCTTCGCGAGCGACCCGTCTTCTCACGGCGCCACTTGAACGGGGCTTTCGGATTCCGCTTGAAGGACGCTCCGGATGCCGCCTCCTGTACGGGACGGGGCGCCGCCTCCTGTACGGGCGGGGCGCCGCACCCCGTACGGGCGGGGGCGGGGCCGACGTCCGCGCCGCGGGGCCGGGGCCCAGGGCCGGTCGCCTACTCGACCTCGATGCCGTACTCCCCGACCAGTTGCTCCAGGCCCCCCGCGTATCCCCGGCCGCCGAGCACGAAGTCCCAGTCGCCGTTCGGCCTGCGCCGGAAGGAGCCCAGCACCAGCGCCGTCTCGCCCGGCCGGCCGTCGGAGACCTCCAGCCGTCCGACCTCCGACCGCGCGGGGTCGAGCAGCCGGACGCAGGCGTCGGTGAAGCCGGACAGGTCGGCGCCCGGGTTGACCTCCGGGTCCACGGCGGCGACCAGCACGAACCGGTCGGCCTCCGCCGGGAGCCCGTCGAAGGACACGCGGATGGCCGCCTTGTCCGGTGGCGTGGCCGGTATCGCGCCGACGCTGCCGTCCGGGGTCTGCGGGTTGTTGAAGAACACGAAGTGGTCGTCGCTCAGCACGCGCGTGCCCCGGCACACCAGCGCGCAGACGTCGAGCGCGACGTCGCCCGACCACGACATGCCCAGCACGCTGTAGTCGTCCGGCGGGGCGGCGCCGGGCGCCGGGGCGGCGCCGCCTCGGCGTCGACCGCTCCGGCCCTGGCCCGGGTCCCGGCCCCGGCCACCGTCCGGTCCGGAGTCCCCGTCGTGGGCCCGGCCGCCCGCCCGCCCGGGAGCCGGGGCGCCTCCTCCCGCGTCCCCGAGCCGGCCGCTCAGTCCGTGCCGGTGCAGCAGGTCGACGAGTTCGGCGCCCGAGACCAGCTCCAGGGGCTTGCCGTTGGCGAAGGTGTGCGAGCCGGGCCCGAACCGGGAGGTCGTCACCAGCACGCCCTTGTTCGCGCCGACGTCCTGGACCGTTCCGTACAGGTCGCGCACGGCGGTGGGCGGCACGGTGCCGCGGTACCGCTTCACCTGCACGACGATCTTGCCGCCGCGGATCGGCGCCGGGTCCAGCGCGTCGACGTCCACCCCTCCGTCGCCGGACCGCTGCGTGGTGACCGCCTGCATGCCCATGGCGCGGAACAGCTCGGCGACGAGGGCCTCGAAGGCGAGCGGGTCCATCGCGAACAGATCGGGCTCGTCACCGGCGTCCCCGCCGCCGTGGGTGACGACCCGGTTGCCGATCTCCTCCGGCCGCCGCACCGGCCGTACGGCCGACAGCTGGTCCGGCTGGGCCGCGAGCCGTCCCCGGAGCGCGCCCGTCAGGCAGCTGATGGCGTCCACCTGCTCCAGGCGCAGCTCCGTGAAGGTGGCCCTCGGCGCCATGACGGTGCCCAGGTGGATGTGGGAGGGACGCCCCGTGGCGGGGTCGTGCCCGTCCACGAAGCCGTTGAGCGCCACCGACTCCAGGGCGGCGGACTCGTCCGCGGCGAACAGTTCGTGCAGGACGAGCAGCAGGCACTGGGCCAGCACCTCCCGGTACAGCGCGCGGCGCTGGGTCACCGGGCGGGCCGTCTCCCTGTCCTCGTCCGTCCCGGCCACGTAGCGGACCGACTTCACCGCCGGCACCGTGTCGTAGCCGGGCAGCTCCCAGTCCAGGATGAGCTGGCGCGCCGCCGCGTCGTACGCCGCCGACACCTGCCGCGGGAAGCCCTCCGGCCACGCCGTGGAGCTGTACAGGGCGGCGGAGAAGTACTCGACCACGGAGTCCGGGTCGCGCCGCCGCACGCCCTCGGCGACCTCGGTGACCCCGGCGTTGTGGCGGCGCAGCTCCGCGAGCCGGGCCTGGGCCCATCGGTCGTACTCGGCCCGGTACGCGTCGAGTTGCCGTCGGCGCTCCGCCTCGGCGGCCTGCGCGGCGTGCCAGTCCCGCTCGAACCGGGCACGCGCCTCCGCCTCCGCCTGGGCGCGGCGGCCCGCCGTCCAGCCGCCCTGCGCCTGGTAGTGCCGCGGGTCCGGCATGGGCAGCGGCTGCGCGAGCGGCCCCGGCGCGAAGGGCTGGACCTCCTCGGCGCGCATCAGCGACGCCGCGCGGAAGGCGGGGGCCCGGCACCCGGCGGCCAGGAGCCCGCGCAACGCCTCGACCTCCGCGTCCAGTTCCGCCGTACGGCGACGGGCCTCGGCCTGCCGGTACTCGCGGTGGCTCTGCGCCACCCGCCGCTGGTACGCCGCCGCCTGGCGGGCCTGCTCCCGCTGCCGCCGTGCGTCCGCCTCCAGCTGGCGCTGCTGCTGGCGCTGCACCTCGGCCCAGACGCCGACCGAACCAGTAGAGCGACGACTCATGGACGGCAGGCCCTCCCCAGGACACCGGCAGCGCCGGAAACTGGTTGCCCCCGCAACCAGTTGTGACGAGCCGACTCTATCCAGCGATGTCGGTCCCGCACATCACGTTGCGGAAGGTGGTGCACCGGACGCGGCGCGCGGGTCGCCGCGACAGGGAGGTGGGCGGCGGTGTCGCGGGGAGGTGGGCGGCGGTGCGGCGGGGGCGCTTCGGCGGTTTCGCCCGGGGCGTTCGGCTCGTAGAGTCGCGATCATGGTTATTGCGACTGTTCGCGAGTGGCGTGACACGGAGGGGTGGGGCGTCGTCGACTCACCGGAGACGCCGGGCGGCTGCTGGTGCCACTACTCCACCATCGAGATGACGGGCTTCCGCACGCTGGAGCCCGGCCAGCGGGTCGAACTCGAGTGGCAGGCGCCCGGCTTCCAGCAGGACGGGTACGACTACCGCGCCGTGCGCATCGTCCCCCGAGCGGGCCGGGGTGGCTGAGCGGGCGGCGCCGGGCACCGTCCCGGTGCTCAAGGACGTCATCGTCGACTGCGTCGATCCGGAGCGGCTGGCGGCGTTCTGGTCCAGGCTGCTGGACAGGCCGGTGGCGGGGCGGACCGGGCCGTACGTGTGGCTCGCGCGCGGCGGCGGGCCCGGCCTGGGCTTCCAGCGGGTCGCCGAGCCGAAGGCCGGCAAGAACCGCGTCCACTTCGACCTGGCCTCCGCCGACCCGGACGCCGTGCGGGCGCGGGTCGAGGCGCTGGGGGGCCGCCGGCTCGACCGGTACGCGGACGGGGGCTTCCTGGTCCTCGCCGACCCGGAGGGCAACGAGTTCTGCGTCATCCCGCCGGGGCCGTTCGAGGTGGACGACGACGGGCGCACGGACTACCTGGGCGAGGGGCGTACGGACTGACCGGGCGGCGGGCGTACGGACGACCCGGGCTACGGGCAGGGCGTGCCGCGCGGGAAGGCGGTGTAGGGGGAGCCCAGCCGGTACGTGCCGGGGGCGGGGGCGTGGAGCTCCGTCCACACGTCGCCCTCCGCCGTGCGGGGCGCGGCGCGCAGGCACGGCGCCCGGCCGCTCCCCGCCGCCGGGGCCAGGCGCTCGCCGTCGCCGTCCACGAGGGACAGCCACGGCGAGTACGCCACCTTCACCAGCACCGTGCCGGGCCGCTCCACGCGCAGGGTGACCCCGTCCGCGGCCGCCCGTTCGACCGTCGCGCCGGGCCCGGCCAGGGGCGCCGCGCCGCGCACGGCGAACAGCCGCCAGTGCCGGTCCGCCCACACCTGCTCCAGGTACGGCAGGCCGCCCGCGACCAGGGCGGCCTCCTCGCGGGCCCCGGTGTCGGGGGCGCCGGCCGGCAGGGCGACGTACCGGACGGCCCAGCGGTCCAGCCACGCCCGGTACCCGGCGGCGGTCAGGGAGCCGTCGTAGAGCCCGGGGTTGCGCTCCAGGTCGGCCTGGCGATTCCAGCCGCGCGCCAGCGTGACGTACGGGGCGAGGGCGCTGGACTCGCGGTGGCTGCGGGCGGGGACGACCTCCACGCGAGACCGCGCCGCGCCGCGCCGCTCCAGCTCGTCGAGGAGCGGCCGGACCGCGTCGTCGGCCCACGCGGCGTGCGGCGCGGTCACGCGCACGTCGTCGACGCTCTTGAAGCCGACCCAGCCGTGGAAGACGACGAGCGCGGCGAGCAGCCCCAGCCGGGCCCGCCGCGACCGGGCGTACGGCAGGGCGGCCAGCAGGACCACCCCGGCGAACAGCATCGGCAGGCGCGTCACGTTCGACCCGACCTGCGAGTCGACCAGCCAGGTCAGCACCGCGCCGGCCGCGTACACGGCGGCGGCCGTACGGACCGTGCGCCACGCGCGGGGCGCGGCCAGCAGGCACAGCGCGGCGAACACGAGCGGCAGCAGCACCGTCCCGAACGCCAGCGGCTGCGTCCCGGCGAAGGGGAACAGCAGCGCCGTCGCCGCGACCACCGCCGCCGGCGGCACGCCCAGCGCGTACGCGGCCGTCCGCCGGCCCCGCAGGAACAGCGCGGCGGCGAGGACCCCGAGGAACAGCCCCGCCACCGGGCTCGCGGCCGTCGCCGCGCCCGCGAGGAGCGCCGCCGCCGCGCCCCGCGCCCACCGGTTCGCGCGGGCGCCGCGCGGCCGGGGCCACGGGCCGAGGAGGGCGACGACCGCCGCGCCCAGCGCGAACAGCAGCCCGAGGCCGAACGTGGTCCGCCCCGACAGGGCGTTGCCCAGCAGCGCGGCGACGGCGGCCAGGGAGCAGGCGAGCGGGTTGCGGACGGCCGGGACGCGCACCAGCAGCAGCGCGGTCAGCGCGGCGGACAGGGTCCCGGCGACCGCCATCGTCGTCCGGACGCCGAGCAGCGCCATCACGTACGGCGAGAGGACGCTGTACGACATGGTGTGCATCCCGCCGTACCAGCCGAGGTTGTACGCCGAGCCGGGGTGCCGGGCGGCGAAGGCGGCCCACGCGTCCTGCGCCGCCAGGTCGCCGCCGCTGTTGGCGGCGAAGAGGTACCACCCGAGGTGCAGCAGCGCGGCGAGGCCCGTCGCCAGGACGACGACCCCGTACGGCCCGCCGGACCACCGGGGATGCGTGGGCGGGTCGGGCCGTACGGGCTGCCCGGCCGCCTGCGCCGGCTCCGTGGGCTCGTCGCCGGCCGGGCCGCCGGGCAAGCCGGCGGGCGGTCGTGTGCTCGTCACCCGCCGACTCCCTGTCCGATGCCCTGCCCGCTGCCTTGCCCGGTGCCTTGACCGATGCCCTGCCCGGTGCCTTGACCGATGCCTTGTCCGGTGTGCTTCCGTCTGCGTACGTCCGGTGGCTGTCCGGTGCCGGCCGGTTCCCCCGGCCGGTGTCCGTCCGGTACGGGCGGGGGCGCCCCGGTGTACGGGGCGCCCCGGCGCCGTGCCCCGCCGTGCCGTGCGGCCCGGCGGTGCCGCGTCAGCCGATCCGGGTCAGCCGGGCGCCGAAGCCCGGCTCGTCCAGCGGCTGCCCGAGCTCCACGGGAACGCTGACGCGCCCCGTACCGGACCCGGCCGACAGTTCGCCGACGACCGTTCCGGCGGCGGCCGTGCGCGGCAGGCCGCCCTTGCCGTCCTCGCCCGCGGTGAGCTTCAGCTCCACCTCCAGACCCGCCCAGCCGACCGGCTTCAGGTCCTTCGCCGCCACGACCGGGGTACGTCCGCCGAGCCCGTCGTCCACGTACCCGACGACGTCGCCCTTCTTCACCGCCACCGCCGACACGACACCGTCCTGCGCGGACCGGATGAGGCCGTAGCTGTACGTCTCCACCGCGAGCTTCGTCTTCTCGGAGAGCGTCGCGCCGGACTTGACGTTCATGACGACGCCCAGCACCCGCCGCACCTCGCCGTCGACCACCGTGTTGGCCGACCAGAGCAGGTTGCCGCCGGCCGGGGTGGACGTGCCGGTCTTGATGCCGTTGACGCCGTCCTTGAGCAGGATCGTGTTGCCGTTCTCCAGCTGGCGGCCGATCTGCGGCAGGTTGACGTTCGGCATGTCCACGATCTCGCGGAACGCGTCGAACCTCATCACGGCCTTGGCCAGCTTCAGCTGGTCCTTCGGCGTCGACACCGTGCCCTTGTCGAAGCCACTGGCGTCCGTGTACGTCGTCTCGGTCATGCCGAGGTCCTTGGCCGCGTCGTTCATCTTCTTGATGAACGCCTCCTCCGAGCCCGCGTCCCAGCGGGCCAGGAAATGGGCGACGTTGTTGGCGGAGCGGACCATCAGGAGCTGGAGCAGCTCGCCCTGCGTGTACTCCTGGCCCTTCTCGACCGGCGCGGTCGACCAGTCGGGGTTGCTCGCCTGGTCCTCCGTCACCTGGTCGATCACCAGCTTCGGGCCCGCGTCCTTGTCCTTGATCGGGTGGTCGCGGAGTATCACGTACGCCGTCATCGCCTTGGCGACGCTCGCGGTCGGCGCGGGCTTCTGCGGCCCGTACGTGCCGATCACGCCGACGCCCTCGACCTCGACGGCACCCTGGCCCTCGGTGGGCCACGGCATCTTCAGCGCGCCGCCCTCGAAGGTGTACGCCGGGCCGGCGGACAGCGCCAGCGACGGCTCGGGCAGCGGGCGGAGCAACTGCACGGTCGCAAAGACGATCACCAGCAGGATCACCAGCGGCGTCCAGATCTTGACCCGGCGGGCGAGGGTCCGCAGCGGCGTCTCCGGCGGCGGCGGCGTGTTCGTCAGCTCCGCCAGCAGGTCCAGCGGCGGGAGCGGCGGCACGGGCTGCTGCCTGGTCCGCTCCGCCTCGGTGAGGGACGGCGGTGCGACGGCCGCCGTGACCTCCGCGTCGCCGCCGACGCCGGTACCGGTACCGGACGCCTTGCCGGGCGCGGTGGCGGCCGCCCGGGCCTCCCCGGCTCCCGCGGACCCGGCCTCAGGCTCGGTACGGGATCCGGTGCCCGCGCCGGGCGCCGTGGCGGTGGCCGTGCCCGACCCGGCCCGGTCTCCGCGCGCGGCGGGGCGGGCGGACGGGTCCGGGCGGATGTCGTCGGAGCGCAGCGGTACGAACGTGCCGGGCCGCCCGCCGGAACCCCGGCCGTCGCGGCCGCCGCTGCCGTCGCGGTCACGGTCGCCGCTGCCGTCGCGGTCGCGGTCGGAGTCGCCGTCGCGGCCGGTGCCGCCGTAGCGGCCGGTGCCGCGGTCAGGGCCGGTGTCGCCGTCGTCCGCGCCCGCGGCCCACTTGGGCGCGGGCTTGCGGCCGGACGGCTTGGACCCGGACTCGTCCGGGAGCGCCTTGAGCGCGGTGGTGGGCTGGTCGACGGCGCGGGCCGGCTCGCCGCGCTTGCCGAACGCCTGGAACACGGCGGTCGGCTGGTCCACGGGCCGGTCCTCGGAGCCCGGCTCTCCGGGTGCCTCGTCGTCGGCCCCGGAGCCGGTCACCGGCTCGGCACCGGACTCGTCCCCGGACCCGGACTCGTCCCCGGACCCGGACTCGTTCCCGGACTGCTGGGCCTCGGACCGGGGCCGGGCCCCCGCCGCACGGTCGGAGGCGGGCTCGGCGTCCGTCCGCCGCGGACCGCCCGATGCGACCGCTTCGCCCTTCTCCGTACCGGAATCGCCGGATGCCCTCGCCGTACGCGCCGGCGGAGCCTCCGCCCCGGACGCTTCCGGCGTCTCGGACCCTCCGGACCCACCGGGCTTCCTGGCAGGCGCGGGCGCCTCGGAGCCCCGGGCCGCCTCGGCAGCCTTCGGCCCCGCCGAGCCCTCGGGCCGCTCCGGCCCCTTCGACTCCCCGGCGTCCGGGCCGCCCGCGCCCCCGTCCTCGCCCTGGCCTTCGTCGTCGTCCGCGTCCCCGTCCGCGTCCCGCGTGCGCGGCGGCGCGGGGGCCGGGCGCTGGGCGACCAGGGACGGCTTCGCCGACGGGGGCTCGGCCGTGTCCGTGGCCGTGTCGGCGCCGGCGGTCGCGCCCGCCTCCGCGGTCGCGTCCGCGTCAGGCTCCGAGGGAGGCTTCGGCGCCCTGAAGACGGCGGTCGGCTGGTCCACTCCAGCCTGCGGCGCGTCACCCAGGGCGGCGAGCCGCGGATCGCGGCCGCCCGCAGCCGTCTCCCCCGGAGACCTACGCTGCTCCGACTTGTCGGGGGACTCGCCCGCCACCGTGCCTCCTCAACCAACGCGTTGTCCGAACCGTGTACCAGTGTCCTGTGTGAGCCCCTTGGCCCCCGTGCTAGACGAGAACGACATACCTGCCGGTTCCCGTACGAAGCACCCAGGCACTCTCGACAGATGAATGTGAGAGGGGTCACCCTGTCTCTCATCCACGCGGGGAGGCATGGATGGGCAGGAGCCGCAGAACACTTCCGGAGGAGCTTCTGCTGCTCGCTCTGGACCCGGCCACGGGTACCACAGCGCAGCCGCAGTCGCTCGACCTCGGCCTCGCCGGAGCACAGCTAGTGGAGCTGGCTCTGGCAGGGCGGATAGCCCCTGACGGGGATCGTATCGCCGTGGTGATGCCACGGCCGACAGGAGATCCGACGCTGGACTCCGCACTGGAGCTGCTGCGCAGGCGCGGCAGTCCGGTACGGGCCGTCCACTGGATAGGCGGGCCCCGGCTGGGGCTGCGTCAGACGTACCTCTCGCACCTGGAGCGCTGCGGCATGGTCCATGCCGTCGAGAGCCAGATGTGCGGGGTACTGCCGACCACCCGCTACCAGGCGACGGACACGGCCATCAGCCGGGAGATCAGGGCCCGGCTGGACAGCGCGATCCGCACCGGCGTGCCGCCGGACCCGCGGACCGCCGCACTGGCCGCGCTCGCGCACGCGGTGGGTCTCGGCAAGCACCTGTACCCCGGGAACGAGGGGCGCTCCTCGCGCTCCCGGCTCCGGGATCTGATCCGGCACGACCCCATGGGCGGACTGGTGGCGCACGCCGTCATGGACGTCCAGAACGGCGTGGGCGCGCAGCCCCGCCGTGCCGCCGCACCGGGAGGCGCCGGCCGCCAGGCCGCCGCGGCCCCGCTGCGGTCCCCCTCGCGGCCGGGGCCCGGCTCCATGGCCCGCGCCGCCGCCCGCTGAACCGGGCACGCCCGCGCACCACCACCGCGCGGCGGCACCACCCGCACCACCCGGGCGCCACCGGCACGACCGGCACGACCGGCGCCGCACGCACCACCGGGATCCCGGCACGACCGGCGCCCGCGCGCACCCGCACCACCCAGACCCACCGCACCACCAGACCCACCGCACCACCAGATTCACCGCACCACCGACACCCCGCCCGGCCGGGCCTCCACACGAGCCCGGCCGGGCGCCACACCGGGCACGCGGGGCGGCCACCGGCCGGCCCGCGCGTTCGCGTTCACTCACCCGTGTGGCAATTCTCCAGCGCCGCACGCCCTTTGGTGGCAGTCTGCTGAACATCAGATACGCAGAGCAACGCCAGAACGAGTGTCAGGCAGCCGGAGGTGCAGTTCCGTGGCGTCCAATGTCAACCCCACCGTCAGGCGACGCAGACTGGGCATGGAGCTCCGCCGGCTGCGCGAACAGAAGGGCATGACGGCGGAGGAGGTGGCCGAGCGCCTGCTGGTCTCCCAGTCGAAGATCAGCCGCCTGGAGAACGGCCGCCGCTCCATCAGCCAGCGCGACGTCCGCGACCTGTGCGGGGTGTACGAGGTCGACGACCGGCGGATCGTCGACTCGCTGATGCAGATGGCCAAGGACTCCCGCCAGCAGGGCTGGTGGCACGCCTTCGGCGACATCCCCTACAGCGTCTACATCGGGCTGGAGACCGACGCGGCGTCGCTGCGCGTGTACGAGCCGCAGATCGTCCCCGGACTGCTGCAGACCAGGTCGTACGCCCAGGCCGTCATCACCGGCGCCCTGCCGGAGGCGCCGGCCGCCGACATCGACAAGCGGGTGAACGTCCGCACGCGCCGCCAGGACCGGATCAACGACGCGCAGAAGCCGCTGCGGCTCTGGGCCGTCATCGACGAGGCGGCGCTGCGCCGGGTCGTCGGCAGCCGGGAGCTGATGGTGGCCCAGCTGGAGGCGCTGCTGGAGCAGTCGCACCTGCCGCACGTCACGGTGCAGGTGATGCCGTTCGAGATGGGCGCGCACCCGGGCATCAGCGGGCACTACGCGATCCTGGAGTTCCCCGACGCGTCCGACTCCTCGGTCGTCTACATCGAGGGCGTCACCAGCGACCTGTACCTGGAGAAGCCGAACGACGTCCAGCGGTACACGGTGATGTACGAGCACCTGCGCGCCCAGGCGCTGGGCGTGGAGCAGAGCCGCCGGTTCATCGCACGGATGGCCAAGGAGCACGCCGAGAGCGGGCCGCCCGCTCTGCCCGGGTTCAACCGCGCCTGACCGGTTCGAGGCATGGCGGGTCGGCACCGTACACCGGGGCGGGCTCCCACCGGAAGGTCGGGCCGGCAGAAGCCATCCGGTCGAGTGAACGGCGGTGCCAGGCGCGGAGGTTGGGCCGGTAGCGTCGATCACGCCAGCCTGGCGGAGCGACCACGCCGCCCCGACGGGCCGGCGTGATTGCCAGCCAGCCATCACCAGCCAGAACCGGAGCAAGATCATGGCCATTACCCAGGGCGCCACGGACAACTGGACGAAGTCCTCCTACTCCGGCGGGAACGGCGCGTGCGTCGAGGTCAAGTCCCCCGTCGCCGCATCGATCGCGGTCCGCGACTCGAAGGTCCCGGCGGGCCCCTCGATCACCTTCGTACCGGACGCCTGGAACGCGTTCGTCCGCGAGGTGGGCACCACCGGCTCCCTCTGAGCCCCGCGCCCCGTTCCCCCCGCACACGCGTGAGCCCTCTCGACTGGTCCGCCGTCCCGGCCGAGGGGGCTCTTCCGCGTCCGCGGGGACGGAGGCCCGCCCGCGGACCGCGAACCGCCCGGCCCTCCGCCCGGGGGCCCGCCCGCACGGCGCCCCGCTGTCCGGCCGGGCCGGTTCGGGTCCGGTCGGGTCCGGTCTGGTCTGGTCAGCTCGGGTCGGGTCGGGTCGGCGGTCCGGGGCGCCCGTCGCCTTGGCCGTTCCTTTTCCGGTCCTTTCCGTACGGGCGGTCGACATACCCACGAGTACGCGGCAGGGTGACCCGTGAGCGATGCCGTGGTCCCGCCTCCCCGCTCCGGACCGCCGGCACCCGCCCGCACGGCCTCCCCGGCGCGCCGCGCCCCGCCCCACGGCCCCGCGCCGCCCCGGCCCGGAGCCCGCACCCCCACGCCCCCGCACCGCCACCCGGCCCGGCGCCACCCCCCGCACCCCGCGCCCCCACGACCCCAGCGCCCCGAGCCCCACGCCCCCACCTCCCCGACGCCCCCACCCCGCCCCGAGAACGCCGCCCGCCCCGCCTCACCCCCGCGGGTAGCGGGCCAGCCAGCCCGGCGAGGCGGCCGACGGGCCGTGCAGGGCCGGGCCCTGCGTCATCTCCATCGCGAAGTCGTCGGCCAGCTCCAGCAGCGTGGCCCGGCCCTCCAGCTCCGCCAGCCACGCCGGCGGCAGCGCCGTCTCGCCGTGCAGCGCCCCCAGCAGAGCGCCCGTCAGCGCGCCCGTCACTTCGGAAGGCCCGTCGTGGTTGACCGCCAGCCGCAGCCCGTGCCGTATGTCCTCGCCCACCAGCGCGCAGTAGACGGCGATGGCCAGCGCGTCCTCCGCCGACTCCCCGTCGGTGTCGCCCAGCGACGCGATCCGGTCCGCCGAGGGCGCCCCCTCCCGTACGGCGGCGGCGGCCCGCTCCAGCGCGCCCGCCACCGGCTCATGGCCCGGCCGGGCGGCGAGCTCCGCGCCCGCGGTCCGCACCGCGGTCTCGATGTCCCGGCCGCGCGCGACCCCGTGCACCACCACCGCGAACGCCCCCGCCGCCAGGTAGGCGACGGGGTGGCCGTGCGTCTGCGCGGCGCACTCCACGGCGAGCTGGCACACCAGGTGCGGCTCCCAGCCGACCAGCAGCCCGAACGGCGCCGACCGCACCAGCGCGCCCGCGTCCCGCGCGGCCGGGTTCCGCGGCTCGGCCGGGGTGCCCGGCACCTCGCCCGCCAGGCCGGTCAGGCAGGCGCGGGCCGGGTCGCGGCGGGCGTACAGCCACTCCTGCGCGGCGAGCCACCCGTTGTCCTTGCGGCGCTCGTCCGGCCCCCAGTCCCGCTGCGTCGCCGCCCAGCGCAGGTAGGCGCGGTGCAGGTCGGTCGGCGGGTGCCAGGCGCCCGTGTCGCGCCGCACCTGGGCGCGGATCAGCCCGTCGACCGTGAAGAGGCTCAGCTGCGTCGCGTACGTCACGGCGCCCCGCCGCCCGTAGGCCGGCGCCAGGTCGGTGAGCCCCGCGGCGCCGTGCGCCTCCCGGATGGCCTCCACCGGCAGGCGGGCCACGGCCGCGCCGAGGGCGTCGCCGACGGCACCGCCCAGGAGGCAGCCCCGTACGCGGGCGCGGTAGTCCTGCTGCTCGGCCCGGCCCCAGACGGCTGCCGCTGCGGTACTCACGGAAGAGGCCCTCCCCCACGACGTGGCTCCGGCGCAGCACTGTAATCGAACGGCCCCCGCGCGCAGGGGCGGTGGAGGAAGCCCGTGCACGGAAGGGCGGACACGCCGGGAACTCGCGGGGGCGCGGCGCCGACTACTTGTCCGGGGCCGCTCTCGGGTCCCGTACGGCGTGAAGGAGTCGGCAGTGGTGAGGAAAGCCCCCGTGTGGTGTGGTGTCGCGGCGGTCCTGGCGTTCGCCGGGGCCGGCTGCGGCACCGTCGCGCCGCCCGCGAAGCCGGCCGGGGGCGCGGGCGGCGCGGGCTTCCCCGTGGAGGTGACGGACTGCGAGGGCACCCGTACGACGGTCGGGAAGGCTCCCCGCGCGATCGTCACCAGCAACGCCTCCGCGCTCGAACTGCTCCTGCGGCTCGGCGCGGGCGACCGGGTCGCCGGCACCGGCTTCCCGCCCGGCGCCGGCACCCTTCCGGCGGAGCTGGACGAGCGGGCGCGGAAGGTCCCCGTCCTCGGCAGGACCGTCATCCCCAAGGAGAAGCTGCTCGGCTCCGGCGCCGACCTGTACGTCGACACGTTCGCGACCGTGAACCGGGGCGGCCACGGCATGGGGGAGACGGCGACCGGGGAGGAGCTGGCGGCGGCCGGCGTCACCCGGGTGTTCCTGAAGTCGACGGCGTGCGCGGGCACGGCGAAGAAGCCGGTCACCGACCTGACAGCGGTGGCGGAGGACATCCGGACGCTGGGCGCGCTCACCGGCACGGGCGACAGGGCGGCGGAGCTGGTCGCCGGGATGGAGCGGAAGGTGGAGGGCGTCCGCGCGGCCGTCGGCTCCGTGCCGGAGGCCGACCGGCCCTCGTACTTCTTCTTCGACTACGACGCCGGCACCAAGCAGCCCGTCGCCGTCTGCAACCGGCAGGTCGCCCACGCGGTGATCACGCTGGCCGGCGCGCGGAACGTCTTCGCCGACTGCGACGACACGTTCCGGCAGGTCGGCTGGGAGCAGGTGGTCGCCGCCGACCCCGACTGGATCCAGCTCGCCGTGCGCAACCGGGGCGACGCCGCCGCCACGGAGAAGGCGTTCGACGAGGCCCGCGCCTGGCTGGAGGGGAACGCGGCGACGCGCGGCCTCAAGGCCGTCAAGGAGCGCAGGTACCTGCGGATCAACTCCGAGGCGACCACCATCGCCGGCGTGCGGAACGCCGAGACGGTGGAGCGGATCGCCGCCACCCTGTACCCGGACAAGGTGAAGGGCGGACGGTGACGCCGATAGCGGAGGCCGGGAAGCGGAGCTCCCCCGCCCGTACGGAGCCGGACCAGACGCCTGGCAGGGCGCCCGGGGTCCGGCACGTGCGGGCCGGGGTCCTCGCCGTCGTGCTGGGTGCGGTGCTGCTCGCCGCACTCACGTTCTCGGTGGCGTGGGGATCGACGGACGTGCCGCCGCGGGAGGTGTGGTCGGTGGTGCTGCGGCGGCTGTCCGGCGACGCGCCCCGGCCCGGCACGTCCGATCTGATCGTGTGGCAGCTGCGGCTGCCCCGCGCCCTGCTCGCCGCGGTGGTCGGCGCGGGGCTCGGCCTGGTGGGCACGGCGGTGCAGGCGCTCGTACGCAACCCGCTGGCCGATCCGTATCTGCTCGGGATCTCCTCGGGGGCCTCGCTCGGCGCGGTGGGCGCGCTGGTGCTGGGGCTGGGCACGGGCGGTGTGCTGGGGCTCGGCACCTCGGGCGCCGCCTTCGCCGGGGCGCTCGCCACCTTCGCGCTGGTGTGGCTGATCGCCCGGCGCGGGGGCGCGTTCTCGCCGCTGCGGCTGGTGCTGGCGGGGGTGGGCATCGGGCAGTTCCTGACCGGGTTCACCAGCTACCTGGTGCTGCGGGCCGGGGACGAGCAGCAGACGCAGGGCGTGCTGTTCTGGCTGATGGGCAGTCTCGGCGGGGCGAGCTGGGAGACGCTGGCGGTGCCCGCGTCGGCGGTGCCGGCGGCGCTGCTGCTGCTGCTGGCGCGGGCCCGGCCGCTCAACACGATGATGATGGGCGACGAGACGGCGGCGGGGCTCGGGGTGAACCCGGCGCGGCTGCGGCGCGAGCTGTTCGTCGTGACCAGTCTGCTGACCGGGCTGCTCGTCGCCGTGTCGGGCGCCATCGCCTTCGTCGGGCTGATGGTGCCGCACGCGTGCCGGCTGCTGGTCGGCGCGGACCACCGGCGGCTGCTGCCCGTGTCGGCGCTGTTCGGTGCGGTGCTGCTGGTCGTCGTGGACCTGGTGTGCCGTACGGCGCTGGACGGGCAGGAGCTGCCGGTGGGCGTCGTGACCTCGCTGATCGGCGCGCCCGCGCTGCTGTACCTGCTCGACCGGCGGCTCGGGAGGAACGCGTGAACATCGCCGTCGAGGAACTGAGCGTCGCCTACGCGGGCCGGGCCGTCGTGTCGGGTGTCCATCTGATCGCGGCCGATGGGGAGATCGCGGGGCTCGTCGGGCCGAACGGCAGCGGCAAGTCCAGTGTGCTGCGGACCGTGTACCGGCATCTGCGGCCGGCGGCCGGGCGGGTGCTGGTGGACGGGCGGGACGTGTGGGACCTGACGCCCGTGCAGGCGGCGCGGCGGATCGCGGCGCTGCCGCAGGAGCGGACCAGCGACTTCGAGCTGACGGTCGGTGACATCGTGATGATGGGCCGCACCCCGTACAAGGGGCCGTTCGCCGGGGAGGACGCCACCGACCGGGCCGTGGTGGCGGCGGCGCTGGAGCGGGTCGGGATGGCTCAGGCGCGCGGCCGGCCGTTCTCGGCGCTGTCGGGCGGCGAGCGGCAGCGGGTGCTGCTGGCGCGGGCCCTGGCGCAGGACCCCGAGGTGCTGGTGCTGGACGAGCCGACCAACCACCTGGACGTCCTGCACCAGGTCGAGCTGCTGGCGCTGCTGCGGGAGCAGCGGCGGACCACGCTGGTGTCGCTGCACGACCTGAACGCGGCGGCGTCGGTGTGCGACCGGCTGCACGTGCTGCACCGGGGGCGGGTGGTGGCGTCGGGGACGCCGCGCGAGGTGCTGACGCCGCAGCTGCTGGGCGAGGTGTTCGGGGTGCGGGCGGCGGTGCTGGACCACCCGTTGACGGGCGATCCGCTGATCGCTTTCGATCACCGCGCGCCCGCCCCGGCGGGTGCCCCGCTGGCGACGGGGGTGACCCCGTGAGGTCAGGCGCCGGCCGCCGCCGCGCGGGCGCGCATGGTGGCGAGGACGTCGTCCCGGTCGTAGTACACCTGGCGGCCGTTCTTCCGGCGGCGCCAGTGGTGGGTGTTGGCCAGCCAGTAGACCGTGCCGGCGGCGATGCGCCAGCCGGTGGCGATGTCCTGGGCGGTGAGCCCGGCCGACGCCCGTACGGCGGGGGTGCGGGCGGCAGGGGTACGGCCGCCGGACGTGCCCCCGGTGGCGGAGGTGCCTCCGGCGGCGGAGGTGCCCCCGGCGGGGGCGCGGCCGGTGCGCGGCGGCGTGGCGTGCAGCGTGTGCCACAGCTCCGGCGACCAGGTGTGCCCCCGCTCGACGGTGCAGGTGATCGCCGCACGGCCGGTGCCGGGCGCGGGAGCGCCGGGCGCCCGCGGGGCGGACGGACCGGTTCCGCTGCCGAGGTGGGCGACGAGCGTGCCCCGGCAGCCGGGGCGCACGCACGGGCCGACCACCATGCGGCGGTCGGTGCGGCCGGACAGCACGCCCCAGGCGGCGGTGACCAGTTCGTCGGTCTCGGCCACCAGGTCATCCGCCGCCTCGTGCCCGGCCAGCCAGCCGGCGTGGCGGCCGAGGAAGACGAGGAGGGCGGCCGCGTCGCGGGTGGGGGCCCGCACGCCGCGGCCCTCGCGGACCACGGCGGCCCATCCGGCGAGCACTCCGCGGATGCGGTCCCTGACCTCCAGGGCGCGGCCGTTGAGGGGGATGCCGGGGGCGCCGCGCTCCCTGACGCGCTCGACCACTCCCCGTGAGGGCCGGGCGGAGGCCAGGGAGTGGGTGAGTTCGTCGTACAGCTCTCCGAGGGTCACCAGGTTCCTGATGATCCGCCGGCGGGTCACCTGCGCGCTCGTGCTATAGGCAGGAATTGAGGCACATGGCATAGGGCATCCTCTGCAGGCGTATGACGACAGCAGGAATTAGCCTGCGGGTGCCGCCTACCAGGTCGATACCATTCCGTTCCCGCTCTCCGACGGCGTGTGGACGACCCTTGACAACGGGGCCGGGCCGCCAAGAGGATGAGTCCCAGGTTGACGTTTCATGCCCCGCTCCGGGCGACGCCCCCGGGGGTATCTCCAGAGTTATCGCGCAGGCCGCGCGCTTGACGCTGCCAGGTTCCCCCGGTGATCCCTGATTGCTATTCCCTCCCACATCAGCCCAGCTCAGACGGGCTGTGCACCATGCTCGCGGGGCGCCTCGGCGCCCCTTTCGCCGTTCCCGGGCACCTCATTCACCCACCCGGCGCGCCGCTTTGACAGGGGCTCCCCGTGTGTGATGCAGGCATGGCCGGAAACAGCCCCTTCCGGTGGCGTCCGGGATATTCCCCACCCCCGCCCCGGAACCAGATCAGCGCCGATCAGCAGCGATCAGCACCGATGAATTGAGGCCGACATCACTACGCGCACGGAAACCACGGGAACCGGCTTCCGCACCGTGGACACAGTCCTTTTCGATCTCGACGGAACCCTGGTCGACACACTGGACGACATCGTCCGCACGGTGAACTCGGCCCTGCGCGGCCTCGGGCTGCCGGCCCTCACCCGCGCGGAGGTCAGGGACCGGGTGGGCGAGGGCGGCACGGCACTGGTCGACGCGTCCGTCGCCAAGTCCGGGCGCGCCGTCGGTCCCGCCGTCGTGGCCCGCGCCCAGGAGGCGTACCTGGCCGGGTACGCCGCCTCGCCGGCCGACGAGTCCCGGCCGTATCCGGGCGCCGTGGCGCTGCTGGAGCGGCTGCGCGCGGCGGGCGTCCGTACCGCCCTGTGCACCAACAAGGCGGGCGGGGTCACCGGTGAGCTGCTCAAGGCGCTCGGCCTGGACGGCCGGTTCGACGCGGTCGTCGCGGGCGACGGGCCCGCCGGCCGCAAGCCGTCGCCCGAACCGCTGCACCACGCGCTGAGACTGGCCGGCGGCACGGCCGGGCTCATGGTGGGCGACAGCCGCCACGACCTCGCCGCGGCGCGCGCCGCGGGCATGCCCGCGGCCTGGGTGAGTTTCGGCTACGGCCGGCCCGCGCCCGCCCAGGCGCCGGATCTGGAGGTGGACCGCCTCGACGCGCTGGAGTCCGCCGCGCACACCGCACGCATCCAGTTCCACGCGGTCCGATGACCGCGTCCCACTTATCCCTCGAGGAGGGAACGATGTCCGGTTCACCCGCGGACGACATTCTCCGACTGGTCTTCTCGTTCCGCCGCCTCGCACACGGCCCGGCCGACGGCGACTGCGCCGCCGGGACGTGCGAGGAGTGCTACGCGCTGCACCGGCCGAAGGTGGAGCGCTTCATCGAGCAGGGCGTTCCCCTCCACTTCGTGATCCCGGCGTTCCCCGCCAAGTCGCCCAACCCGCAGAAGGTGCTGGGGACGCTCCCCGACATGGCGGAGCGGATCTCGCTGGAGTTCCTCCAGGAGCTGTGCGACTACACCCGCCACTACTACGAGCCGGGCGCCCGCATCACCATCTGCTCGGACGGCCACGTCTTCAGCGACCTGGTGGGCGTGCCCGACGAGACGGTCCGCGCCTACGGCACCGAGCTGGAGGCGGTGCTGGCGGCGATCGGCGCCGACGCGATCAACACGTACGGGCTGGAGGACGCGTTCCCCGGCTTCCCGTACGAGGAGCAGCGGTCCATGCTCACCAGCCACTACGCCGTCCCCGTCGAGGAGGTGCGCGCCCGGACCCTGGCGGATCCGGGGGCGCGCGACATCTTCGGCGGGATCCACCGGTTCCTCTTCGAGGACCGGATGGCGCTGAGCACCGGCCGCAGCCGCAACAGCGTCCGCGAGGAGACCAAGTCCCTGGCGTACCAGGTGATCCAGCGGAGCGACGCGTGGAGCCACCTGGTCGAGGACTTCTTCCCGGAGGCGCTGCGGCTCTCCATCCACCCGCAGGTCAGCCACTCCCCCAAGATCGGCATCCACATGATGCGGACCAGGGACAACTGGCTGACGCCCTGGCACGGGGTGGCCCTGGACGACGGGGAGGGCATCCGCCTCGTCAAGCGCCACGAGGCCGAGCGCATGGGCGCCACGCTCGTCATGCGCGGGGGCCGGGTCAGCCACTACATCGCCCCGAACGTCTCCGCGTCCGTCAAGCCGCTGATCGAGGAGGTCGCGTCATGACCGAGTACACGGCCGAGTACACCGTCACCGCGATGAAGCCCTTCGGCGCCGTGGTCGAGGCCCGGCGGGAGGAGACCGACCTCGGCGCGCTCGACGTCGCCGCGGTCCGCGCGCTGGTCGCCGAGCACCGCGTCGTCGTCCTGCGCCGCTTCCGCGCCTTCGCCGACAAGGACGACCTGGTCGCCTACGCGCGCCGCTGGGGCTCCATCCTGTCCTGGAACTTCGGCGAGGTCCTGGACCTGGAGGTGCACGCCGACCCCAAGGACTACGTCTTCACGCCGGGCCCGGTGCCGTACCACTGGGACGGGGCGTTCGCCGAGAAGACCCCCACCCACCAGGTCTTCCAGTGCGTGAAGGCGCCCGCGCGCGGCACCGGCGGGCGGACCACCTTCTGCGACACGGCCAAGGTCCTGGACGGGCTGCCGGCGGCGACGCGCGCCGTCTGGGAGCGGCTGGGCATCACGTACCGCAAGGAGAAGACGGCGCACTACGGGGGCCACATCACCGCGCCGCTCGTGCAGCGCCACCCGCACACCGGGGCGCCCGTCGTCCGGTACGCGGAGCCGCTGGCCCCCGAGGACTTCCTCAGCCCGCTCTTCCTCGACGTGGAGGGCCTGCCCGAGGGCACCGCACCGGAGGACTTCTTCGCCGAGATCCGCGAGCGGCTGTACGACGCGGACGTGATGTACGAGCACGCGTGGGAGGACGGCGACTACGTCATCACCGACAACCACGCGCTGCTGCACGGCCGTACCGCCTTCACGCAGGGCTCACCGCGCCACCTGCGGCGCGTGCACGTCCTGTGACCGGCGGGAGCCCGGCCGGCGGTCCCGCCGCGCGCTCCCCCCGCTGAACCGCCGGGTGCCCGGCCGGCCGATCCGCCGGGCACCCGGCCGCCACGCCTCCTCGCCAGACCCGCGGGAAGCCCCTCCGGTGCACGGAGCCGGCGCACGGCGCACACCGCTGCCGGCGCCGACGACTCCGCCGCCGCCGATGCGCCGACGCGCCGGCCGGTACCGCCGGGGGCCCCGCCCACAGACGCCGACAGCACCACCCGCACCACCGCATCATCCGCACCACCGGCACCACCGGCATCACCCGCACCACCGCACCACCGGCACCACCGGCATCACCCGCATCACCCGCATCACCCGCACCATCCGTACCACCGCACCACCGGCATCACCCGCACCACCGCACCATCCGCACCACCGGTCCTCGCGGCACCACCGGTACGGCCGGGAGGACCGGCACCACTCGCACGCTCCGTACCACCCCGGACACCGAGAGGCCAGAAGTGATGCGACCGTACTACGACGTGGTGATCATGGGAGGCGGCCCCGGCGGGTCGTCGCTCGCCGCGCTGCTCATGAAGCAGGGCGGCCTCAGCGTCGCCGTGTTCGAGAAGGAGGAGTTCCCCAGGGAGCACATCGGGGAGTCCTTCGCCCACCCACTCATACCCGTCCTCGAGGAGACGGGCGTCCTCGACAAGGTCATGGCCAGCGACTGCTGGGTGAAGAAGTTCGGCGGCATCTTCCAGTGGCGCGGCCGGGACCCGCACGTGGCCTTCTTCGACCACGCCAACACCGTCCGCGACGGCGCCCACCGCTGGGCGATCCACGTCAACCGGTCCGAGTTCGACAAGATCCTGCTGGACCACGCCGCCGAGCTGGGCGCCGAGGTCTTCGAGGGCACGTCCGTCGCGGCGTGCACGCCCCTGCCCGACGGGTCGGGCCGGGAGGTCGTCCTCAAGGACGGCCGCACCGTGCGCGCCGGGTTCTTCGTGGACGCCTCCGGCCGCCGCAACAGCATCGTCACCGGCAAGCGGCGCGAGTGGCTGTCCGGCTACCGGAACATCGCCATCTGGCAGCACTACCTCGGCGGCAGGCCGGCGCAGACGCTGGAGGGCGACTGGAACGTCTTCCGCGAGGGGGACATGTCCCCGATCGGCTGCTTCGCCTTCCGCGACGGCTGGTGCTGGTACATCCCCGTCCCGAAGGTCCTCGACGGGAAGCGGGTCACCACCCACTCCATCGGCATCGTCACCGACCCGAACATCCTCAAGCAGCCGGGCACCGACTTCACCGACCCCGAGGTCTTCCTCCGCACGGTCAAGGAGGTGCCGAAGCTGCGGGAGCTGATCGGGGACGTCACCCCGATCGACGACAAGATGCTCACCGCCACCAACTACTCGATGATCAACGACCTGTTCGCGGACTACGACGGGCGCTGGATCCTGCTGGGCGACGCCTCCTACTTCGTCGACCCGCTCTTCTCCTCCGGGGTCGCCTTCGCCACCAACCAGGCCCGCGCCGCCGCCGCCCTGATCCGCGAGACGCGCCGCGGCGAGCACACCGAGGACGAGGTGCGCGGCCTGTGGCGGGACTACGACACGGAGTGGCACGGCATGGCCGCCTCGTTCGCGCTCTCCATCGACCAGTGGTACCACGCCATCGGCAAGGACAACCCGGAGAGCGTGTACTGGAACAGCCGCGGCACCGACGGCCTGTCCGCCCCCGACCACGAGGCGACCTTCCACGCGCTGCTGAACACGGCGTTCACCCCGGACCTGCTCCAGGTGCTGACCCGCGGCGAGGGCCTGGCCGCGCTCGACGTGGACGGCCCGTTCATGACCGCGTACGCCGAGGCCAACGACCTGCGGCTGGACGCCGACACGAAGGTCGCGCTCAAGGAGGGCGTCACCGCCTCGCGGGGCCCGGCCCTGGACATCCCCGGCTTCAAGGCGGCCATCCCGCCGGACCCGGACCTCATGCCGGCGGCGGAGCAGAAGGCCGTCGCCGCCTACTGGGCCGACCCGGTGCGCAACGGCGACCTGGTCGAGTCGCCGCTCGCCCGGACGCTGCCGGCGCACCGGTTCCGCTTCGCCGACGACCCCGAGGGCGCGCAGGTGCGGGGCCTGGACGAGCGGGACGGCGCCGCCGCCCTGTGGGAGCGGCTGCGCGGCGGGCCCGTGCTGTGGCGCGACCTCGTGGCCGGCCTCGACGAGGGCGCGCAGCGGCTGCTGAAGCGGCTGCTGCACGCCGGGATGCTCGATTTGGGCGCCCACGCCTGACGGCCCGCCGGCCGCGGCCGTCCGCGCCCACCGCCTGACGGCCCGTCGGCCGCGGCCACCGCAGTACCCGGCCGGGCCCCGGGCCGCCGCCCGCGTGCGGCGGCCCGGGGCCCGGCCCGCACGCACCAGCCTCCAGCACGTACCAGTCCGTTCCAGCAGAGGGCGAGGGTCGCATGGGCCAGCACAGCGGGGAAGGCGAGAGCAGGGAGAACGAGAGGGGGGAGGGCGGAACCAGGCACGGCGAGAGCGGGGAAGGCGAGCGGACAGCGGGCGAGAGAACAGCGGCCGAGCGGACAGCGGCCGAGAGGCGGGCGGTCGCGCGGTGGCGGGACATCGCCGGGGCCGACGCCGTCGCCGACGACGAGGCCGCCCTGGCCGCCGTCTCGCGCAACACCTCGGCGTTCCGGCCGCGGCGGGTGGTCGCCGTCCTGCGGCCCTCCGACGCCGCGCAGGTGGCCGCGATCGTACGGGTCGCCCGCGAGGAGAAGGTGCCCCTCCACCCCTACAGCACCGGCTTCAACTGGGGCCTCGGCTCGCGCCTCCCCGTGCGGGACGGCTGCGCCCTGCTCGACCTGTCCCGCATGGACCGCGTACGGGAGGTCGACCCGGCCGGCCGGTACGCGATCGTGGAGCCGGGCGTCACCCAGCTCCAGCTCGCCGACCACCTGGCCGCCCACCACCCGGACCTGGTCGCCAACGTCACCGGTTCCTCGCCGCACTCCTCCGTGGTCGGCAACCTCCTGGAGCGCGGCACGGGCTTCCGCCGCCACCGCGCCGAGGAGGTGCGCGGCCTGGAGGTCGTCCTCGGCACCGGGCAGCCGATGCGCACCGGGCTGTGGGCGGGCGAGGGGAGCCGGCAGCTCCACCACTACCCGTACGGCGTCGGCCCGCGCCTCGACGGGCTGTTCGTCCAGTCGGGGCTGGGCGTCGTCACCGCCGCCGTGGTGGACCTGCTGCCCCGCCAGGAGTGCCTGCGGCTGCTGGTGTTCACGCTCTCCGAGGCGGCGCTGCCCGGTGTGGTGGACGCCGTGCGCGAGCTGTTCCTGCGCGGCACGCTCCGGTCGATCGTGCATGTCTTCAACGACAAGCGGGTCCTCGCCATGGCGGGCGGCGGGCGGGTGCCGACGTGGACCGGCGCCGTCGCCGTGGACGGCACCGCCGAGCAGGTGGCCCTCGCCGTGGCAGACGCGCGGCGGACCCTGACCGCGGCGGGCGCCTCGCCGCGCGTGCTCGCCGAGGCGGACGCCGCCGCGCCCGGCGCCGACCCGGTGGTCACCGCCCTGTGGGACGTGCACACGGGGCGGCCCACCACGGCGTTCCTGCACGGCCTGTACCAGTCGGTGCCCGGCAAGGAGACGCCCGCTGACCCGGACGTCCTCGACGGCACCTCCGTCGGCTACCTGGCGTGCATGCCGGTCGCCGCCGTCGACGGGCGGACCGTCGCGGAGCTGGTGGCGCTCGTGGAGAAGACCTGCGCGGAGCACGGCATGGTCCCGGCCATCGCCGTGAACCCGACGGGGCCCGACTACTTGGAGTCCGTCGTCAACCTGTACTTCGACCGCGACGACCCCGCGCAGGAGGAGGCCGCCCGCGCCTGCAACACGGCGCTGCACCGGAGGCTGTACGAGGACGGCTTCCGGTTCTACCGCGTCGGCGTGGAGACCATGGAGGCCCTGACGGGGTGGGACACCGCCCCGTGGGAGACGATCGGCCTGCTGAAGGCCGCCCTGGACCCGGACGGCATCCTCTCCCCCGGCCGGTACGCCCCGCTCTGACGGCGCCGCCGACCGGGCGGCCGGGTGGCCCGGCGGACGGACGGCCGGGCCAGGTCGACGGCCCTGCCGGACCGTGGCCCCGGCGCCCGTACGGAACGGTCCGTACGGGCGCGGCGGCTCAGCGGGCGGCCGGCTCCGGCTTCGGCTCGGGGCCGGGCTCCGGTGCCGCGCCGGGCTCCGGGCCCCCGGCGGGGGCGGTCGCCGCCGGGGCGGCCTCCGGTTCCGGGCGCCCGGAGCGGGCGCCCGGCGCACCGCCGCGGCCACCGCGCCGGGCGGCGAGCAGCAGCACGCACAGCCACGCGGCCACCGCGGAGATCACCAGGCCGTACCGGGCGCCGTCCGCCCCGCCCGCCAGGCCCCACGCGGCGCCGGCCAGCGCCGGGCCCATCGCGAAACCCAGGCTGCGGGAGAGCTGCACCAGCGACCCGGCGATGCCCGTGGCGCGCGGCGGCGCGGCGGTCATGACGAGGGTCTGCGTCGGCCCGCCGTACAGCCCCATGCCCGCCCCGGCGAGGGCGAGCCGCCAGGCGATGTCGGCCTGCGTCCAGTGGTCGCCGGTCAGCGCGAGCAGGGTGAGGCCGACCGCGGTGACACAGGCGCCCGCGACGGCCGTGGGCCGGGGGCCGACCCGGTCGGCGAGGCGCCCGCCGAGCGGTCCCATCAGCCCCATGGCGAGGGGGAACGCCAGCACGGTCAGCCCGGTCGCGGTCGCCGACAGCCCGCCGCCGCTCTGCAGGCGCAGCGCGACCACGTAGTGCATGGCCGCGAACCCGGCGGCGAGCGCGAACACCGCCCCGTACACCCCGGCGACGCCCGAGGCGCGGACCACGTCGACGACGGGCCGCGCGGCGGGGCGCCGCGTCCACCACACCAGGGGCGGTACGGCGGCGAGGCACAGCAGCAGCCAGGCCGGCACGCCGGGCGCCAGCGTCAGGCCGAGGAGCAGCGCGGCGACGGCCCCGCCGACGAGCGCCGCGTCGGTGAGGGGCTGCCGGCCGGGCGGGGTGAGCCCGCCGTGCCGGGGCAGGACGCGGGCCACGACGACGAGGGCGACCAGGCAGACGGGCAGCTTCACCAGGAGCACGGCCCGCCAGCCGAAGGCGTCCAGCAGGACACCGCCGACGGCCGGCCCGGTCACGGCGCCCAGCGGGCCGAGCGTGGCGGGCACGCTCATCGCCCGGCCCCGCATCGACGCCGGCACGGCCCGCATCACCAGCACGGGCATCAGGACGAACAGCAGGGCGCCGAAGACGCCCTGGGCGACACGGGCGACGGCCAGCCACGCCATCCACGGGGCGAGCGCGGCGAGCATCCCGCACACGGAGAAGCCGGACACGGCCAGCAGCAGCGCGGGCCGCAGCCCGACACCGCCGCCGCCTCCCCCGGCCGAGCCGCCCGGCCCGCCGGGGCCCCGCCCGGCGTCCAGCCAGCGGCCGGCGGGCAGCAGCATCGACACGACGGCGAGCTGGTAGCCGAGCACGGCCCACTGCGCCATCGACGGGGAGACGTCGAGGTCGGTGGATATCGTGGCCAGCGCGATGTTCACGACGTTCATGTCGAGCATCGCCGTGAACGCCAGCGCGCCCGCGATGGCGACGAGGATCCACGGACTGCGCCCGCCGGTCAGCGGGTTCTCCGGGGCGGGCGGCTTCTCCGGGCCGGGCGGGGTCCCCCGGCCGGGTGCTGCGCCCTGTGCGTCGTCGTGCGGCATCGCGCGGTCCTTCCCTCTCCGCCGTACGGCGGGTTTCGTCGTCATCGTCGCAGGTGGAGATCGATCGGGTCAGCGCCCTTTCGGGACACCGGAGGCCGGAAACAGGCCCTCCCCGCAAGGGAGTTGGCCGACGTGACGGCGGAGGCTTTCTCCAGGTAGTCGGCCCGCGGCGCGCACGGGTTCCCGGCGCGGAACGGGAGAATGCTCACGTGCGGCATCCCGGCCGCGCCGGGTGGTTTCCGCGGGTTTCCGTGCCAGCATGAGTGGCCGGGCCGCGGGAGGACCCCTCCCCGCAGCGGCCCGTCCCTTGTCGGCCCGTCAGCCGCGTGTCCGGGCCATCCCCCGTACCGGGAGTCGTGGCTGGCGGGCGCTCGTCGCAGGAGCGGAGCACCATGAAGGACGCCCGGCCCGAACCGGCCACGCCCGACCGCCCGGACGCCTCGCCGCGCGGGCCGCTGCCGGGCCTGGCCGGGTTCCTGATGCTGCTGGCGGCCCTGCTCGCCGCCTCGTACGCCGTCGGAACGCTCGCCGGGCCCGTCGCCCCCGGCCTCCACCCCGGCTACAGCGCCCCCGCCGGGACCTCCGGCGGGGACGGCGGGGCGGACATGGGCGGCATGGACATGGAGGAGATGAGCCGATGACCGCCCCCGGACCCGTGGCCGCCGCCACGGTCACCACCGACCTGCTCATCGGCGGCATGACCTGCGGGGCGTGCGTCGCCCGCGTGGAGAAGGGACTCGCGAAGCTGGACGGCGTGGTCGCGTCGGTCAACCTCGCCACGCACACCGCGCGCGTCACCCACCCGGCGTCGTACACCGTCCCCGACCTGGTCGCCGCGGTCGAGCGGTCCGGCTTCACCGCCGAGCCGCCCGCCCCGCCGAAGACCCGGGAGGAGCCGGAGGCCGCCCGGCAAGAGCGCCGCGACGAGGAGGAGGCCGCCGAGGTCGCCGCCCAGCGGCAGCGCATGTGGATCACCGTCGCCCTCGCGGTGCCGGTCCTGGCGCTGTCCATGGTCCCGGCGCTCCAGTTCAGCAACTGGCAGTGGCTCTGCTTCGCGCTCACCGCGCCCGTCGTCTTCTGGAGCACCTGGCCCTGCCACGTGAAGGCGGTGCGCGGGCTGAGGCACGCCGCGTCGACCATGGACACGCTGGTGTCGCTGGGCACGATCGCGGCGTTCGCCTGGTCGACGTACGCCCTCTTCCTCGGCGGAGCGGGCGTGCCCGGCATGGTGATGCCCTTCAGCCTGCTGCCGTCCCCGTCGGCGGACGTGGCGCACATCTACCTCGAAGCCGCCGTCGCCGTGCCGATGTTCGTGCTGACCGGGCGGTACCTGGAGGCGCGCGCCAAGCGCGGCACGGGCGCCGCGCTGCGGTCGCTGGCGAAGCTGGCCGCGAAGGACGTGGCCGTGCGGTGCGAGAAGTCCGGGCGCGAGCGGCGCGTCCCCATCGAGGAGCTGCGGGTCGGCCAGGTCTTCGTCACCCGGCCCGGCGAGAAGGTCGCCACGGACGGCGTCGTCGTCGAGGGCAGCTCGGCGCTGGACCTGTCGCTGGTCACCGGTGAGAGCGAGCCCGTGGAGGTCGGCCCCGGCTCCCCCGCCGTCGGCGCCGCCGTCAACGCGGGCGGGATGCTGCTCGTGCGGGCGACGGCCGTCGGCGAGGACACGCAGCTCGCCCGGATCACCCGGCTCGTCACCGACGCCCTCGCGGGCAAGGCGCGGGCGCAGCGCGTCGCGGACCAGGTCGCCGGGGTGTTCGTGCCCGTCGTCCTGGCGCTGGCGGTGACCGTGCTCGGCTTCTGGCTGGGCGCCGGGGCGGACCCGCAGGTCGCGGTGACGGTCGCCGTCTCCGTCCTGGTCGTCGCCTGCCCGTGCGCGCTGGGCCTCGCCACGCCGACCGCCCTGCTGGCCGCGACCGGGCGGGGCGCGCAGCTCGGCATCCTCGTCAGCGGGCCGCGCGCCCTGGAGACGCTGCGCAACGTCGACACGGTCGTCCTCGACAAGACCGGCACGCTCACCACCGGCAAGCTGAAGGTCACCGGGGTCACCCCGCTGGGCGGGGCGCACCGCGACGACGAGCGGCGCGAGGTGCTGCGGCTGGCCGCCGCCGTCGAGCAGGGCTCCGACCACCCGCTGGGCCGGGCCGTCACGGCCTACGGGCGCCGCACGCTGGGCGAGGACGCCCTGCCGGGGGTCGCCGGCTTCGTCTCCACGACCGGGGTCGGCGTGGCCGGGCGGGTCGAGGGGCACCGCGTCGAGGTGTGCGCGCCGGGCGACGCGGAGCTGCCCGGACCCCTGGCCGAGGCGCTGGCCGCCGCCGAGGAGGCCGCGCACACGCCGGTCCTGG
Organism: Streptomyces fradiae ATCC 10745 = DSM 40063; assembly: GCF_008704425.1. Taxonomy (NCBI): domain Bacteria; kingdom Bacillati; phylum Actinomycetota; class Actinomycetes; order Kitasatosporales; family Streptomycetaceae; genus Streptomyces; species Streptomyces fradiae. The sequence continues at coordinate 2,834,734 of NZ_CP023696.1, forward strand.
TCAAGGTGGACGGCGCCGCGCGGGCCGTGATCGCGCTCGGCGACACGCTGCGGCCGGGCGCCTACCGGGCCGTGGAGCGGATGCGCCGCCTGGGCCTGCGGCCCGTGCTGGCCACCGGGGACCGGGACGCCACGGCGCGGGCCGTCGCGGCGGAGCTGGGCATCCCGGAGGCGGACGTGCACGCCCGGTGCACCCCGGAGGGCAAGGCGGAGCTGGTCGCCGCGCTGAAGGCGGACGGCCGCCGGGTCGCCGTCGTCGGCGACGGCGTCAACGACACGGTCGCCCTGGCCGGGGCGGACCTGGGCGTCGCCATGGGCGGCGGTACGGACGCGGCGATCGGCGCCGCCGACGTGACGCTGGTCCGGGAGGACGTCGAGGCCGTCGCGGACGCCGTGCTGCTGGCCCGGCGCACGCTCGGCACGATCCGCATGAACCTCGTCTGGGCGTTCGGGTACAACGCCGTCACCATCCCGCTGGCGGCGACCGGCTGGCTCAACCCGATGGTGGCGTCCGCCGCCATGTCGGTCAGCTCGGTCATCGTCGTCACCAACAGCCTGCGGCTGCGCGGCTGGCAGCCCGGCCGCCCCGCGCGGCCGGCGCGCCCGGCCGGGGCGGCCCGGCCCGCACGCCGCGCGTCGGCATCGGAGGCCCGCGTATGAAAGCCCTACGGGACCGGGTCGAGCCGTTCCTGCCCGCCCTGTCCGCCGTCGTGGCGAGCGCCGTCGCGCTCGGCGGGCTGACCGCCTGGACGGCGGCGGGCGCGGCCGGCTCCCCGGCGGAGCTGGAGGTCACCCACGCGCGGCTGCTCCAGCCGTTCCCGGGCCGGGAGTCGACGGCGGTGGTCTTCACCGTGGAGAACCGGGGGACCTCCGCCGACCGGCTCCTTTCGGTCGACTCGCCGGCGGTCGACTCGGCGATGTTCTCGCGTGACGCCGACGCCGGACGGGCCGCCGCGAAGATGCAGATGATCGACTCGGTCGAGGTGCCGGCGCGCGGGACGCTGGAGATGACCCCGTACGGCACGGACGTGATGGTGGAGCTGCGGGGCCCGGTGGAGCTGGGGCAGCGCATCCCCTTCACCCTGCGCTTCCGGCAGAGCGGCACGGTCACGGCGCAGGCCGTGGTGGTCCGCCACGCGGACTGGGCGTCCCGCTAGCGCGGCGCGGGAGCGCGTACGGCCCCGCCCTCCGGCCGACCGGCCGGGGCGGGGCCCTTCACGTGTCAGGCGCGCCTGGGCGGGGGCGTGTCAGGCGCGGGTGGGCTGGGGCGCCGGGCGGCGGGACCGGGCGCACGCCGGGTGGCGCAGGCAGTCCTCGAAGAACGCCAGCGCCCGCCGGTGGTACGACGCCGCCGCCCACCCGAGGCTGATCCGGTGCCCCGCCGCGGGCTGCCGGGCCACCTTGACCCGCGGCGACGCCGTGAAGTGGGCGGTCAGCTCCGCCAGCGCCTCCGCGTCGTGCCGCCACTGCGCCTCGTGCTCGGCGAAGGTCAGCCGCACCGGCACCGCCGTGCGGGCCGCGACGGCCGGGAAGTCGCGCGGCCAGCGCGCCGCCTGCGCGGCCTCCGCCGCCGGGGCCTCGCACACCGGGTCCGCCCCCGCGGCGAACGTGCCGGGCGGGTACAGGCTGGGCGGCCCCCACGGCGACGGGGCCGCGCCCCGGTCGGGGGCGCGGCGGTGCCCGCACCCCGACAGGTCCACGCCCACCAGCCGGCCGTCCAGGCCGCCGCGCGCGGCGGCGACCAGGGCGACCTGCCCGCCGAAGGCGTGGCCGAGCAGCAGGACGCCGGGGCCGACCGGGTGCCGGGCGGCGAAGTCGGCGAAGGCCGCCCGGACCAGGTCGGCCTGCTCGTCCCGGTCGGCGCCGTCCGGCAGGTGCGGCGCGGACGCCCCGTAGCCGGGTCGGTCGACGGCTAGCACGGTGAAGCCGAGCCGCGCCCCGAGCGCCAGGAGGGAGACGCTCGGGTGGGCGCGGCCGTCGAAGTAGCCCGCGGTGGTCCCCCCGCCGTGCAGTGCGAGCACCGTCCCCCGCGGCTCCCCGGCCGGCTCGGCGAGCAGGCCGGAGAGCGCGAGGCCGCCGGCGTCCAGCGAGACGCGGGACGGGGGAGAGGGGGGCATGGGTCCTCCTGTTCTCGAGGGGATCGGGATCACGGGGCGCGGACGGCCGCACGGCCGCACGGCCGCACGGCGGTACGGCCGCACGGCGGGACGGCGGGACGGCGGGACGGCGGTACGGCGGGACGGCGGGACGGCCGTCGGCGGGGTCCGTGTGCGGCCGGCCGGGCCCGAGGGGGCCGGCCGGCCGGGGGGTCAGAGGCGGACCGCGCCCGTCGTGAGGCAGGCCAGCAGGGTGCGGGCCTGCACGTTCACGTAGTGGCCGTGCGCGGTGAGGGAGTTGAGCTGGTCGACGCTCACCCACCGGTAGGAGGGCGGCGGTTCGAGGGGCGCCGCCTCCTCGTCGGCCGCCACGAACAGGTACCGGATGCGGGCCTGGAGGAAGCGGCCGCCCTCCTCCGAGTGCTCCGCCGCGTAGTGGGCGGCGCCCCGCCGGTCGGCGTCGAGCACGGCGTCGAGGAAGGGAGGCCGCTCGTCGGCGCGCACCGGGTCCCAGTTGCCCGGCGTGCACTGGACGGTGGGGGCCAGCTCGATGGTGTCGAGGTATCCGGCCTCCACCTTGGCGTGCGCCAGCAGGTGCGGTACGCCCCCGAAGCGCCGGTACAGGAACGCCGCGACGCCCGTGCCGCACGGTTCGAGCAGCGGCTGGTCCCAGCCGGTGACCTCCCGGTTGCCCGCCTCGACGGTGACGCCGGTGACGCGGAAGTACCGCCCGTCGGGGCGCCCGATGCCGTCCGCGCCGCGCCGCCAGCCCTCGACGCCGTCGAGCGGCACGAGCCGCACGTCCACGTCGTGGCGGGCGCGCTCGGCGGTGAACCATGACAGCAGCTCGGTGTCGGTGTGCAGGGCCTCGGGTCCGGGCGCGGCCATCGGCAGGCAGGCCAGCACGGTCCTGGCGTCCATGTTGACGACGTGGTCGAGGCGCAGCAGCTCGCCGATCTGGCCGAGCGTGAGCCAGCGGAAGTCCTCGTCGGCCGGTACCTCGGCGGTGGTCTCCACCAGCATGTTCCGGTTCGACTTGCGGTAGAACCACGAGCCGTGCTCCGACTGGAGGGAGTCGGCGAGGACCCTGCCGCCGCGCGCCGGGGCGGCGAAGTGCTCCAGGTACCGCACCCGCGCGCCCTGGTGGACGCGCTGGTAGTTGCTGCGGGTGGCCTGCACGGTCGGGGAGAGCTGGAGCAGGTTCGGGTTGCCGGGCTCCATCTTGGCCTGCATCAGGAAGTGCAGGACGCCGTCGAACTCCTTGGCCAGGATGCCGAGGATGCCGACCTCGGGCTGGTGGATGACGGGCTGCTGCCAGCGGGTGAACGGCCCCTCGTCGACGGTCGCGGCGAGTCCGCGCACGGAGAAGAACCGGCCGCTGTGGTGGACGAGGTCGCCGCCGTCCGGGGTGAAGGACCAGCCGTCGAGCCGGTCGAGCGGGGTGCGGCGGACTGCGAACCGGTGGGCGCGGGCCCGCTCGGCGAGCCAGCCGGGGACCTCGTCGGTACGCAGGTGGTGGCCCTGCCCGGTGGCGGCGGCCGACCGGGCGAGCCGGGCGGGCAGGTCGTGCGCGGCGCGCGGGCGCAGCGCGGCGGGGGCGCCGGGCGGCGGGGCGGCGGCGGTCACGCGGTGCCCCCCGCGGTCCGCTCCTCCCCGGACGGGCCGGGGGCCGCCTCCGCCACCGGGGCCCGTGCGGGCTCGGGGGCCCGGTTCCGTACGGGCTCGGCGGGCGGGTTCCGCAAGGGCTCGGCGGCCGTGGCGCCTGCCGCCTCCGCAGCCCGGTCGCGCTCCGCTTCGGCGGCCAGGTGGTCGACGGTGCGGCGCAGCGCCTCGGCGAGCGGGGTGCGCGGCGCCCAGCCGGTGGCGGTGCGGAAGGCGGAGGCGTCGATGGTGACGTCGGCGAAGTCCCCGGCCTCGGCGTGGGCGGGCGGCTCGACGGAGACGACGGGCACGGGCGGCCGGCCGGTGCGGTCGGAGACGAGCACGGCGACCTGCTGGAAGACCGGGCCGAGCGGGCGCCCCTCCCCGGTGCCGAGCAGCCAGTGCCGGCCGGCGAGCGTCTCGGCGTGGTCGACGCCCGCGACGACGGCGCGGGCGAGGTCCTCGACGTACAGCAGGTCGCGCCGCACGGAGCCGTCGTGCCACATGGTGATGGGCTCGCCGGCGAGGGCGCGGCGGGTCATGGCGGAGACGACGCCCCGGTCGCGGGCGGTGGAGCCGGGACCGTAGCCGAAGACGGTGGGCAGCCGCAGGGAGGTGGCGAGGCACACACCGCGGGCGTGGGCGTCCAGGAGGACCCGTTCGGCGGCGAGCTTCTGCCGGTCGTACGGGCCGGCCGGGCGGTCCTCCTCGGTGCCGTCCAGGACCTCCTTGCCGGTGGGGCCGACCTGGGAGGCGGCGCCGGTGAAGACGACCCTGGGCAGGGGGCCTCCGGGGGCGCGGGCGGCGAGGGCGTCGACGAGGTCGCGGGCGAGGCCGACGTTGACGCGCTCGGCGGCCGAGTCGCCGTCCTCGACGCGCCAGGTGGCGGTGGCCGCGCTGTAGAGGGTGGCGAGGACGACGGTGTCGGCGCCCTCGACGGCGGCGGCCATCGCGCCGGGCTCGGTCAGGTCGGCGGTGTGCACCTCGACGTCGGCGGCGGCGCCGGGCGGTACGGCCGCGGGGCGCCGGGACACGGCGCGCAGGCGCACCTCGCGGGTGGCGAGCAGGCGCAGCACGGCGGAGCCGACGAAGCCGGTCGCGCCGAGCACGGCGATCAGGGGCGGGTTCACTGCCACAGCTCGGCCTCCACCTTCCGGCAGGTGTCGTACGAGGGCAGCAGGCCCTGCGCGAGCGCCTCGGCGAGGGTCGGGGCCGCGGTGTCCCGCTCGGACTGGGCGAGGTCGTACCCGTCGGGCAGGGGCAGGCCCAGCTCGGGGTCGAGGGGCGAGACGGCCAGTTCGTTCTCGGGGACGTAGCCGTGCGACATCACGTAGACGACCATCGAGTCGTCCTCCAGGGAGAGGAAGGCATGGCCGACGCCGACCGGGATGTACAGCGCCCGGCAGTCGTCGCCGCCCAGTTCGGCGGCCTCCCACCGGCCGAAGGTGGGCGAGCCGACGCGCAGGTCGACCAGGTAGTCGTGGACCCGGCCGTAGGGGCAGTAGACGTACTTGGCCCGGCCGGGCGGGGTGGTCGTGTAGTGGATGCCGCGCAGCACGCCGCGCGCGGAGAGGTTGTGGCTGATGTCGCGGACGGGGAAGAGCGAGGTGCCGCGGGCGCCGGTGAAGGGGGCGTCCTGGTACGGGGAGGTGAACAGGCCGCGGTCGTCGCGGTAGACGGGCGGGGTGAAGGCGAGGGCGCCCTCGATGCCCAGTTTCCTTGCCTGCACGGTGGTGGGCCTTTCCGGTGGGGTGGCGTGCGCGGGGGTGCGCGGGTCCGCCGTCACGGGGCGGCGGTCACGGACGGGCGGTCACGGACGGGCGGTCACAGCGCGGTGACGACCTCGCGCAGGGCGGTGATGACGCGGTCCTGCACGGCCTCGGGCAGCGAGGGGTACATGGGCAGGGAGAAGATCTCGCCGGCCAGCTTCTCGGTGACGGGCAGGGACCCGGCGGCGTAGCCGAGGTGGGCGAAGCCGGTCATGGTGTGGCAGGGCCACGGGTAGCTGATGTTCAGGGCGATGTCGTGGGCCTTGAGCGCCTCGATGATCCGGTCGCGCTCGGGGTGGCGGACGACGTAGACGTAGTAGACGTGGGTGTTGCCGGGGTTGGTGGTGGGCAGGCGGAGCCCGCCGGGGCCGGTGAGGTCGGCGAGGCCCTCCTCGTAGCGGCGGGCGACGGCGTTGCGGCCGGCGACGTAGGCGTCGAGGCGGGTGAGCTTGCGGCGCAGGATCTCCGCCTGGACCTCGTCCAGGCGGGAGTTGTGGCCGGGGGTGCGGACGACGTAGTAGACCTGGTCCATGCCGTAGTAGCGGAGCTGGCGCATGGCGCGGTCGGTGTCCTCGTCGGCGGTGAGGACGGCGCCGCCGTCGCCGTAGGCGCCCAGGACCTTGGTGGGGTAGAAGGAGAACGCGGCGGCGTCGCCCATCGTGCCGGCCGGGCGGCCGTGGTGGCGGGCGCCGTGGGCCTGGGCGCAGTCCTCCAGGAGCTTCAGGCCGTGCCGTTCGGCGATCGCCCTGAGGGGTTCCATGTCGGCGCACTGGCCGTAGAGGTGGACCGGGAGGAGCACCTTGGTGCGGTCGGTGATGGCGGCCTCGACCTGGTCGGTGTCGATGAGGAAGTCCTCCTCCCGGACGTCGACGAAGACGGGGGTGGCCCCGGTGGAGACGATCGCGACGACGGTGGGGGCGGCGGTGTTGGAGACGGTGACCACCTCGTCGCCGGGGCCGACGCCGAGGGCCTCCAGGGCGAGCTTGAGGGCGTTGGTGCCGTTGTCGACGCCGGTGCAGCGACGGCCGGTGCCGTGGTAGGCGGCGAACTCCTCCTCGAAGCCCTTGACGCTGTCGCCGAGGACGAGGCGGCCGGAGGCGAAGACCTTCCCGACCGCGTCGAGGATGTCGTCCTTCTCCTTCTCGTACTCGGGCAGGTAGTCCCATACGTAGGTGGTCATGGCGCTCTCCTCCGGTGTGGGGCGTGGCGGTCGTGCGTCGTGCGGGGGCGGGCCGGTGGTCCGGTGGTCCTGAGGGGGTCCGGTGGTCCGGTGGTCCTGAGGGGGTCCGGTGGTCCGGTGGTCCTGAGGGGGTCCGGTGGTCCGGTGGTCCTGAGGGGGTCCGGCGGTCCGGGGGTCCTGAGGGGGTCCGGGGTGGTGGTCAGGGGCCCGGAGGCGTGTCCGCGTCCGCCTTCCACCAGCCGGGGTGGTCGCGGTACCAGGCGACGGTGGCGGCGAGGCCCTCGTCGAGGGTGTGGCGGGGCGCGTAGCCCAGCTCCTCGCGGATCTTGCCGTCGTCGACGGCGTAGCGCAGGTCGTGGCCCTTGCGGTCGGGGACGTGGCGGATCATCGACGGGTCGGCGCCGCAGAGCGCGAGGATGCGCTCGGTCAGCTCGCGGTTGGTCAGTTCGTCCCCGCCTCCGACGTTGTAGACCTCGCCGGCCCGGCCGCGGGTGAGGACCAGGTGCAGGGCCCGGCAGTGGTCGTCCACGTGGAGCCATTCGCGGCGGTTGCGGCCGTCCCCGTACAGGGGCACGGGCTCGCCCCGCAGCAGGTGGGTGACGAAGCGCGGGATGACCTTCTCGGGGTGCTGGCGGGGCCCGTAGTTGTTGGAGCAGCGGGTGACGGAGACGTCCAGGCCGTGGGTGCGCCAGTGGGCGCGGGCGACGAGGTCGGAGCCCGCCTTGGAGGCGGCGTACGGGGAGTTGGGCAGCAGCGGGGACTCCTCCGTCCAGCGGCCGCTCTCCAGGGAGCCGTACACCTCGTCGGTGGAGACGTGGACGACCCGCCCGACGCGGGCGCGCACGGCCGCCTCCAGGAGCGTCTGGGTGCCCAGGACGTTGGTGCGGACGAAGTCGGCGCCGCCCTCGATGGAGCGGTCCACGTGGGACTCGGCGGCGAAGTGGACGACGGCGTCGTGACCCGGCAGCACCCCGGCGAGCAGGCGCGGGTCGCAGACGTCGCCGTGGACGAAGGAGAGGCGGTCGTGGGCGGCCGGGAGGTTGTCCCGGTTGCCCGCGTAGGTGAGCTTGTCGAGGACGGTGACGGTGTGGGCCGCGCCCGGCTCGTAGACGTCGTCGAGCAGGGCCCGTACGTAGTGGGAGCCGATGAACCCGGCGCCTCCGGTCACCAGGACCCTCATGCGCGCTCCTCCGTCCTCGTGGCGCCGCCGTCGTGGCGGGCGTCGCTGGTGATGTCCATCAGGTACCGGCCGTACGGCGAGCGGGAGAGGGCCGCGCCGAGCCGGTGGCAGGTGTCGCGGTCGATGTACCCCATCCGCCAGGCGATCTCCTCGACGCAGCCGATGCGCACGCCCTGCCGGTGGGAGAGCATCTGCACGTACTGCCCGGCCTCGGTGAGGGCGTCGTGGGTGCCGGTGTCGAGCCAGACGAAGCCGCGCCCGAGCTGGACGAAGCCGGCCTTGCCGCGCTCCAGGTAGATCCGGTTGACGTCGGTGATCTCCAGCTCGCCGCGCGCGGAGGGGCGCAGGGAGCGGGCGATCTCCACCACGTCGTTGTCGTAGAGGTACAGCCCGGTGATGGCCAGGTTGGAGCGGGGCCTCGCCGGCTTCTCCTCCAGCCGGACGAGCCGCCCCTCGGCGTCGATCTCCCCCACGCCGTACCGCTCGGGGTCGGCGACGGGGTAGCCGAACAGGACGCAGCCGTCGACGTCCCGGGCGCTGGTGCGCAGGATCTCGCCGAAGCCGGGGCCGTGGAACAGGTTGTCGCCGAGGATGAGGGCGACCTGGTCGTCCCCGATGTGCTCGGCGCACAGCACGAACGCGTCGGCGAGGCCGCGCGGCTTGTCCTGCTCGGTGTACGTGAGGGTGAGGCCGAGTGCGGAGCCGTCTCCCAGCAGCCGCTGGAAGCCGGGCACGTCGCCGGGGGCGGCGATGATCTGGATCTCGGTGATGCCGGCCAGCATCAGCACGGAGAGCGGGTAGTAGATCATCGGCTTGTCGTAGACGGGCAGCAGCTGCTTGGAGACGCCCAGGGTGATGGGGTGCAGCCGGGAGCCGCTGCCTCCGGCCAGGATGATGCCTTTCATCCCGTGCCCTCCCTTCCGGAGTCGTGGTCGTCACGACGCCCGCGCGGGCGTCGCGGGCCCGCGCGGGCGTCGTGTGCGCAGGGGCGTCATGTGGGTGCGGGCGCCATGCGCGTACGGGCGTGAGGGCCCGGTGGGCGTGAGGGCCGGTGGTGCGTCATGGCCCCGGGGGCGGGGGCGTGACGGGGCCGCGTGGGTCACGGCCCGGGTGCGTCACGGGTCCGCCGTCGTCACGGGTCCGCGGTCGTGGTGGGGGCCGGGGTGGGGGCGGGCGCCGGGGCGGCGCCCGTCCGCGACAGGAAGCGGTGTCCGCGCAGCTCCTCCTCCGCCGTCTGCTCGACCCGGTTCATGGCGAAGCGCAGCACCGGCGGGGCCATGAGGGACGTCAGGACGGCGACGAGGACGACGATCGAGTACATCTCCACCGTGAGCAGGCCGAGCCGTACGCCGATCAGGGCGATGATCACCTCGATGACGCCGCGCGCGTTGATCCCCGCGCCGAGGGCGAGCGACTCCCAGCGGTTCATCCGGGTGGTGAGCCCGCCGAGGAAGGCGCCGAGGAACTTGCCGGCGACGGCGACGGCGAAGACGGCCAGCCCCCACAGGGCGATCTCCGGGTCGGCGAGGGAGGTGAGGTCCATCCGCAGTCCCGCGGTCGCGAAGAACAGCGGGGCGAGCACGGCCATGACGGTCGTGTTCAGCGGGGCGAGGGACGCCGTGTCGAACTCCCGGGTGCCGCCGATGAGGATGCCGCAGAAGAACGCGCCGAGCGCCGCCTCCAGTCCGAGGGCGTGGGTGCCGGCGGCGGAGAGCGTCATCAGGACGACGGCGGTGACGACGGGCAGCCCCGGCACGCCGGCCCGGCCGGCGGCCCGCATCGAGGCGCCGACCAGCCACCGGCCCGCGGTCGCGGTCGCGAGGAGCAGCAGGCCGACCTCGCCGAGGGTGGTGAGGACCTCCCCGGTGTAGAGGCCGGTGGTGGCCATGGCGGCGACCAGCGACAGCAGCACCCAGCCGACGGCGTCGTCGATGGTGACGGCCACCAGGATCATCTGGCCGACGTCCCGGTGGATGAGCTTCATGTCGATGAGGGTGCGGGCGATCACGGGGATGGCGCTGACGCACATGACGACGCCGATGAACAGGGCGAAGACCGTGTGGTCCGCGCCCGGGGCCCGCAGCGCGGCCGGCATCAGGAGGCCGAGCCCGGCGCCGAGGACGAGGGGGACGAGGAGGCCCGCCGCGCCGACCCCGGCGGCGCGGGCGCCCTGTCTGCGGACGAGCTTGAGGTCGAGGTGGATACCGCTGAAGCCGACGAGGAGGATCACCCCGAACTGGCCCACGGCGTCGAGCAGGTGCATCTGCTCGGTGCTCTGCGGGAACAGCCAGTTCCCGACGCCGGGGGCGAGGTGCAGGAGCAGCGAGGGGCCGAGGAGCACCCCGGCCGTCAGCTCCCCGACGACGGCGGGCATGCCGAGGCGCTCGGCGAGCCGTCCGAGGAGCAGGGCGCACAGCAGCAGGACGCCGAGCTGGAGGAGCAGGACCATCAGGGCGTGGCTGGGGAGGGGCTGGACCACCGAGGCGGCCACGGACATGGGCGGGACTCCCTTCCGTACGACATCTCCGTACGACGTCGCCGTACGGCGTCTCCGTACGACATCGCGGGCGCGCGGCCCGGGCGGCACCGGGCGCGGCCCGGGCGGCCGGGCCGCGCTCGGGCGTCAGGCCGCTGCGACGGTCCTCGCGGCCGGGTCCGCGCCGGTACGGAGGTCGGAGCCCGCGCCGGTACGGACCTCGGAGCCCGCGCCCGCGCCGGCACGGGCGTCCGTACGGGTGCCGGCGGAGGCGTCCGTACGGGCCTCGCCGTCGCCGGTCCCGTCGGTGAACGCCTCGAAGTGGCTCGGCCGGCCGTCCTGGTGGACCTCCCGGCCCAGCTTCTCGGCCTCGCGGCGGTGCATCAGCTCCCAGGTGCCGTCCGCGCGGTGCAGCAGCACGGAGTGCCAGGGGGTGGTCCACGCGTCGGCGGCGCCGAGGAGGCGGATGCCGAACTTCACGGAGCCCCGGTTCTGCGGGTGGATGGAGAGCCGGACGTTGCGCGGGTAGCTCTCGGCGATGAGCTCGCTCCAGGCGCGGCTGCGCAGGATGACCTCGTACGCCCGGCGGCGGCAGTCGCGCTGCAGGGCGGACCGGGAGCCCTCCCAGCCGGCCGTGTCCTCCACGAGGAACCGGGTGATGCCCCGGTACATGCGCAGGCTGGCCTCGTCCTCGCGGACCTCGGCGCGCAGCTCCTCCAGGGTGGGGCCGAGGGTGACGGCGGCCTTCTGCCGCTTCTCGTCGTACGACAGGTCGGGGCCGTAGCAGTCCCGCAGGTCGAAGCAGTCGAGGTGGTCGGCGAGGCCCTCGGCGTGGATCATGTCGAGCAGCGCGTCGTTGTAGGCGTCGATGTGCTCGTCCGGGACCCGGATCACGTCGCCGAAGATGTGGCCGTCGGAGCAGATCAGGACGCGGGCGCCGGGGGCGTAGACCTTGCCGATCTCGGCGCACAGCGAGTCGAGGAAGCGCAGGGCGAGCCGCTCGCCGTGGTCGGGCAGGTGGCCGAAGACCTTGTCGGTGTTGGGCGACTTGCAGGGGAAGCCGGGCAGGCTGAAGATGACCTGCTCGTTCTTGCCGACGAAGTCGGCTATCTGGCGCAGCTGCTCGGGGAAGTCGTCGGGCTTGTCGAGATGGGTGTCGGGCTCCACCGTGCGGCGGTGCGGGATGAGGAGCCGCACGATCTCCTGGCTGACGCGCTCGACGTCGGGCGTCAGGACGGTGGCGGTGGCGGACTCGGACATGGGTAATCGGCTCGCTTCCGTGTGTCGTGGTGCCGTCGGCGGTGTGACGTGGTGGGGCGGCCCGGCGGCGGTCGCCGGGCCCGGTTCGTACGGCATGGCGGGGGCGCGGGTCAGTGCGCCACGGGGCAGCCGCCGGAGCGCGGCGCGGCGTCCCGCGGGCCGTAGGCGACGGGCAGTTCGTTGACCCCGCGCGCCAGGACGGCGCCGACCCAGGCCAGGTCCTCGTCCGGGACGGCGAGGCGGATCTGCGGCAGCCGGGTGAGCAGCGCGCGCAGGGCGATGCGCAGCTCGACGCGGGCGAGGGCGGCGCCGGGGCAGAAGTGGATGCCGTGGCCGAACGCCATGTGCGGGTTGGGGGTGCGGTCGAGGTCGAGCGTGTCGGCGTCGGGGAACCGCTCCGGGTCGCGGTTGGCGGCGCACAGCGACACGATGACCGAGTCCCCGGCGGGGACGGTGGTGCCGAAGAGGTCGGAGTCCTCGGCGAAGAACCGCCAGGTGGTCAGCTCGAAGGCGCTGTCGTAGCGGAGCAGTTCCTCGACGGCGCGGCCGAGCAGGGCCTCGCCGGCGTCGTCCGGCTCGCCGGCGACGGCCTCCTGGAGGCGCCGGAGCTGGGCCGGGTGGCGCAGGAGGGCGATGAGGGCGGTGGTGATCTGGTTGGTGACCGGCTCCTGCCCGGCGACGAGGAGCTGGAAGACGATGGAGTCCTGCTCCTCCTTGGTGATCTCCCCCGCCTCGCAGGCGCGTACGAGCTTGGTGAGCAGGTCGTCGCCGGGGTGGGCGCGCTTGTGCTCGACGACCTCGGTGATGTACTCCTGCAGGCCGCGCAGCCGCCCCTCGTAGACCGGCCGCAGCGGGTCGCTGGGGCCGACGGGCTGGACGACCTTGCCCCAGTCCCGGTCGAAGCGGGCGGCGATCTCCTCGGGCAGGCCGATGACCTCGGCGAGGACGCGGAAGGGGAAGTGCGCGGCGAAGGCGGAGACGACGTCCACGACCCCGCCGCTCCGGTCGGCCTCGCCGGTGGCGGTGCCGAGGGCGGCGTCGAGGAGTTCGGTGGCGATCTCCTCGAAGCGGGCGCGCCCCCGCTCGACGTTGCGGGGCGTGAAGGCCTCGGTGACGAGCTTGCGCATGACGGTGTGCTTCGGCGGGTCCTGGTGCAGCAGGTGCACCTGGAGCTGGGAGTGCTGCGGCTCCGGCATGATCGCCGCGCGCTCGCGCCAGGCGCTGTTGCCCAGGTCGTGGTTCTTGCCGAGGCGGTCGTCGGTGAGGGCGCTCTGGGCCGCCTCGTACCCGGTGACCAGCCACGCGTTGACGCCGCTGGGGAAGTTGACCCGGTGGACGGGGCCCTCCTCGCGGAGCTTGCGGTACAGCGGGTACGGGTCGGACTTGTACTCCTTGCCGTGCAGGGGCAGCGGTTCGGGACGCGGCATGGCGTGGTGCTTCCTTCCTGGTGGGTGGTACTGCCCCGGTGGGCGGGGGCGGAGGTTCGCGGGGCGCCGCGCGCACGGCGGCGGCGGACGCGGGCGCACGGGGCCCGCACCCGGACGCGCGGGGGCGCCGGGCGGCGGTGCCGTCGGGGCGTGGCGGCGCGGGGCGGGGCTCGGGCGCGGGTGCGGCCGGGGAGGGGCGGGTCGGGTGGCGGAAGGCGGCGGCGGTGGGCGCGGGCCGGCCTTCGCGGGGGTGGATCTCCGTGGTGTCCCGGCTCAGCCGCGAGAGGCGCGGGGCCGGTGGTACGTACGGTGACGCGTCGTCAGCGCAGACACGTCACCAACAGTGAGCGAGTATTCTTGGCCACAGGTCAACATGTCAAGGCGGATCTGTTTCTTGGTCAACTCGAACGGTGCTGACCGGAATTGATCAAACAACTGGCCAAATTGACTGGCGCGGCCTCGGGGTTCATCCCATAGAGTTCATTTCCATGATGGCCTCACGGGGGAGCGCTGTCCGGTTCAGCATTCTGGGCACGTTGATGGTTTCGGTCGGAGGGCGCGAGCTCCACCTGGGCGGACCCCGCGTCCGCGCGGTCCTCGCCGCACTCCTGCTGGAGGCCAATCGGCTGGTCCCGATTTCCCATCTGGTGGAGGCGGTGTGGGAACGCGTACCGCCCGCCACGGCGGAACACCAGATACGTAAGATCGTTGCGAATCTGCGTTCACGCATTCCTCACGCGCAGGAAATGATCGTCACCGACGGACCGGGCTACCGGATCATCGTCGACGAGGAACAACTCGACCTCATCCGCTTCGACAGGGCCCTCGACGAGGCCCGCCGCAGCGCCACCGTCGACGGCGAGGCCGCCGCCCTGGAGAGCGCCCTCGGCCTGTACCGGGGCCGGGTCCTCCCCGACAGCCGCAGCCCCGCCCTCACCTCCGCCGCCGCGGCCCTGGAGGACCGCTACCTGGGCGCCCGCGAACGGCTCCTGGAGCTGCGCCTGGAGCAGGGCCGCGCCCACGACGCCGTCGGCGAGCTGATGCCCCTGGTCGCCGAGCACCCGCTGCGCGAGTCGCTGAGCGCCCTGCTGATGGTCGCCCTGTACCGGACGGGCCGGCAGGCCGACGCGCTCCGCGTCTACCACGACCTGCGCAACCTCCTGGCCGAGCAGCTCGGCATCGACCCCAGCAGCGCCGTCAACTACCGCTACCAGCAGATCCTGCGCAACGAGCCGGCCCTCGACACCCCGCCCGGCGCCCGCCGCGACCACCCGGCCGCCCCGCAGGCCCCGGCGCCGCCGCCCCGCTCCCTCCCGCACGACCTGCCCGACTTCACCGGCCGCGACGCCGAACTGGAGCGGCTGCTCGCCCACGTCCCGCCGGCCCCGGCGCCCCCCGGTCCGGGCGCGGCGGGTGCGGGCCCCGCGGCCGCGCTGCCCGCCGGTCCCGCCGCCGCCGGACCGGGCGCCGCGCCCCGCGCCCGCTCGCGCACCACCCCGGCGGCCCCGCGCGCCGCCCGCGGCGCCGCACCCGACCGCCCGGACACCCCGCCCCCCGCCGGCGCCGCCCCGGTCTCCGGCACCCCCGCGCCCCCCGCTGCCGGTCCCGGGGCCGGCACGGGAGCGGGCACGGGCGCGGGCACGGGACTTGGCGCGGGCGCGGGACTTGGCGCGGGCGCGGGACTTGGCGCGGGCGCGGGAACAGGCGCGGGCGCCGCCCGCCGGGCCGTGCGCATCCTCACCGTCGACGGCATGGCCGGCAGCGGCAAGACCGCCCTCGCCGTGCACGCCGCGCACCGGGTCGCCGACCGCTACCCCGACGGCCAGGTCTTCCTCGACCTGCACGGCTTCAGCCCGCACCGCGAACCCGTCGAGCCGCACGACGCCCTGGGCACGCTGCTGCGCGCCCTCGGGGTCCCGGCCGACGCCCTCCCCGAGGACCCGGCCGACCGGCAGGGCTTATGGCGCGGCATGACCGCCGACCGGCGCCTGCTGCTCCTCTTCGACAACGTTCTCTCCTCGGACCAGGTACGCCCGCTGATCCCCGCCGGACCGGGCTGCCTGGTCCTCGTCACGAGCCGCCCCCGCCTCGCCGGGCTGGACGGGGCCGTGCCGCTCCCCCTGCCGCTGCCCTCCCCCGCCGACGGGCTCGACCTGCTGGGCCGGTTCATCGGCCACCGGCGGGTCGCCGCCGAGCAGGAGGCCGCCGCCGAGCTCGTCGCCCTGTGCGGCCGGCTCCCGCTGGCCCTGCGGATCGCCGGCTCCCGGCTCGCCAACCGGCCCCACTGGAGCCTCGCCTACCTCGCCGGGCGCCTGCGCCACGAGGCGCCCCGCCTCGACGAGCTGACGGTCGAGCAGCGCGGCGTCCGCACCGCGCTGCACCTCTCGTACGCGGCCGTGCCGCCCCGCCACCAGGAGCTGTTCCGGCTGCTCGGCGCCCACCCCGGCACGGACTTCGACGCGGCGGGCGTCGCCGCCCTGGCCGGGCTCGCCCCGCACACCGCCGAGGCGCTGCTGGAGGACCTGCTCGACGCGCGGCTCCTCCTCCCGCGCTCCCCCGGCCGCTACACCTTCCACAGCCTGGTGCGCGCCCTGGCCCGCGAGGCCGCCGCCCGGCAGGCGGACGCCACCCGCGAGGCCCGCCACCGGCTCCTCGACCACTACCTGGGGGTGGCCGAGGAGGCCGCCGGCCTGCTGCGGCCCCGCCGCGAACGCCCCGGCCGGCCCGGCACCCGGCAGGTCCCGCCCGGCACCCGCCCCGGCCCGCCGGGCACCGTTCCGGACCCGGCCGCCCCACGGCCGCGGGACGCCGCCGACGCGCTCGGCTGGTTCGACGCCGAGCGGGACAACCTGCTCGCCGCCCTCGCCCACGCCGAGGAGGCCGGGCACGACCGCCACGCCGCCGCGCTGCCGCTGGCCCTCGCCCCGTACCTGCACGCGCGCGGCCACATCGAGGACGAGCTGGGGGTGCTCCGCAAGGCGGCCGCCGCCGCCCGCCGCCTCGGCGACCCCGCCCTGGAGGCCGCCGCCCTCACCGGCATGGCCGCCCCCTACGGCCACCTCGGCCGGGTCCGCGAGGGCCTGGAGTGCGCGCGGGAGGCGCTGGCCCTCACCGAGCGGGCCGGGGACCGGGTCGGGGCGGCGTTCTGCCTGGGCCGGATCGGCATGTTCCACAACGCGCTGGGCCGGTACGAGAGCGCCATCGACGCCCTCCACCGGGCCCTGGTCGTCCTCAGCCGCGCCGACGCGCACGACGAGGAGAGCGCCGTCCTCGCCGCCCTCGGCGAGGCGCAGGCCGCCCTCGGCCGGCACGCGGAGGCGCTCCAGACGAGCCGGCTCGTCGTCCTGCACGGCCGCCGGCACGGCGACGCGTACGGGGAGCTGACCGGCCTGCTCGGCGAGGCGTCCGCCTACGCGGGCGCGGGGCAGCTCGACATGGCCCTCGACCGGCTCGCCGAGGCGTCCGGGCTGGCCCGGCGTACGACGACCCCGGACGGCCACGCGCCCATCCTCGTCCAGTACGCCGACGTCTACCGCCGCCAGGGCCGCCACCGCGAGGCCCTCCAGGCCGGCCACACCGCGCTCCAGCTCCTGCGCCGGGTCCGCCGCCCCGCCCTGACGGCCGCCGTCCACAACGTGATCGGCACCGTCCACCGCGACCGCGGCGACTACGAGCGCGGCGAGGGCCACCACCAGGAGGCCCGCCGCCTCGCCCAGCGGGCCGGGCTGCGCCGCGAACTGGCCCTCGCCCTCGACGGCATCGCCCACGCCCGCGCCCACGGCGAGGACCCGCACGAGGCCAAGGAGCACGAGCCCAGGACCGACACGGCCCCCGCCCCCGCCCCCGCTCCGACGGGCTGCCCGGCCCGCTGACCGCCCCTCACGGTCCGCACCGCGCGCCGCCGGTCACGCGTGACGCCGACCGGCCCGCTCCGGCGGGCACCCGGCGCGGACGTCACGTCGAGCGCGGCGGGCGCCGGCCCCGGACCGAGCCCCGTGCACGACCCTCCGGAGCCGCCGCACCGCCGCGTCCGGCACCGCCGCGCCCGCCAGGCCCACCGGCACCCGAGCGGGACCGGCCGACGCCCCGGGCTCCGAACAGGCCCACCCGCTCGGGCGGGGCGCCCCGCGCCCCGCCACCGAGGCCGGGGCCGGGCACCCCCCGGCACGGGCGGCGGCGGGACCGGCCGGGTCACCGCAGCGGTGCCAGCACCTCCCCCGTCCCGGCGTCCCGGACGGTGATCGCCTCCATGGGGCAGGTCTCGGCAGCGTCGAGCACCGCCTCGTCCGGGTCGATCACCTCGTCCACCGGGCGCGCCCGGCCCCCGTCCAGCCGCATCCGGCCGTGCGCGGTGCCGAGGCACAGGCCGGTGCCCGCGCAGCCGAGGCGGTCCACCTCGATCCGCCACGCACCGGTGGCCCCCTCCCCGGCCGCCTCCCGCACCCGGCCGTCCGCCGGGTCGTGCGCCCGGCCGTCCGGGTCGTGCGCCCGTCCGCGCGTCGTCTCCTGCTCCTGGGACATGTCTGGCGTCTTCCTCTCGGGTCACGGGGCGACCGGCGGCGGCACCGGCGCGGGCCCGCTCCGGGCGGCCCGCGCGCACGGCCGGCGCTCGGCCGCCGGCGCGGGGGCGTAGCGGGGCAGGATGCCCCGGCGCTCCGCCTCGGCCAGCGTCACCGCCGCCCGGTCGCGCTCCGACATGATCAGATCCGGGTCGTCGGGTATCGGCAGGCCCAGATCCGGGTCGTGCACCGACACCGCCTCGACGTCCTCCTCCGCGCGGGGCGCGGAGAGCAGGTCCGTGATGACGGTGTCCTCCAGGGCCACGTACGCGTGGCCCGTCCCGGCGGGCAGGTACACCCCGCTCGGGTGGTCGGCGTCCAGCACGAGGGACTCCCACGCGCCGAAGGTCGGTGAGCCGACGCGGACGTCGACCACCACGTACAGGGCGCGCCCCCGCGAGCAGTGCGCGTACGAGGCGGCGCCCGGCGGGGTGCGGGTGAAGTGCACCCCGCGCACGGTGCCCCGCAGCGACCGGCTGTGGTCCGCCTGCCGCACGGGGAACAGCGGGCCCCCGGTCACGGCGCGGAAGTCCTCCTCCCGGTAGGGGGAGGCGACGTGGCCGCGCGCGTCGCGCAGCGTCCGGGGGACGAACAGGTAGGCCCCCGCGGTCCGCAGTTCACGCACCTCCACGAACGTCCCGCCCTCCCCCTGCCGCGGCACCCCTCACCGCCGCCCCCGCGGCGGCGCCCCGCTCGCGAGGCGCCCCCGGCCCCGGCGGTCGCCCGCCCCACCGGGCCGCTCCCCCGCCAGACACCGCCCCGCCAAGCGCCGCACCGCCAAGCCACCCCATCGGACACCGCCCCGCCAGGCCACCGCCCCACCGGGCGGTCCCCCACCGGTGGGGCGCCCCACCGGGCGGCGCCGCCGCGCGCCGCCCGTGTCAGCGCGCCGCCAGCTCCTCCAGCCGGCCGACGACCGTGTGCGCGGCCGGCATGGCGGCGATCTCCGCGCGGACCTCCGCCGCGGCCCGCCGTACGGACGGGTCCGCGGCGACCGACTCCAGCAGCTCCGGACCGATGTCGCCCGGCTCCACGACGACGCCCAGCCCCCGGTCGGCGACGGCCTTGGCGACGACCGGCCGGCCGAGCCCCTTGAAGCCCGGCATGACCTGCGGCAGCCCGTGGTACATGGCGCCCAGCGCCGTACCGGGACCGGCGTGGTGGACCACCGCGGAGCAGGTCGCCAGCAGCGCCCCGTACGGCACCCAGTCGAAGGCGCGGACGTTGCCGGGGAGCGTGCCGAACGGCTCCAGGTCGACGCGCGGCAGCACGACCACGAACTCGGCGTCCGCCTTCGGCGCGGAGTCGATGATCCGCTCCAGGATGACGGCGGCCTCGCCGGGCACGGGCCCGCTGCCGAGGGTCACCGCGACGCGCGGCTTCTCCGGCCGGGTGGTGAGGAGTTCGTAGAGCGGCTTCGGCAGGGGGCCGCCGCCGTTGTACGGGACGTACCCCATCGGCCACATGCCCTCACCGGTCGGCAGGACGCTCGGCGGGGTGATGTCGATGGTGGCCCGCGTCCGCGGCAGGGACACGCCGTGCGCGTCGAACAGGTCCCGGTGCAGCTCGCCCATCATCTCGGCGGACGGGTTCACGAAGCCGAAGCCGTGCTGCACCGCGGGCACGCCCAGCTTGGCGGCGGCGACCATGCCGGGGGTGAACAGCGGGGAGTGCACGACCACGTCGGGCCGCCACTCCTCCGCCGTGCGGATCACGGCCTCGACCATGTCGGGCTGGAGCCGCAGCGCCGCGGCGACGGCCCCGCCGACGACCTCCAGGTACGGCACGCCGGACGCCTCCTGGAGGAGCTTCGCGGCGATCTCCGGGTGCCTTCGCGCCAGTTCGCCGACCATCCGGTCCAGGGAGAGGCCGGGCGCCACGTCGACGACGCGGGCGCCCGCCTCGCCGAGGGCCAGGCCGGGCCCGCTGGACGCCACGAGCACTTCGTGGCCGGCCGACTGCAGGGCCCAGGAGAGCGGCACCATCGGATAGGTGTGGCCGGTGCCCGGGGTGATCGTCATCAGTACGCGCATGGGTGGCGTTTCTCCATTCCATTCGGAAGGTGGCGGCGGTACGCGGAAACGTGCTGGACGGAACGGCGGCTTCGCGGGAGACGGGTGCGGCGGGGGTTCCCGGCCGAGGCCCCCCGTGCGGCGGGCGGGCCCCGGCCGGGGCCCCCGCGGCTCAGCGCAGCATCGGGTCGGGGCGCTCGGGGCGCAGCCCGATGGCCATGGTCCGCGCCGGTCCGCCCTGGAGCGGCGGGACGCGCTTGAGCGCCCGCAGCACCACGGGCGTGGTCGACTTCCCCTCGCCCCGCACCCACGGCTCCAGGAACCTGGTCTGCAGGAAGCGCTGGACGCGCTGGGTGGCGGCGGTCGGGGGCATCCGCCGCTTCTGCACCCGCGCCAGGTGCTCGTCGGCGAGGGTGCCGTCGCGCAGCGGGCGGGCGAGGACGTTGGCGGCGGCGACGGCGTCCTGGACGGCCAGGTTGATGCCGACGCCCATGATGGGCGACATGGTGTGGGCGGCGTCGCCGAGGCAGAGCAGGCCGGGCCGCCACCACCGGTCGAGCCGGTCGATCTGCACGTCGAGCACCTTGACGTCGTCCCAGCTGCGCAGGTCGCCCTCCAGGCGGCCGGCGAGGAAGGGGGTGAGCGCGGCGAGCTGCTCCCGGAAGCGGTCGAGGCCCCGGGCGCGCAGCTCCTCGTAGCCGCCCTTGCGGACGGCGATGGCGGCCTGCCAGTGGCCGACGCGCTCGATGCGGACGAAGAGCTGCCCGTCGGAGAGGCGCCCGACCATGCCGCCCGGGTCGCCGTCCTCCTTGGTCAGCCGGAACCACAGGACGTCCATCTTCGAACCGAAGACGCGGGGCCGCATGCCCGCGCTCGCGCGGACCGCCGAACGGCGCCCGTCGGTGCCGACCGTCAGGTCCGCGCGCAGCTCCTGCTCCTCGCCGTCGGCGTCCTTGTAGCGCAGTCCGGTGACCCGGCGGCCGGCGGTGGTGACCCCGAGGACCTCGGCGTTCTTCACGAACCTGAAGTTCGGGAAGCGCCGGGCCTCCTCCAGCAGGAAGTTGAGGAAGTCCCACTGCGGCAGGAAGGTGATGTACGGGAACCTGCCCGGCAGCCGGGTGAAGTCCGCCAGCGTGAACGGCCCGTCGTCGGTGACGACCTGGAGGCGCTCGATGCGCTGGTGGGCCAGCTTCCGGAAGGCCGCGCCCAGGTTCAGCTCGTCCATCAGCTGGTGGGTGGAGGCGTGCACGGTGTCGCCCCGGAAGTCGCGCAGGAAGTCGTCGTGCTTCTCCAGCACGACGGTGTCGACGCCCGCCCTGGCCAGGAGCATGCCGAGCATCAGCCCCGCGGGGCCGCCGCCGGCGATGGCGCACGTGGTCCGACTGGTTGCCATGTTCTCCCTCGTTCGTTCGTGCGTCTCGCGTCATCGCGCTCGGGCGGAGTTCACCAGGTGACGAGGAGGGACTCCGGGGCGCGCGCGATGAGGCCCGGCTTCCACGGGACGTCCTCCGGGGTCCCGGCGAGCCGGAGGGAGGGGAACCTGCCCATGAGTCCCTCCAGTGCCACCCTGATCTCGGCGCGGGCGAGGCTCGCGCCGAGGCAGTAGTGCATGCCGTGGCCGAATCCGAGGTGGGGGTTGCGCTCCCGGTCGAAGCGGATCGTCTCGGGGTCCTCGAAGACCCGCTCGTCGCGGTCGCCCTGGGCGCGCTGGAAGATGACGGTGTCGCCCGCGCGGATGGTGACGCCGCCGATGACGACGTCCTCCGTGGCGCGGCGCGGGAAGCTGCCGACCGAGCGGAGCGGGATGATCCGCAGCATCTCCTCGATGGCGGGGTCGACCAGCTTCGGGTCGGCGCACAGCGACGCGTACAGCTCGCGCTGGGCGAGCAGCAGGAAGGAGACGTTCGAGATCATGCTGAGCGAGGTCTCGTGCCCGGCCATGAGCACGCCGATCCCGGTCCGCACCGCCTCGACCTCCGACAGCTCGCCGGCGTCGAGCGCCTCGATCAGCACGGACACCAGGTCGTCGGAGAGGCTGGAGCGGCGCGTGGCGATGAGCCGGCGCAGGAAGTCCTCCAGCCCGTCGCGGGCCGCGTCGATCTCCTCCCGGGTGTGGGCGGAGGTGGCGACGAAGACGTCCGAGTAGCGGCGGAACTCGGCGCGCTGCTCGTACGGGACGCCGAACAGCTCCACGATCATCCGCACGGGCAGCGGGATCGCGAGCCGCTGTACGAGGTCGCCGGGCGGGCCGGCCTCCTCCATGGCGTCCAGCTCGGACGCGACGAGGTCGCGCATGCGGTCGGCGAGCTGGGAGACGATGCGCGGGCGGAAGGCGTGGGCGACGACCTTGCGGATGCGGCCGTGGTCCGGCGGGTCCATGCTCAGCAGGTTGCCGGGGCGCAGCGGCAGCGGGGTGACGCGGGCCGTGTCGGGCGCCGTGGCCGCGTGGGAGCTGAACCGGGGGTCGGCGAGGAACTCCTTGATCTCGTGGTAGCCGGTCAGGAGCCACGCCTCGCCGCCGTACGGCATCGTCACCCGCGACACCGGTTCGTTGCGGCACAGCTGCGCGTACCGGGGGTGCAGGTCGAGTCCGACGACGGGTCCGAAGGGGTACTTCGGCGCCCCGGCGGTCTGAGCGACGGTCATGGATTGCCACCTTCCGCGGGTCGTCCATCGCACCGGGAGGAGACGGCGGGGCGCTCAGGCGGTGGTGGCACACACGGGGCCGAGGCGCGGCTCTCCGGTGGAGTCCCGGCGATGCGACGGTGAGGAGAAGAGGTGCGTGAGAGAGAGCTTCTGCGGGCGGCGGTCGGGCTGTCGGACGGCGCTGGCTCGGTCGCACGCCGAACCGCCTCTCGTACCGCGATCCTCTCACGGCGGCCCGGTGCCGAAGCGGTGTTCGATGCCCTGTTCCGGGCGCCCGCGGCGGGGGCGCGGCGGGCGTACGGCCCGCGGGAGCGGAGGTGCGCCGGCCTGGCGGCGCGGAGGCGGGCGGCGCGCGCGAGTGCGGGGTGCCGTCACCGGCCGTCGCGCCCCCGGACGGGCCGGGCGGTCCTGATGCCCCGCCCCGGCGGGCCCGGCGGACGGCTGCTGCTGGGGGCCGGGCGGCCTTCCGACAGGCCGGGCAGTCCCGCGCCGAGCGGCCCTCCCCGACAGACCGGGCAGTCCCGCGCCGAGCGGCCCTCCCCGACAGACCGGGCAGTCCCGCGCCGAGCGGCCCTCCCCGACAGACCGGGCAGTCCCGCGCCGAGCGGCCCTCCCCGACAGACCGGGCAGTCCCGCGCCGAGCGGCCCTCCCCGACAGACCGGGCAGTCCCGCGCCGAGCGGCCCTCCCCGACAGACCGGGCAGTCCCGCGCCGAGCGGCCCTCCCCGACAGACCGGGCAGTCCCGCGCCGGGCAGCCCTCCCCGACAGACCGGGCAGTCCCGCGCCAGGCGGCCCTCCCCGACAGACCGGGCAGTCCCGCGCCGAGCGGCCCTCCCCGACAGACCGGGCAGTCCCGCGCCGAGCGGCCCTCCCCGACAGACCGGGCAGTCCCGCGCCAGGCGGCCCTTCCGACAGGCAGGGTGGTCCTGCGCCGGGCGGCCTTCCGACAGGCCGTGGTCTTCCCGACGGGCCGTGGTCTTCCCGACGCGCCCGGTCCTCGGACGGGCCGCGCACGGGTCCACGGGGCGGGCGGACGGGCCCGCGCCGGGGCACGCGGACGGGCCCGCGCCGGGGCGGGGTGGCGGGGCTCGTACGGGGCGGCGGAGACTCCCCCGCCGGGCGGCGGCCCGAGGGGGCGCCCGGACGGGCGGGGCCGGCGCGGCGCCCGGACGGGCGGGGCCGGCGTGAGACCTCAGGCGCTGGTGTGGGAGCGCTGCCCGGAGCGGCCGTTGCGGGCCTCGCGGTCGACGCGGTCGGCGAAGCGGAGCCACATGTCGGCACACTCGCGGGCCAGCCTGCTGACGCCGTCGGCGGAGTGCGGCGGGATCGTCGCGGCGAGCCGCGCCCACACGGAGGCGTCGACGTCGTGGACGGCGAAGCAGCGCAGCAGGAAGCGGCCGGACTGGGAGAGCCGCAGCGCCGGGTCCTTGCGCAGCCGGTCCAGCAGTTCCGCGGAGTCGCGGGGCGCGGCCGTGTCGCGGGGGGCCTGCCGGGGCGCGGGCACGCGCGGCTCCAGGCGGTCGGGCGTGCGGGGCGCGCCGCGCCCGTCCGGCACCGGGTCGCGGCCCAGCAGCAGGCGCTTCTTCACGTCGTGCGCGGTGCCCAGGGAGATCCCGGCGGCGCGGGCGATCTCGCGGAGGCTGGCGTCGGGCCGCTCCAGCATGAGCCGGCCCGCGCGCTGCCGGCCGCTGGCGACGCCCGCCACGTCGGCGGGGCGCCGCTTGCCGTCCAAACCGATGCGGGTGTTCGACTGCGGAACCTCGTCGGTTGAACGCCGTACGCGGGAGACGGTGCGGGGCGACAGGGCGGTGACCGAGGCGACGTACCGGTCGGACAGCGCGGGGTTCTCGCGCAGGATGCGGCCGGCCGCGGCCAGCCGGTCGCCGTGGGTGAGGGGCTTGCCGTGCGTGATGTTGAGGCTGACGGAGACCGCGAAGAGGCTGTGCTCCGGCACGTCGAGCAGGAAGGCGCCGATCGTGCGGTCGCCGCGGGCGCGGGCCGCCGCGAGCCGGTGCATGCCGTCGACGACGCGCCGGGTGGGGCGGTGCACGACGATGGGCGGCAACTCCTCGCCGAGGGCGGCGAGCGAGTCGACGTAGTCCTGGTCGAGGCCGCCGGTACGCGGCGAGTCGGCCGGCAGGAGCACGGCGACCGGGACCTCGGTCCGGGTGGCCGCACTGAGCATGGGCGATAAGGGCCGTATGCCGTCGACGTCTGCGCTACTCATCGAATCCCCCGCGTTCCCCCGCCATGATCGATGGTGCCGTGCCAGAGACGGTAGCAACCGTCAACCGGCCAGAGCAAGGAGTTCACGGGCGGGCGCGGCGGCCCGGTGCGGAAGGCAACCTGCCTGCACAGAGGGGATGTTGGGAGTGCGGCCAGGAGGCGCGAACCGGCCACCGGGACCGGTCCGCGCCGATGCTCACCTGCGGTTGTAGAGGCGCACGGTCAGGCTGCCGAAGACGGCGACGAGCGCGGCCGACCAGCCCAGTGTCCACGCCACCTCGGTCCCCGGCCAGCCTCCGTCCATGAGGCCGCGCACCGCCGAGGCGACCCGGGTGATCGGGTTGTGCTCGACCAGCCGTTGCAGCCATTCGGGCATCGTGCCGGGGTCGACGAAGATGTCGCTGAGGAAGTTCAGCGGGAAGACGACCATCATCGAGGCGCCCATCACGGTCTTCTCGTCCCGCACGAGCAGGCCGAACATCGTCCCGATCCACGAGAAGGCGAAGGCGAAGACGATGAGCAGCAGGATGCCGGCGAGGACCCCGGCGACGCCGCCGTCCGGGCGGTAGCCGATGGCCAGCCCCGCGGCGAGCATCACCACGGAGGCGATCGAGTACCGCAGGACGTCCCCGAGGAGGTAGCCGACGATCGTCGCCGGGCGCCAGATCGGCAGGGTCCGGAAGCGGTCGAAGACGCCCCGCTCGATGTCCTTGTTGATGGCGATGCCCGTGTACATGGTGGTCATCGCCACCGACATCACCATCACGCCGGGCAGCAGGTACTGGATGTACTCGCGGGGCGAGCCGGCCAGCGCGCCGCCGAAGAGGTGCGTGAACATCAGCACCAGCATCACCGGGAGCACGGTCACGTCGAAGAGCTGCTCCGGCACGTGCTTGATCTTCAGCATGGCCCGCCAGCCGAAGGCCGCCGACGCGGCGAGGGGGCCGGGCCTGGCGGGCCGCTCCCCGGTGCGGAGGAGTCCGGCGAGGGTCTGCGGCGCGACGGGCACCGCCTCGTCGGCGTGCGGGGCGCCCCCGCCGGTCGTCACGGGGCTCATACGGCGCCCCCGCCGGTCGTCGCGGGGCCCGTACGGCGCCCCCGCCGGTCGTCGCCGGGCTTCATGCGGCGGCCCCCTCCTTCGTCCCGGGGGACGCGGTCGCGGCGTCCGCCCTCCGGTCGGTCAGCGCGAGGAACACCTCGTCCAGGCTGGGCTGGCCCAGCGCGAAGGTGTCGACGGTGATGCCCCGCCGGGCCAGTTCGGCCAGCGCCCGCGAGGCGCGCTCGGCGGCGCCGCGGTCGCCGTCGGCGTCGCCGACGCGGGCGGTCAGCGCCACCGGGTCGGGGTCGAGCTGCACCTCGGCGGCGAGGTGGAGGGCGAGGACCCGCTCGGCCTCGGCCCGCTGGCCGGGGTCGCGCAGCCGCAGGTGGACGGAGCCGGCGCCGACGGACGCCTTCAGCTCGCCCTTGGTGCCCTCCGCGATGACCCGGCCCTTGTCGATGACGGCGATCCGGGAGGCCAGCTGGTCGGCCTCGTCCAGGTACTGGGTGGTCAGCAGCACGGTGGTGCCCAGCTCGACGATGGCGCGGACGACCTCCCAGACCTGGTTGCGGGAGCGCGGGTCGAGGCCGGTCGTCGGCTCGTCCAGGAAGAGCAGGGCGGGCGTGCTGAGGATGGACGCGGCGATGTCCAGGCGCCGCCGCATGCCGCCCGAGTAGTTCCGCACCTGCCGGCCGGCGGCGTCGACCAGGGCGAACGCCTCCAGCATCCGCCCGGCGCGCTCCTTCGCCGCCCGCTTCGGCAGGCCGGTCAGCCGGCCCAGCAGGACCAGGTTCTCCTGGCCCGTCAGGTCCTCGTCGAGCGAGGCGTACTGACCGGTGAGGCTGACGAGGCCGCGGACGGTGTCGGCCTCCCGCACGACGTCGTGCCCGAAGATCCGGGCGTGGCCGCCGTCGGGCCGCAGGAGCGTGGCGAGCATCTTGACGGTGGTGGTCTTCCCGGCGCCGTTCGGCCCGAGGACGCCGTACACGGTCCCGGCCTGGACGGTCAGGTCGACGCCGTCGACGGCCCGGTCGCCGCCGAAGGTCTTGACCAGGCCGGCCGCCTCGATGGCGGGGCCGGAGAGCGGGGCGCGGGTCCGGTCAGCCACGGCCGCTCACCCCACCGGGTCCTTGGCGGGCGCCTTGACCGCCTCCGGGTGGCGGCGCAGCCAGTTCAGCACGAGCATCCCGCCGACGCCGGGCACGAACGCCAGGCCGCGGGCGGCGCCCGCCGCACCGGCCACGGTGAGCGAGAAGGTCGACACGATGGTGATCAGGTACGCCGTGCCGTGCGTCGGCCCGCCGAGCGAGGTGATCGCCTTCGCGTGGATCGTGAAGAGGTTGACGAAGAGGATCAGGATCGAGGCGGCCTCGACCGCCGCCGCCACCCGCAGCACCTTGATGTTCATGTCGGTCACACACCCGTCGTGGAGCCGGGACGGACGATCATCAGCACGACGACGACCGTCCACAGCAGGTTGAAGATTCCGGTCAGCATGCCGAGGCGGGCCGCCGCGGCGCCGACCCCCTCGACGGCCGCGCCGCCCGTGCGCGCCATGGTCAGCATGCGCTCCTGGCCCGGGATGATGGCCATGGCGAGCATGAACGCGGCGACGGCCGTCAGAATCATCGAGGTGATCAGCCAGGCGTCGCCCAGCACGCCCAGGTGCGCGCCGGTGGCCAGTCCGAAGACCGGCACCACGAGCCCGGCGACGGCGTAGATCCGGCAGATGCGGTGCAGGAAGGCGGCGATGCCGACGGCCCTGCCCTTCTCCTCCCCGCCTTCCGGCGGGGTCTCCGCCGCCGCCAGCTTGGCGAAGCGGGGGAAGAGCGAGGCCGCGACGGCGATCGACCCGACCGCCAGGATGGCCGCGATGACGTGTACGGACAGGAGGAGCTTGCCCACGGTGGTGCCTCCAAGCGGGACCGGCGGGACCGGATCAGACCCTCGATAGATTGGCTACCAATAGATAGCACGCCTACAGGACGGTTGGGTAGAATGGCTGGTCATGAGGACAGACGCGGTGCGCGGCCACTTGGACGGACTCCTCCTGGCCGTGCTGGAACCGGGCCCGCTGCACGGCTACGCGATCATCGCGGCCGTCCAGCAGCGCAGCGGCGGCGCGCTGGAGCTGCGCACGGGCACGATCTACCCGGCGCTCCAGCGCCTGGAGCGCCTCGGCCTGCTCAGGAGCAGCTGGGACTCCGTCGGCGAGCGGCGGCGCCGCTGCTATGAGCTGACCGAGGCCGGCAGGCGTAGCCTGGCCCATGAGCGGAACGCCTGGCGGGAGTTCACGACGGCGATCGGCTCGGTCCTCAACCCGCCGGCACCCTCGACGGGTCTGGCCACATGAGCACCGGGGTGGGCATGGAGACGGGCATCGGCGCCGGGGCGTCCGGCAAGCGGCGCCCGGCCGCGCCCTCCGACCCGATCGACGCCTACGTGGCGGCGCTCGCCGAGTCCCTGCACGGCCCCAGGAGCGCCAAGTCCCGCCTGGTCGCGGAGATACGGGACGGGCTGGACGACGCCGTCGCGGCGCACACCCGCGCGGGCGTCCCGTACGAGCGCGCCGCCGAGCTGGCCGTCCGGGACTTCGGCGCGCCCGACCGCCTGGCGCCGACGTTCCAGCACGAGCTGACCATCGCGCAGGCCCGGCACACCGCCCGCGCCGCCGCGCTCACCGTGCCGCTCGCCGTCGGCTGCTGGTTACTGATCTGGACCGCCAGCCACGACACCGCCACCTGGCAGCTCCCCCGGACGACCTCCCTGCTCACCTTCCACCTGGTCACGGTCGCCGCCGTCGCCTCGGTCCTCTCCGCGGCGACGCTCGCCGCGACCGGCCGGCTCGCCCGCTGGCTGCCGACCCCGCACCGGCTGCCCCTCGCCGTCGCCTGGACGGGCACGGCCGCGAGCATCGCCATGGCCGTCGCCGCGCTGGTCCTGGTCACCCTCTCCGTCGTCGTCACCAACTGGCCGCTCGCCGCGGCCGCCGGGGTCCTGGCCGCCGCGTCGCACGCCGTGGTCGCCTCCTCGGCCCGCACCTGCCGGCAGTGCGCCCGCCTGCCGGTGGACTGAGGCGGCGTGCCCCGCGCGTCCGCCGCGGCGCACCCGTCCCGGCAGCGCCGGGGCAGCGGTACCGGCAGCGCCGCCGGGACCGCGGTACGGCAGGACGGTCCGCCACCGCGACCTCTACGCTCGAAGCCACGCGGAAGACCGGACCCCACGACTCCGAGGCGGGGTGACGTGCGTTGCTGACTCCCGCGGGCCCCGGGCCCGCCCTGCGGCTGATGCGTGCCGCCGTCTTCGCCGCCGTCTGCGTCCTGACCGCCGCGCTGGGCCACTCCCTCGCCGCCGACTACGCGTTACCCGCCGGCTTCCTCGCCGGGGCCATGGCCGTCACCACGGCCGCCGCCTGGGCGCTCGCCCGCGTGGAGCGCGGCGCCCTGTCCATCACGGCGACCACCGTCGGCGTCCAGCTCGCCCTGCACACCCTCTTCTCCTTCGCGCCCGTCCCCGGCGGGGGCGGGCACCACGCGCACGGGCAGCAGGCCGTCGTCGTCCCGCCGCAGAGCGTCTGCATGGGCGGCGCCGTCGACCCGGTCGCCCAGGCCGTGTGGGCCGCCCACACCGGCACGGCCGCGCCGCCCCCGCCCGGCCCCGAGTCGCCCGTCGCGTACGTGGTGGAGCTCATCACCCACGGCTCGTGGACCATGTTCCTCGCCCACGTCCTGGCCGCCCTGGTGTGCGGGCTGTGGATGTGGCGCGGCGAGGCCGCGTTCTTCACGATCGTCCGCTCCCTGCACTGCGCCTTCTTCGAACCGCTGCGGCTCGCCCTCGCCGGGCTGCCCCCGGCGAGGCCGCTCGCCGTCCCGCGCGGTGTCCCCGTCACCCCGCACCCGCGCCGGCTGCGCGGGCTGCTGCTGCGGCACGCCGTGTCCCGGCGCGGGCCGCCCCGGTGGTGCCCGGTCCCCTGCTGACCCGGCCGCCACGGCGGCGGCCGGCCCGGCGGGGTGACCGGTGCGCGCGTTCCCCACCAACCCCCCGCACGTGCGCCGCCGCGCCGGCCCCGACCGCGCGGCGGACACGCGTGGCCGGACGCCCCCCCGCGTCCCGCAGCAACGAAGGACGTTTCCATGCCCACGCACCTCAGTGGCGTACGCGACCGTGCCGCCGCTCCCGACGACGACCAGATCACCGAGTGGGCGCTGGCCGCCGCCCGGGGCGACGCGACGGCGACGGAGGAGTTCATCGCCGCGACCCGCCTGCACGTCTGGCGGTTCATCACCCGCGCCTGCGGCGACGCCCACAGCGCGGACGACCTCACCCAGGAGACCTATCTGCGGGCCCTGCGCAGCCTGCCCCGGTTCGCGGCGCGCTGCCACGCCCGGACCTGGCTGCTGTCGATCGCCCGCCGGGTCGTCGTCGACCGCTACCGGTCGAACGCCGCCCGCCCCCGCCTCGCCGACACCGCCGACTGGCAGGCGGCGGCCGAGCGGACCCAGCAGACCGGGCTGCCCGGCTTCGACGAGGGCGTGGCCCTGCTCGACCTGCTGGAGTCCCTCGACCGGCCGCGCCGCGAGTCGTTCATCCTGACGCAGGTCAAGGGGCTCTCCTACGAGGAGGCCGCGTCCATCGCGGGCTGCCCGATCGGCACGGTGCGCTCCCGCGTCAACCGGGCCCGGCAGAACCTCACGCGCCTGCTGGAGTCGGCGGAGAGCGCCGCCTGAACGGGGGCGGCCGGGGCCCCTGACGACCCCCGGCCGCCCCTCCCACCCGGCCGGCCGGCCGCGCGTCGGGCCGTCGGGCCGTCGGGCCGGGAGCCCGTCGCGCCGTCGGTGGGGCCGCAGGCCCCTCGGTTCGGCCGCCGTCGGCCCGGCGGCCCGCGGCCCCTCAGTCCGTCAGGACCGGCAGCAGCTCCGGCAGGTGCCCGTCCGACGCCTCGGCCGCCGCCCGCCGCTCCTCCGGCACCTCGCCGTACAGCGTCGTCCGGGGACGCGCCGGGCGGCCGGCCGCCCGCGCGATGCCCACCAGCTCCCGCACCGACTTGTACGAGCCCCAGCCGGACCCGGCCATCCGGGAGATGGTCTCCTCCATGAGGGTGCCGCCGAGGTCGTTGGCGCCCGAGCGCAGCATCTGCGCCGCGCCCTCGGCGCCGAGCTTCACCCAGCTGGTCTGGATGTTCGGGATGTGCGGATGGAGCAGCAGCCGCGCCATCGCCGTGACCGCCCGGTTGTCGCGGACGGTCGGGCCGGGCCGGGCGATGCCCGCCAGGTACACGGGCGCGTTGGTGTGGACGAAGGGCAGCGTCACGAACTCGGTGAAGCCGCCCGTCTCCTGCTGGAGCCGGGCCAGGGTGCGCAGGTGGCCCAGCCAGTGCCGGGGCTGGTCCACATGCCCGTACATCATCGTGGACGACGAGCGGATGCCCAGCTCGTGCGCGGTGCGGACCACGTCGATCCAGGTGGCGGCGGGCAGCTTGCCCTTGGTGAGGACCCAGCGCACCTCGTCGTCCAGGATCTCCGCCGCCGTGCCGGGGATCGAGTCGAGCCCGGCCTCCTTCGCGGCGGTCAGCCAGTCGCGGACGGACATGCCCGTGCGGGACGCGCCGTTGACGATCTCCATCGGGGAGAAGGCGTGCACGTGGATGCCGGGCACCCGCTCCTTCACCGCCCGCGCGATGTCGAAGTACGCCGTGCCCGGCAGGTCCGGGTGGATGCCGCCCTGCATGCACACCTCGACGGCGCCCACGTCCCACGCCTGCGCGGCCCGGTCGGCGACCTGCTCCAGGGAGAGGGTGTACGCGTCGGCGTCCGTGCGCCGCTGGGCGAAGGCGCAGAAGCGGCAGCCGGTGTAGCAGACGTTGGTGAAGTTGATGTTCCGCGTGACGACGTACGTGACGTCGTCGCCGACCGCCGAGGCGCGCACGTCGTCGGCGACGCCGCACAGCGCGTCCAGCGCCGGGCCGTCGGCGTGCAGCAGCGCCAGCGCCTGCGCGTCGGTCAGCCGCTCCGGGTCGTCGGCCGCGACCCGCAGCGCCTCCCGCACGTCCCCGTCCACCCGCTGCGGTACGAGGCCGGGCGCGGCGGCCTCCCGCAGGGCGTCCCAGTCGCCGTACACGGCGTCGAAGTCGCCGCGCCGGTCGCCGGTGCGGCCGTCCGTGTCGATGGTGCGGTGCAGGTCGGTGCGGCCGGTCGCGGTGAACGCCTCGTCCGGCTCCTGCCAGGGCAGGCCGCGCGGCACCGCGCCGGGGCGGGCGAGGCCCGTCTCCGGGTCGGCGAGCGCGGTGACGTGCGGCAGCACCCGCGGGTCCAGCCACGGCTCGCCGCGCCGCACGAACTCCGGGTACACGCAGAGCCGTTCCCGCAGGGAGAAGCCGGCCGCCGCGGAGTGCGCGGCCAGCTCCTCGATCCGCGGCCAGGGCCGCTCCGGGTTGACGTGGTCGATGGTGACCGGCGACACCCCGCCCCAGTCGTCGATGCCCGCGCCGATGAGCCGCGCGTGGGCGTCGTCGACCAGGTTCGGCGGGGCCTGGAGGCAGGCGGACGGGCCGAGCACCAGCCGGGCCACGGCGACCGTCGCCACCAGGTCGTCCAGCTCCGCGTCGGGCGCGGCGCGCATCGCCGTGTCGGGCTTGGCGCGGAAGTTCTGGATGATCAGTTCCTGGAGGCCGTGGTGGGCGCGGGCCACGCGGCGCAGCGCGAACAGCGACTCGGCGCGCTCCTCGTAGGTCTCGCCGATGCCGATGAGCAGTCCGCTGGTGAACGGCACCGACGACCGGCCGGCGTCCTGAAGCACCCGCAGCCGCACCGCGGGCTCCTTGTCGGGGGAGCCGTGGTGGGGGCCGCCGGGCTCCGACCACAGCCGCTCGGCGGTGGTCTCCAGCATCATGCCCATGGACGGGGCGACCGGCTTGAGCCGCTGGAAGTCCTCCCAGGTCAGGACGCCCGGATTGAGGTGGGGCAGCAGCCCGGTCTCCTCCAGGACCCGGATGGCCACGGCCCGTACGTAGGCGAGGGTGTCGTCGTAGCCGTGCGCGTCCAGCCACTCCCGCGCCTCGGGCCAGCGGTCCTCGGGCTTGTCGCCGAGCGTGATGAGGGCTTCCTTGCAGCCGAGCGCGGCGCCCCGGCGGGCGATGTCGAGGACCTCGTCCATCGACAGGAACATCCCCTGCCCGGCGCGGCGGAGACGGCCGGGCACGGTGGCGAAGGTGCAGTAGTGGCAGGTGTCGCGGCAGAGCCGGGTGAGGGGCAGGAAGACGCTCCGGGAGTACGTGATGACGCCGGGCCGCCCGGCCTCGGCGAGGCCCGCGTCCCGCACCCGCCCCGCGATCCCGGCCAGCCGGTCGAGGTCGGCGCCGCGCGCCCGCAGCAGGACGGCGGCCTCGGTGACGTCGAGCGCGACTCCGTCCCCGGCCCTGCGCAGGGCGCGGCGCATGGCGTTGTCGGTCGGTCGGCTTCCGGTTCCCGTGGAGGTCATTGTCCGAGGATACGAGCGGGTCGGCGGCGGCGTCCGCGCCCGTACGGCGGTCCGGCGGGACCCTACCGCGCCCGGTCCCCGCGCGGCAGCCGTTCACGCGCGGGCCGCGAGGGGGTGTTCAGGCCGGGCGTGGACCGGCGGTTGGCCGGGACGTACCGTCAGGGGCGTCGCCCCCGCGAGGGGGGTGCGGGACGGGGGGTTTCGCATCGTGGCGCACAGCGGACCGACCGGCGGGAGCGGCGCGCCCCGCCCGAGCGCCCCGGCCGGGTAGGGCACGACGCCCGGCGCCCGCGGCGGCCGGACCCGGCTCCGCCCCGCCCCGCCCCACCATGCCCCGCCCGTGCGGTGCCGCCGCGCCGGGCACGGCGCGCCCCGCCGGGCACGGGCACGGGCCCCCGGACCGCCCGGTCCCATTCGGACCCCCCGCCCCCCGTCGGACACCCGCGGCACCGGCCCGTAGGACCGGCACCCCCGTGAGACCGGAACCGCCCCCCGCGAGACCGGCGCCCGAGAGCCCCGAAAGCCCCCGGCAACCCCCCGGAAGCCCGGCACTCCCCCGCAACACATCCACGTACCACCAGCGGACGAAAGGTTCAGACACGTGCGGGAGTTCTACGACGTCGTGATCATGGGTGGTGGCCCGGCCGGGTCCACCCTCGGGGCCCTGCTGGCCCAGCGCACCGACCTGCGGATCGCCCTCTTCGACCGGGAGGTCTTCCCCCGCGAGCACATCGGCGAGTCCTTCGCCCACCCGGTCGTCCCCGCGCTCCAGGAGAGCGGGGCGCTGGCGAAGGTCCTGGCCAGCCCGTGCTGGGTGAAGAAGTTCGGCGGCGTGTACGCCTGGGACCCGGGGCGGCCGAGCGTGGCCCTGTTCGACCAGGCGCCGTTCGAGAAGGACGGCGTGCACCGGTGGACGATGCACGTCGACCGGGCCGAGTTCGACCACATCCTGCTGGACCACGCCGCCGACGTGGGCGTGGAGGTCTTCCAGGGCGTCGCCGTCACCGCGTACGAGCCGGGCGGGCACGGCGGGCTGGTCCGGCTCGGCGACGGGCGGGCCGTGCGGGCCGGGTACTTCGTGGACGCGTCGGGCCGGCAGAGCGGCGTGTCGGCGGCGCGCAACAAGCGGGGCTGGCTCTCGAACTTCAAGGACATCGCGATCTGGCAGCACTTCACCGGCGGCGTCCACACCCAGAACCTGGCCGAGGACTGGAACCCCTTCACCGCCGACAACCTCTCCCCCATCGGCTGCTTCGCGTTCCGCGACGGCTGGTGCTGGTACATCCCCGTCCCCAAGGTCATCGGCGGGCGGCGGGTGCTGACCCACTCGGTCGGCATCGTCACCAACCCGGCCGTCCTCAAGGAGCCGGGGCGGGACTTCACCGACCAGGGGACGTTCCTGGAGACGGTGCGGCGGGTCCCGTATCTGAAGGACCTGGTCAAGGACGCCGTGCCGGTCGCGCCGGGGATGCTCACGGCGACCAACTACAGCCGGGTGAGCGAGGAGTTCGCCGACTACGACGAGCGGCACCTGCTCGTCGGGGACGCGGCGTTCTTCGTGGACCCGCTGTTCTCGTCGGGCGTCGCGGTCGCGCTGACGCAGGCGTCGGCGGCGGCGCTGCTGATCGCCGAGACGGTGGGCGGCGCCCTGGACGAGGCGGACCGGCGCGCGCTGTGGCGGGACTACAACGACAAGTGGCACGGCACGGCGGAGACGTTCGCCCTCATGATCGACCAGTGGTACCACGCCATCGCGAAGAACAACCCGGACAGCGTCTACTGGAACACCCGCGGCACCGGCGCGGACCTCGGCATCCGCGAGCAGACCTTCGACTCGCTGCTGAACACCTCGTTCCAGCCGACGCTGCTGGAGGTGCTGACACACGGCACCCGCAGGATCGAGGACCTCGACGCGGCCGGCCCGTACCTGGCGGCGACCGCGCTGGCGGACCCGGCCGACCTGACGGACGGCGCGCTGGTGGAGCCGGCGCCGGGGACGGCGATCCGCGACAGCGTGACGCTGGCGGTGCCGGGCTTCAAGGCGACCCACCCGCCGGCCACGGTGCAGCTCCCGCAGGAGGTCCTCGACGGGATGTCGGAGTACTGGCGCAATCCGCTCACCCGCTCCGAGGCGGCCCCGTCGCCGCTGCGCGCCACGGTGCCGTGCCGGCGGATCTACTCGCGGGACGACCCGCACGGCCCGAGCGTGGCGGCGGACCCGCGCGTGGACGGCGTGGACGAGCTGTGGTCGCTGCTGGAGGCCGGCCCGGTCCGGTACGGGGAGCTCGCCCCCCGCCTGACCCCGCTCCAGGTCCGCCTGGTCAAGCGGCTGTGCGTGGCGGGCTTCCTGCGGATCACCCCCGCCCCGTGACGGCCCGCCGGATGCCGGGCGCGCCGTGCGCGGCGCGCCCGGCCCGGCCGGTCACATCCAGGCGTTGTACGGCTGCGACCGCTCGGCGGCCGGGGTGCGGGCCCGCAGCGGCGCCGACGCGTCGCCCGTGCCGCGGTACCAGTACAGGACGCCCTCCCGGTCGCGGACGAGGAGCGCGCCGCGGCCGTCGGGGTGGCCGTCGCCCGGGGCGATGATCGCGGTGTACGCGTTCCAGCCGGACCGGCCCGCCTGGATCCGCGGCGCGTAGGGGCGGGCCGGGTCGCCGGTGCCCTGGTACAGCCAGAGCGCGCCGGCCGAGTCGCGGGCGTACAGGTCGGCGTGGCCGTCGCCGGTGGAGTCGACGCCACCGGTCATGGCGTTGTACACCTGCCAGCCGGAGCCGACGCGGGTACGGGCGGCGAACGGCGCCGTCTCGACTCCGGTGCCCCGGTACAGCCACAGCACGCCGGCCATGTCGCGGGCGACGAGGTCCGCGTGGCCGTCGCCGGTGACGTCGCCGGTGCCGCGCACCGAGTTGTAGGCCGACCAGCCGGTGCCGACCCGTACGCGCGGCTTGAGGACGCGGTCGGTCCACTTCACCCCGGACGGCGGGTAGTACCAGAGCGTGCCGTTCGGTTCGCGGGCGACGACGCCGCCGCCCCGGTTGTCGGTGGCGATGGGGGCCAGCTTGGTGACCGCGTCGTAGGCGCCCCAGCCGGAGCCGTGGTCCTGCCGCCACCAGGGGTCGAGCGGCGGGGTGTCCTTGGACAGCGTCTGGTGGGACCACAGGCGCCCGCCCGCGTCACGGCCGAAGACGCGGTACGACTTCTCCACCGGGTCGTCGCCGAGGACGTGGAAGACGGACTGCCCGGTCGCGGCCGGCGAGCCCTCGTCGGGGCGGAAGTACACGTTCACCTCGACGCCCCACGCCTCCATGTCCGGCGTGGGGGCGACCGTGTAGGTGAGGGTGTGCTCGCCCGGCGGCAGGTCGCAGACGGCGAGGGCCTCGCCGTTCTCGTACGGCTCCTCCCGGCAGACCTCCGGGCCGCCGGTGGGGGTGGACCGGCGCAGTTTCGGCGCCTCGTCGACCAGGTCCCACCAGCGGAAGCCCTCGGCCGGCTCCATGTGCAGTTCGAACCGGCCCTTCTTCGCCGCGTTCACCGTCACGGTGTGGGTGGCGCCGCCGCCCGCCGGGGCGTCCGGCGTGGTGATACCGAACGTCGCCGGGGCCGAGGCCGGGGCCGGCGCCGGCGCCGCTCCCGCCGTGCCCGCCGCCCCCGCCAGTACTGCGGCGGCGGCCGCCAGTGCGACGGCTCCCCGCCCGATCCCTCTCCGCTGCTCGCGCACGCGTCCTCCCCTGTCGGATCTGATGTTCCGTCGGATGGTGGGACCCGCGCGGAGGCGAGACGGTTGTACGAGGGGCCTGTGCGGTGTCAGGTGCCGGTGGTGCCGTCGGCGAGTTCGCGGATGGCGTCGAGGTGGCCGTTGTGGCGGGCGGTCTCCTCGATGAGGTGCATCAGGATCCAGCGCAGGGTGACGGGGACGCCGCCGCGGGCGGGGCGCTTCGCCTCGGTGTCGAGGCCGTGCCCGGCGATCACGGGGCGGAGGCGGTCCGCCTGCTCGCGGTAGTCGGCGATCAGGCGCTCCAGCGGCACGTCCAGCGCGATCCGCATCTCCCGGTCGGGGTCCTCGGCGCTCCACGGCGCCCGGTTCTCGCCCCCGAGGAAGACGGCCTCCAGCCAGTAGTGCTCCACCCAGCGCAGATGGCCGATCAGCCCGGCGGCCGTCATCAGCGGGGAGCGCGGCAGCGGCGCCTCGCGGGCGCCCTCGTCGGAGAGTCCGTCGCACTTGGCGACGGCTGTGTCGCGGACGTAGTCGAGGAAGGTGACCAGATGGGCGCGCTCGTCCGGCGCCGGGGGCAGGTCGGTACGTGTCATCCCCGCATGCCGGCGCCCGCCCCGCCCCGGTGTCGAAGCCTTTCCCGAGGGCGGCACCCACCGGAGGCGACGGACGGCGGGGGGCGGTGGACGGCGGGGGAAGCGGCGGACGGCGGCAGGGGCACGGACGGCGGGGCACGGACGGGAGCGCGGGGTGGGCGGGAGGCCGGACGGGGCGCGGGCTCGGCCGTCCGCGCCCGCGGAGTCAGTCGTTGACCGCCGTCAGCAGGAAGGCGGCGTCGGTGACCGCGACCACGCTGTGGCGCTCCGGGGGGATGAGGAAGAGGTCGCCCATCGTCAGCTCGACCTCCTCCGACGCGCTCTTCAGCTTCACGACCCCGCGCAGCACCTGGAGGGACGCGGCGGGCGGCGTGGTGTGCTCGTCCAGCTTGGTCCCGGAGGTGAGGGCGATGACGGTCTGCCGCAGCGGGCGCTCCCGGAGCAGCAGGTTGGCGCTGCGCCCGTGCTCGGAGCGGTGGGCGGCGATCATGTGTTCCTCGGCGATGGCGTAGAGGTCGTACATGCGTCCACCCTGCACCACCGCCGTCCGGCCCGCACGGAGAACGCGCGTCCGGGCGAGGGGCGGGCGGGGCGCCCGTCGGGGGCGCGCGGCGACGCGGCGGTCGTGGAGCGCGGGGGCCCGGCTCCTCGGGGGAACGGCGCGCGGCCGGGGCCCCGTGGGGGCTCCGGCCGCGCGCCGCTCAGGTGGGGGGGTGGGGTCGGGTCAGTCCTCGACCACCAGGGCGGGGGTCTCCTTGGTCAGCACCTCGCCGCGGAAGAAGGCCGGGCTGCGGCGGTGCATGACCGCCATGAGCACCGCGCCCACCAGCAGCAGGCCCACGCCGATGACGAAGACGGAGCCGACGCCGAGGACGGACGAGCCGCTGCCGTAGGCCGGGTCCCACATGTCCTTGAGGGTCTGGGCGAAGACGGCCGTCAGCATCAGGCCGCCGAGGCCCGGCAGGACGCCCTTGACCAGCAGGTCGCGCACCGAGCGGGTCAGCTCGCGGCGGAAGAACCAGACGCAGGCGAAGGCGGTGATCGCGTAGTAGAAGCAGATCATCAGGCCGAGCGCGTAGATCGTGTCGACCAGGACGTTCTCGCTGACCAGGGTCATCACCGAGTAGAAGACGCCGGTCGCGACACCGGCGACGACGGTCGCGCGGCCGGGGGTCTTGTGGACCGGGTGGACCTTGGCGAAGGCCGGCGGGAACGCCTCGTACGTGGACATCGCGAGCGCCGTGCGGGCGACCGGGATGAAGGTCGTCTGGAGGCTGGCGGCGGCGGAGGCGAGGACGGCGACGAACAGCAGGATGCCGAGGCCGGAGCCCATGACCGGGGAGGCCAGGGCGGCGAAGACGTTGTCGGAGGTGTCCGGGTTGCCGAGGCCGGTGCCCTGCTCGCCGATCCCCGCGTACATCTGCACGGCGACGGCGACCATCAGGTAAGAGGAGACGATCACGACGATGGCGAGCAGCGCGGCGCGGCCGGGGGTGCGGGCGCTGCCCACGCTCTCCTCGTTCACGGAGAGGCAGGTGTCCCAGCCCCAGTAGATGAAGATCGACAGGGAGAGCCCGGCGGTGAACGCGGCGAAGGACTCCACCGCGAAGGGGTTCATCCAGGTCCAGGAGAAGGAGAGCGACCCGGCGACCTCGTCGGCCTTGGTCACGGCCATGGCCGCGAAGACGGTGATCACGAGGAGCTGGAGGCCGACGAGCGCGTACTGGAGCGACTTCGTCGCCGTGATGCCGCGGTAGCTGACGAACGTCGCCGCGGCGACGAAGGCGAGGGTCGTGACGATGTGGACGGCCTTGTTGCCGTCGAGGGCGGCGATCGACGGATCGCCGGTGATCTCGCCCGCGGTCAGCCAGAAGAAGGAGGTGGCGACGCCGGCCAGGTTGGACAGGACGACCACGGTGGCGACCAGGAGGCCCCAGCCGCACATCCAGCCGACCCTGGGGCCGAAGGCCTTCACCGACCAGGTGAAGGAGGTGCCGCAGTCCGGGACCGCCCGGTTCAGCTCGCGGTAGGCGAAGGCCACCAGGAGCATGGGCAGGAAGCCGGCGAGGAAGATCGCGGGCATCTGGAGGCCGACCTCGCCGACGGTGGCGCCGAGGGTGGAGGTCAGGCAGTAGACGGGGGCGACGGTCGAGATGCCGATGACGGCACCGCCCATCAGCCCGACGGAGTTGCCGCCGAGGCCCTTGGTGCGTACGCCACCGGTCTCGCCCGTCGCGTCGACGTTCCTTACCGTGTCTCCGGCCTGGGGCCGTGCTTCCACCTGAGTCATGTGCAGGACGTTAGGTGCTGCGGTTTCCACATACGGAGGTGCCAACTCCGGGATCTTGCCCTTGCTTTGACAGGCGTCGTGCGGCTTCGCGGCGAGGAATTCATGGCTTGTTCATCTTTGGATCATGTTTCCCTTGGTCATGGTGGCCACGGCTCGGTATGCGGGAATCGCAGCCATGTCCATTTTGCCCCCTTTCAAATTTTCCCGCGCCGGTTTCGCGGGGCGGTGCCGGCCAGCCGTCCCCGGGGTGCTCCGGGGGGGCTCCGGGGGGGTCCGGGGGGGGTTCCGGGGGGGGGCTCCCGGATGCTCCCTCCGGCCCTGCGGGGCCCAGCGCGGGCTCTGCGGGCTCTGCGGGGCCCTGCGGCGGGGGCTTCTGGGGGTTCTGCGCTGCGGCGGGCTCCCGTGCGGGGTCCTCCGGGGGGGGGCCTGCGGGCCTCCAGGGGGGCCTGCGGGTTCAGGGGGGCCTGCGGGGCGGCGCCGTCAGGCCGGGCGGGCCAGGTCCCCCGGGTCCGTGTTGGCCCCGCACAGGACGACCGCGGCCCGCTCGCCCGCCGCGGGCCCGTAGACGCGCAGCCCCGCGAGGGCGGCGGCCGCCGCGTGCTCGACGGCGATCCGGTGCTCGTCCCACAGGTGCCTCCGGGCCCCCACGATCTCCCCGTCCGGCACCAGGACGGAGCACACGTCGTACCGCTGCGCCGCCCACAGCGCGAGCGGCGTGACCCGGCGGGCGCCCAGCGCGTCGGCGGCCACCGAGACGACCGTCACGTCCACCACCTCGCCCGCCGCGAGCGCCGCGTTCAGGGCGCGGCACTCCTGCGGCTCGACCGCCACGACGCGTACGCCGTGCTCGTGCGCCGACGCGGCCACCCCGGCGAACAGTCCGCCCCCGCCGACGGAGACGACGACCGTGTCCAGGTCGGGCAGGCGCTCGCGCAGCTCCTCCATGAGCGTCCCGGCGCCCGCCGCGATGAGCGGGTGGTCGTACGCGTGGGAGGCGAGCGCCCCGCTCCCGGCGGCGTACGCGCGGCAGGCGTCCAGGGCCTCGGCGTACTCCGCGCCGGTCAGCCGCACGTCGGCCCCGTACCCGCGCAGCCGGGCGACCTTCACGGCGGGCGCCGTCTCCGGCAGGAACACCGTCGCCCGCACGCCCTGGTCCCGCGCCGCCCAGGCGCAGGCGAGCCCGGCGTTGCCGCCCGACGCGATGGTCACCCCCGCGTCGGGGAGGGTGCCGGCCTCCTGGTGCGCGCGGATGAAGTTGATCGCGCCGCGCGCCTTGAACGTGCCGGTGTGCTGGAGGAACTCCAGCGCGAACCACGTCCCGTCGTCCTCGGCCGGCGCCACCGCGAGCGGCCGGACGCGCCCCGCGACGCGCCCGGCCGCCGCCGTCACGTCCCCGTACGTGAGGTGGTCCATGTCCGTCATGACCAGACGACGAGCCGGCCGCCGGTGGTGATGCCCAGGAAGAAGGCGAACGCGATCCGGCGCCCGCCGCCCCGGTTGGGCTCCACCGCGTGGAAGTGGGCCGGGTCGAACAGCAGGCCGTCACCGAGGCTCGGCGGCAGCTCCACGCGCTGGCAGCCCGTCACGGCGCCCGGCCGGTAGCCGTACGCCTCCCGGTGCTCCTCGTCGGCGGGCTCCCAGCGGTGCCGCCACACGAACGTCGCGCCGCCGCCGGACGGGACGTCCACGTACAGGTTGAACGCGAGCTGGCCGATGACGTGCTGGTCGAACAGGCCGTCGGGGAACTCCCGGTTGATGTCGTCGGCGTGCATCAGCAGCCCGGTCTCGATCTCCCGCACGGTACCGCCGAAGGCCTCCCGGCCGCCGATCGTGGCGGGGCCCACGGGGGCGCCCCACGCCTCGCCGATCCGGTCCATCGCGTGCGCGACCGCGTCGGGGCGCACGGCGGCGCGGTCCCAGGCGGTACGGGCGGCGTCGGCCTGCGCCCAGTAGCGGTCCGCGTCCAGGACGCCGCCGGGCAGCCGGTGGTCGTTCAGCGCGGGCCCGAACCGCAGGACCCGCGTCGGCACCCGGCCGCGGTCGTACGGGGCGGTCGGCAGCCGGTCCAGCGCCTCCGTCACGGCCCGGCACTCGGCGGGGCCGAGGAAGTGGGGGACGCGCACGGCGGCGAGGGTGCCGCCCGCGAGCCGGGCGAGGTGCCGGGCGGTGAACGCGGGAGCGTCGACGGCGGTGAACAGCGGGTCGGGGGCGGGGGGCGCGGGCGCGGTGGGGGCGGGGGCCCCGTCCGGCGCGGGGGTTGCGGGCCGCGTGGACGCCCCGTCCGGGCGCCCGGCGGTCGCGGGCCCCGCGGTCGCGCCGGTGTGCCCGGCGGTCGCGGTCTGTCCTGTGCGGGCGGCCTGTTCGGTCGCCGCGGTGTGCGCGGCGCTCGCGGTCGGCGCGGTGTTCGTGGTGTGCGCGGTCGGCGCGGTGTGCGCGGTCGGCGCGGAATCCATGTCGCCTCCCCGATTGGAGGACGTACGGGGACATTTCGACCATACGGCGGGCCTCTGGGCCCCGCATGTGCGCGCCTCGCGGGGCCGGTTCGGGGGATGGCCGAAACGGCCCCGCGGGCGGCGCGCGGCCCCTAGATTCGGAGCCTCGCACCAACGCGCCGCACGGCAGCGGGAAGGCCCCGCGGCGGCGGGCCGGCGCCGCACGGCGCCCCCGCCCGGCCGGGCGCGCCGACCGTCGCGGGACCACGGCGGAACGCCGCGGGACCGTCGCGGCCCGCGGGGCCGTCGGCCGGGAGGCCGCACGGGCCGCCGGGGCCGCGGGCGGGCACCGTCCGCGCGGGCCGCCGGGGCCGTCGCGGGCCGTCGCGGAT
Source organism: Streptomyces fradiae ATCC 10745 = DSM 40063 (assembly GCF_008704425.1). Classification (NCBI taxonomy): domain Bacteria; kingdom Bacillati; phylum Actinomycetota; class Actinomycetes; order Kitasatosporales; family Streptomycetaceae; genus Streptomyces; species Streptomyces fradiae. The sequence goes on from NZ_CP023696.1 coordinate 2,877,143, forward strand.
CACCGCCGAGCATCGAGGGGAAGCGCAGCATGGACGTCTTACGGGGCAGGACCGCCGTCGTCACCGGGGGTTCGCGGGGGATCGGCCGGGGGATCGTGGAACGGCTCGCCCGCGACGGAGCGGAGGTCGTCTTCAACTACGCCCACGACCGGGAGGCCGCCGAGGACGCCGTGCGGGGGGCGAAGGCCGCCGGGGGGCTCGCCCGCGCCGTACGGCTGGACCTGGCCGAACCGGGCGCGGCGGAGGAGCTGATGCGCACCGCGTCGGAGGAGTCGGCGGCCGGGCCGGTCGCGATCCTGGTCAACAACGCGGCGGTCGGCTTCGCGCCGACCCCGCTGGACGAGACCGGCGAGGAGCTGTTCGACCGGGCGATGGCGGTCAACGCGAGGGCGGCGTTCCTGACCGTCCGGTACGCGGCCCGGTTCATGCCGGAGGGCGGCCGGATCGTCAACGTGTCGACCCTCAACACGACCCGTCCGGGGCGCGGCATCGTGCCGTACATGATGAGCAAGGGCGCCCTGGAGCAGCTCACGGCGGCCGCCGCGGTGGAGCTGGGCCCGCGCGGGATCACGGTCAACACCGTCTCGCCCGGCGCGACCGACACGGACCTGCTGCGGGGCACCAACCCGCCCGGCGCCCTGGAGATGGCGGTCGGCCTCACCCCGCTGGGCCGCCTCGGGCTGCCGTCCGACATCGCGGCGGTGGTGGCGTTCCTGGTGGGCCCGGACGGGGCGTGGGTCACCGGCCAGAACCTCCGCGCGACCGGCGGCCTCGGCTGAACCCGCGCCGGGACGGCACGGGGCGGGGCCCGACCCGGCGGGACGGCACGGGGCGGGGCCCGACCCTGCGGGACGGCACGGGGCGGGGCCCGACCCTGCGGGGCGGGCCGGGAACCGGCGTGCGGCCCCGCCTCACATCCCCTTCACCGCTCCCTTACAGCGCCCGATATGACGACACATCAGATGTGCCGGGGTCGTCGGAAGTGTCACGACCTTGTGCGGAGCATCACCCGATACTGACGCGCCCGCCGTCGACAAGGCAGACTGTGGGCGGCGATACCAGGCGGTACGGGCAGGGGGAGCTATGGGCCGTGACGACGGGCCGCGAGTGCCGGAGCAGCGTGTTCCACGGCAGGCGCAGGCACCGGGCGGTCAGGCACCGGACAGCGGTCTGGCCCCCGACCGCAGCCGCACGCCCTCGAACGGCGCCGGGCGGCAGCACGGCGCGCCCGGCCCCGCCCCCCGAAGCGCGCCCCGCACCCGCCCGCACGACGCCGGAACCGCCGCCTCCGCCACGGCCGAGGCCCACACGGAGGACCGACCGGAGAGCAGCGCGCACGGCATCCCGGTCACCCGCGCCGACGCCCACCCGGACGGCCACGCCCACGAGAACGCCACGACCGGCCACGCCCACGAGAGCGCCACGACCGGCCACGGCCTGACCGCCCACCCCACGACCGGCCACAACCCGTCCGCCCACGCCGCAGCCGGCCGCGACGCCGCACCGGACGGTGAGACCGGCGGCGGCTGCGCCGACCTGCGCTTCGGCGTGCTCGGCCCCGTACGGGCCTGGTGCGACGGCCGCCCGCTCCCGTCCGGCTCCCCCCAGCAGCGGGCCCTCCTGGCCGCCCTGCTGCTGCGCGACGGCCGCACGGCCACGGCCGCCGAACTGATCGACGGCATCTGGGGCGACGAGCCCCCCTCGCAGGCCCTCGCCGCGCTCCGCACGTACGCCTCCCGCCTGCGCAAGGTCCTCCCGCCCGACGTCCTCGTCACCGAGTCCGGCGGGTACGCGATCCGCTGCGCCCCGGACGCCCTCGACCTGCACGTGGCGCAGGAGCTGGCCGCCGAGGCGGAGAAGGCCCGCGCCTCCGGCGACCGCGCCCAGGCCGTCACCCTCATCGGCAAGGCGCTCGGGCTGTGGGACGGCGAACCCCTCGCCTCCGTGCCCGGCCCGTACGCCGAAACGCAGCGCGCCCGCCTGGAGGAGTGGCGGCTCCAGCTCGTCGAGGCCCGCCTCGACCTGGACCTGGAGTGCGGCCACCACGCGGAGGCCGTGTCCGAGCTGACCGCGCTGACCGCCGCGCACCCGCTGCGCGAGAGGCTGCGCGAGCTGCTCATGCTCGCCCTCTACCGCAGCGGCCGCCAGGCGGAGGCCCTGGCCGTGTACGCCGACACGCGCCGCCTCCTCGCCGACGAGCTGGGCGTCGACCCCCGCCCCGAACTCGCCCGGCTCCAGCAGCGCATCCTCCGCGCCGACAGCGACCTGGCCCAGCCCGTGGAGCGCCCCGCCCCCGCCGAGGCGCCCGTCGCCCGCCCCGCGCAACTGCCCGCCACGGTGCCGGACTTCACCGGCCGGAGCGCCTGCGTACAGGAGCTGAGCGACCTCCTCTCCACGGCGGAGGGCTCCGTCATGGCCGTGTCGGCGCTCGCCGGCATCGGCGGCGTCGGCAAGACGACCCTCGCCGTGCACGTGGCGCACCAGGCACGGCCGCACTTCCCGGACGGGCAGCTCTACGTCGACCTGATGGGCGCCGGCGCGCGGGCCGCCGAGCCGGAGACCGTCCTCGGCTCCTTCCTACGCGCCCTGGGCACGCCGGACTCCCAGATCCCGGAGACCCTCGACGAGCGGGCCGCCCTCTACCGGTCGACGCTCGCCGGGCGGCGGGTCCTCGTCCTGCTGGACAACGCCCGCGACGCCGCCCAGGTGCGTCCGCTGCTGCCCGGTACGGAGGGCTGCGCGGCGCTCGTCACCAGCCGCATCCGCATGCTGGACCTGGCGGGGGCGCACCTGGTCGACCTGGACGTGATGTCCCCGGACGAGGCGCTCCAGCTCTTCACCCGCATCGTGGGCGCCGAGCGGGTGCGGGCCGAGCGGGAGGCGGCCCTCGACGTGGTCGCGGCGTGCGGCTTCCTGCCGCTGGCCATCCGCATCGCCGCGTCCCGCCTGGCGGCGCGGCGCACCTGGACGGTGTCCGTGCTGGCGGCGAAGCTCGCCGACGAGCGGCGGCGTCTGGACGAGCTCCAGGCGGGCGACCTCGCGGTGAAGGCCACGTTCGAGCTGGGCTACGGGCAGCTCGAACCCGCGCAGGCCCGCGCGTTCCGCCTGCTGGGCCTCGCGGACGGGCCCGACATGTCCCTCGCGGCGGCGGCCGCCGTCCTGGACCTGCCGCCGGAGGAGACCGAGGACCTGCTGGAGAGCCTGGTCGACACGTCGCTGCTGGAGTCGGCCGCGCCCGGCCGCTACCGCTTCCACGACCTGGTCCGGCTGTACGCCCGCGTGTGCGCCGAGCGCGACGAGCAGCCCCCCGCCGAACGCGAGGCGGCCCGCTCCCGCCTCCTGGACTTCTACCTGGCGACGGCGGCCCGCGTGTACGCCATCGAACGCCCCGGCGACCGCCTGGTCGACCACCTGGAGCCCACGACGTACGACGGCCTCGCCTTCACCGACCGCCACGAGGCCCAGGACTGGCTCCACCTGGAAGCCGGCTGCATCCTGGCCTGCGTCCAGCAGTCCCTCACGCCCGCCACACTGCGGCGCGCCATCGACCTGCTGCTGTGTTCCAAGGACCTGCGGGAGTCCGGCGCCAGCGCCCTCCCGTACGAGGCGGCCACCACCGCCGCCGGCGAGGCGGCGGCCGCCGCCGCCGACATCCATGCCGAGGCCCGCGCCCGCGTCACACTCGCCCAGGTGCACAGCACGGCCGGCCGCTTCGAACGGGCCGGTGTCGAGGCCCGGCGGGCCGCCCAACTGGGCGAGACCACCGGTGACCCGTGGACCTGCGGCAACGCCCCCAACGAACTGGGCATCATCGCCATCTGCACCAGCGACCACGCGGAGGGCGAGGCGCACCTCCTGCGGGCCGTCGAGGCGTTCCGCGCCGACGGCAACCGGCCCGGCGAGGCGAGCGCCCTGTGCAACCTGTCCCGCGTCGTCGCCTCCATGGGACGTACCGGCGAGGCCGCCGACCTGGCCCGGCAGGGCGTGGCCATATACGACGAGCTCGGGCTCACCTTGCGGCTCGCCAACGCCCGATACGCCCTGGGCATCGTGCTCACGCAGGCAGGGCGGTTGCCGGAGGCCCTGGACGAGCTGTCCCGTGCGCTGTCCGTCTTCAAGGAGAGCAGGCAGCGCCTCTGGGAAGGCACCACCCACTTCCGCATCGCGCAGGTCCACCTGTCCTCCGCCCGGCCCGCGAACGCCGCCCAGCACGCCGAGCAGGCGCTCACGCTGGGCTGCATCGGCGGCGAGTGGATGCAGGCCCACGCGCAAACCCTGCTCGGCAGGTCCCTGCTCGAGCTCGGCCAGACCGGGCGGGCCCAGGTGTGCTGGCGGGAGGCTCTGGTCATCTACGAGGAGTCCGGCGCCCCCGAGGCCGCCGAGGTGCGGCGGCTGCTGTCCCCGCTGCGGACGGTCTGACCGCCGGGAGGGGCGTTCATCGAACGTTTATGAGGAGCTGCCACTCTCAAGGGCATGGACTCGTCGCGTCGGGGGGCAGGCGAGTCACCGGTGCCTCACCACTAGGGTGAGCGTCCACCGGAACGCCCGTTCGGCGGCCCTCGGGGGAGTCGCCGAGCGGGCGTTCACCAGTCAAGACGCCCTTCAAGGGGGAGCTGAGCCATGAGCGACATCCTGAGGAACGAAGACATCACCACCCTGGACAGCCACGCACCGGCCCCGCCGGCGGGCAAGGGTTCCGCGCTCACGGTGCCCGACGGCCGGACGGATGTCCCGCAGCAGGCCGACGCGACCGAGCTCGAGTCGCTCGACAGCCACGCGCCCGCGCCGGCGGCCCTGGACGACATCGCCACCATGGACAGCCACGCCCCGGCGCCGCCGGCCAGGTAAGCCAACCAGCACGGGGTGCGGCCGCGGTGGCGCGGAGGGGGAGCCACCGCGGCCGCTGCATGCGCGCGACCGGACGGGCCGGGCGCGGCGGCCCCGTGCGGCGGCCCCGTGCGGCGGCCGGCAGCGTCAGGTGAGTGTGCGGGCCGCCCGGGTGACGGAGCACCGGGTGTACTCGGCGCCGTTCTGCGTGCCCGTGTACGGGGTGGTGGCCTCGGTGGTCTTCGTGCCGTTCGCGGGGACGACCAGGTCGCGCAGGGACACGGCGGCGTCCGGGGTGCCGGAGCCCGCGGCGCCCCGGAACTGGACGGTGGCGTCGTACTCGTAGTCCACCGGGCCGTTGTTGGTGATCGTCAGGCGGGCGACGAGGTTCTTGCCGGACGCGTCGAGACCGCACCGGTCGACACGGATGTCCCGCATCGCCCCCTTGCCGGAGCCGGAGCCGCCCGGCACCGTGACACCGCCGCTTCCGGAGCCGCCGGTGTCGCCGTGGCCCGCGGTGCCGCCGCCGTCCGTGTCGCCGTGGCCGCCGGACCCGCCACTCGTGCCGGAGCCGGAGCCGGAGCTGGAGGACCCGCCGCAGCTGCCGCCGTTCGAGCCGCGGGCGCCGGTCAGGGCGATCAGGACGACCGCGCAGACGGCGACCGCGCGAGCATGACGCATTTTCACGTTTCAACCCCCGTTGAAAGTGGAAAGATCCAAGGCTCGTCTGTGACGAGTGCACGTCACCCTAGCAGCGGGCTTCCCCTCCCGCCCGCCACCGCGCGTGATTCCTCCGCCCCCGTACGGGTACCCGGCCGTCGGACCGGGCCCTGACCAGGGCGGTCCGGCACCCGTAACCGAGGGAGGCCGAGATGATCCGCAATGTCGTCGGCGCCGTACTGGCCGTCGTGGGGGCGGTCGCCGCCGTCTGGAGCGTCTTCCGCGCCTGGTACGACGGCCGTCTGGGGCGGTACTACGAGATCGACGACCTGTTCGGAGGGATCACTTCCAGCCGCGCCGACCTGTGGTGGTCGCTGTTCCTGCCCATGGCCTTCGCGGCCCTGCTCACGCTGCTGGGCCTGGTGATGCGCTCCCGCGCGCTGGTGGCGCTGGCGGGGCTGGTGGTGCTGGGGTTCACCGTGCTGTGGCTGGTGCAGCAGGGCAGGGCGGCGGGGAGCCTCACGGTGAGCGGCGACGAGCAGGGCGTCGGCTCCGGCGCCGGTCTGGCGCTCGGCGGCGGGATCCTGCTGCTGCTGGCCGCGGTGGTGATGTCGGGGCGGCGGCGCGGCCCGGCGCTGGAGGGCGGGCGCGGAGGCTACGCGGGCGCGGGCCCCGGGCCGGGCGGCCACCCGGACCAGCGGGGGTACGCCGACCAGCGGAGCCACGACCAGCCCGGATACGGGAACCAGCCCGGGTACGGAGACCAGCCCGGATACGGGAACCAGCCCGGATACGGAGACCAGCCCGGGTACGGGGACCGGCCGGGCTACCGGGACCAGCCGCCGTACGGCGACCAGCGGGGCTACGGCGACCAGCAGGGCCACGGGGAGCAGTACGGCGGAGGCGGCCACCAGGCCCCGCCGCCCGACCAGCAGGGGTACGGCGACCCGCACGACCAGGAGACCCGGCCGTACCGGACGCCTCCCCCGCATCCGGGCGACCGCCCCGACGACCCCCGGTACTAGCTCCGGCCGGGGGACCGCAGCCGGCCGGAGGGCCGCAGGGCGGGCCCCCGGCCCGCGGGGGCACCCCCGGCGGCGGCAGGTCCTACGAGGACGGCCGGGGCCCCGTGGCGGTGCCCTTCGCCGCGTCGAGCGCGTACACGCAGCGGTCCTTGCTGCACGCGTACACGACGCCCGCGCGGACCACCGGCGAGCCGGTGATCTCGCCGCCCGTCGTCAGCTTCCACCGCAGCTGGCCGCCCGCCGCGTCCAGGGTGTACAGCACGTGGTCGGCGGAGCCGAAGTGCAGCCTGCCCTCCGCGACGGCGGGGGCGCCGACGATCTCGCCGCCCGCCGCGAACCGCCACTTCGGCGTCCCCGTGACCGCGTCCAGCGTGTACATCGCGCTGCCGCTGCCCACGTGGACGTTGCCGTGGGCGACGACGACCGGCTCGATGGACTGGCGGGCCTCCGTCGCGATGCGCCAGCGGTCCTTGCCGGTCGCCGCGTCGAGGGCGTACACGGTGCCGAGGTAGTCGGCGAGGTACACCCCGCCGCCGGTGACCGACGGCCCCGGCGCGAAGGCCGGCGGCGACAGGAAGACGGCCGGCGCCTCGAAGTGCCAGCGCACGTGCCCGGACAGGACGTCGACGCACAGGATCCGCGTCCCCGCGGCCACGTACACGTAGCCGTCCTCGGCCGGGGTGAGCCGCACGGGCACGCCGCCGCAGGACGCCGCGTCGCCGATCGGGTACGACCAGCGCTCCGTGCCGGTGCGGGCGTCGAGGGCGCGCAGCCGGGCGTCCTGCCACACGTACACGGTGTCGCCGTGCACGGCGGGCCCCGCCTCGGGGGTCTCGAAGTCGGTCTGGGCGCCGGTCAGCTCCCACAGCCGGGCGCCGTTGGATGCCTCCCACGCCTGGACGCCGCCGCCGCGCGTGCCGGTGACGACGGTGCCCCGGTCGGCCTTGAGGGAGTACACCCAGGCGTCGGTCTGGAGCCGCCACAGCTCGCCCGCGTCGAGGGCGTCGAGCGCGTACAGCGTGGGCCCGTCGGAGGCGTGGACGCGGCCCGCCGCGACCGCCATGGACCAGGCCACGTCGCGGGTCTTGAAGGCGCGGCGGCCGGTCCCCACGTCGAGGGCGTGGACCTCGAAGGAGGTGACGTAGAGGAGGTCGCCGTCGACGACCGGGGTGCCCCACACGTCGTTCGACATGCGGAACCGCCAGGGCCGCCAGTGGCCGGGCGCGGGGGCGGGCGCGGCGACGGTCGGCCCGCCGTCGGCGGCACCGTGCGGACCGGGCGCGGCGGGGGACGGGGCGTGCCCGGTGCCGGCCACGGGGCGGCCGGTGGGCGGCGGGGCGTCCGGGCCGGTCAGCCCGGCGGGCGGCCGGATCCATCCGGTGGCGGGCCCGGCCGGGTCGGGGGCGGCGGCGGAGCGGCCGTCGGCACGGCGCGGGCCGGGGCCGATGGGCACCTTGGAGCCGGGCAGCCGGACGGGCGCGGCGCCGTGCGGGGCGCCGGCCGGGGGCGCGGTGTGGGCCGGGGGCCGGGCGGGGCCGTGTCCCGTACGGGGGTCGGCGCCGCGCCGGGCCGGGTCCCACTCCTGGCCGGGCACGGGGGCTCCGGGGGCGGGGCCGGCCGGGCCGTGGCCGCCGTGCGCCGGGCCCTGGTGGGCGGGGACGGGGTGGCCGGGGGCGGGCCGGGCGGTACGGGGGGCGCGGCCGGGGGCGGCGGGGTGGAGGGGCGGCCGCCGCGCCGCTGCTCGATCATGGCGGTGGCCGGCGCGGGCAGCCACGCGGAGGCCGTGCCGCTGTCGTCGCCGCCCGCGAACAGGTGCGGGGCGAGCTGCGACTGGAGGTCGGCCGGGGTGGGGCGGCGCGTCTGGTCCATCTGCATGCAGGACTCGATCAGCGGGCGCAGCTCCTCGGGCAGCCCCTCCAGGTCGGGGCCCTCGCGGAGCAGCATGAAGACCGTCTCGACCGGGTTGGCGCCGTGGTAGGGCGCGTGTCCGGTGGCGGCGAAGACGAGGGTGGAGCCGAGTGAGAAGACGTCGCTGGCGCCGGTGACGCTGCGCGAGTCGCGGGCCTGCTCGGGCGACATGTAGGCGGGCGTCCCGACGGCGACGTTGGTCATCGTCAGCCGGGTGTTGGAGACGCCGGACGCGATGCCGAAGTCGATGACGCGGGGGCCGTCCTCGACGACGAGGACGTTCGACGGCTTGAGGTCGCGGTGGACGAGCCCGGCGCCGTGGATGGACTGGAGTGCCTCGGCGACACCGGCGGCGAGCCAGCGCACGGCGGGCGCGGGCAGCGGCCCGCACTCGTTCACTATCTCCTCGAGGGACGGCGCGGGGACGTACGCGGTGGCGAGCCACGGCACGGCGGCGCGCGGGTCGGCGTCGACGACGGCGGCCGTGTAGAAACCGGACACGGCGCGGGCGGCCTCGACCTCGCGCGTGAACCGGACGCGGAACAGCTGGTCCTCGGCGAGCTCGGTCCGCACGGTCTTGATCGCCACACGGCGGCCCGACGCCGACCGCGCGAGATAGACCAGGCCCATGCCGCCGGCGCCGAGCCGGCCCAGCACCTCGAACGGGCCGATCCGTCTCGGGTCGTGCTGCGTCAGCTGCTCCACTTGCCTGCCACCTCCCCGTCAGGGCCATGGGGGTACGACCCTGTGCACCCTGATTCTTCCTGTCCGGGGCGGCGGTGGCGAACCCGGGGGCGGATCGGGGTGTCTCACCCCCAAGGGGACACCCGTGTGAGGGACGGGTGCGGCGGCGGGTGGACGCGGACGGGCGTTTTCCGGCCATAGCGGGGGCATGTCGGCCTGCGGGCGGTACGGCCCGGTGGAGGGGGCGGGGGCGCCCGGCGCCCGCGGCGGCCCGGCGGGCGCATGGCGGCGGACGCAGCGGCCCGGCCGAGGACCGGCGGCGCACACCGGCGGCCCCGTGAGGACGGCCCCGTGGGCGGCGGGCGCTGGGCGCGCGGTCAGGCGGCCTTGGGCTCGGCGAGTACCGCGAAGGCGGCGCCCTGGTCGTCGGTGAGCAGCGCGATCCGCCCGTACGGGGTGTCGAACGGGTCCTCGGTGACGCGTCCGCCCAGGCGCAGGGCGGTGGAGACGGTCTCGTCGCAGTCGGCGACGGCGAAGTAGACCAGGAAGTGGGCGGGCATCTCGGCGGGGAAGGAGGAACCGATCACGCTGCGCCCGCCGATCGCGTCGGCGTCCGTCGGCTCGCCGCTCCCCGCCGGCGACCACACGCGGAACTCGGCGGACGGGTCGTCCAGGTCGCGGGTGCGGTAGCCGAAGACGGCCGTGTAGAAGGCGTCGACGGCGTCCTTGTCGCGGGCCCGTGTGTACACCTCGGTCCAGCAGTACGAACCGGGCAGGCCCTCCTTCTCGAACCCCCGGTGCCGCTCGGCCTGCCAGAGCCCGAAGACGGCCCCGCCGGGGTCGGCGGCGAGCGCGGTGATCCCGGCGGCGCCGACGCGCATGGGCCCGGTGATGATCTGCCCGCCGGCCTCGCGGACGCGGGCGGCGAGCGCGACGGCGTCGGCGGTGGCCAGGTACACGCCCCAGGCGGTGGGCATGCGGCCGTCCCGCTTGGGGGCGAGCCCGGCGACGCGCCGCCCGTCGCTGAGCGCGGTGGCGTACGGGCCGTACGTCTCGCCGTCGTCGGCGAAGGTCCAGCCGAACAGGCCGCCGTAGAAGCGCTTGCCGGCCTCCAGGTCGGGGAGCAGCACGTCGGCCCAGCAGGGCGTGCCCTCGGGCCTGTCGTCCGGGGCGCCTCCGGGCGGGCGTTCCGTGGTCGCGGCCATGGGCGTGGTCCCTTCCCTGTGCACGGGCCTGCGCGGACCGTGTGTCCCGTACGGCTCACGCTAATGCGGGTGCGGGAGGGCCGCAGGGGGAGAAGGGCCGGCCGGGGTGCGGGCCGTTCGTGCGGCGTACGGAAATTCCGGCCGGGAGGTGCCGGGTGGGTTGACGGCTGGTGGCCGGCGGGTTCTCGGGCGGATGTCCACCGCGTTGTCCCCGCGTTGTCCACCGGGGTTTTCCACAGCCTGTTGATAATCATCCCGGCGCCATCCCGGCGGCACCGCGGTGGACAAATGCCGAGAAGAGGGGAGATGGGAATCCGTTTTGACCGACGCTCGAACACGGACGGTCACCTTCACGTTCCCCGGTGAATCCGCGCGGCGGTCTCCGGGCCCCTCGGGCCTCTTCCCGCACGCCCTTCCGGCGCGGCTTCCCGCGGGCCCTCACGCACCTGCGGGAAAACGCGCGCGGGGCAGCTCCCGCACGGCCTCGCACCCATTTGCAGTCGGCCGAATAGCGCCTGGAACACCCCTCGGTAAGCTGACGGCATGACAGGACAAGTACGCACCGTCGACGGCCGCGTGGCCGGTCGGCGCGGCCAGGCGACGCGGCAGAAGCTGCTCGACTGCCTCAGCGAGATGCTCAGCTCCTCGCCGTACCGGGACGTCAAAGTCATCGACGTGGCCCGGAAGGCGGGCACTTCACCTGCGACCTTCTATCAGTATTTCCCGGACGTGGAGGGCGCCGTCCTCGAGATCGCCGAGGAAATGGCCAAGGATGGCGCAGGATTGACCGAATTGGTGTCGGGCCGGTCATGGGTCGGCAAGGCGGCGAAGCAGACGTCCGAGGACCTCGTGGAAGGCTTCCTCGACTTCTGGCGGCGCCATGACGCGATCCTCCGCGTGGTCGACCTGGGAGCCGCCGAGGGCGACAAACGGTTCTACAAGATCCGTATGAAGGTCCTCGGCGCGATCACCGGCTCGCTCACGGAAGCGGTGAAGGAACTCCAGGCCAAGGGCCGGGTCGACAAGGACGTGAACCCCGCCGCGATGGCCGGCGCGCTGGTGACGATGCTGGCCTCGGTCGCCTCGCACCAGAAGGGCTTCCAGACGTGGGGCGTGAAGCAGGCCGAGCTGCGGCCGAACCTCGCGCTCCTGGTCCACCTCGGCATCACGGGCAAGAGGCCCCCGAAGTAGCAGCGGTTCCCGCCCTCCCCCGCCGCCGCGGCGCCGCCCGGCAACGGCACGTCCTGTCACGCCGCCGGCGGCACGCCCCGCGCCTCCCCGCGCCTCCCCGTCCGGGCACGCGGCGGCAGCGGCACCGCTCCCGCCGCGTCCGGGCGGGCGGATGATGACCGCATGACGCACTCCTCCCCGGAACCCGGGTCCGCCGCCCCCGGCCCGCACACCGCCCCCGCCTCACCCGGCACCCCCGGCACCCCCGCCGCTCCCGGCCCGCACACGGCCCCCGGTGCCCCCGCCGCCCCCGTCACTCCCGACGCCTTCGAGTCGGCGCTGCACCGGATGCGCGTGTGGGAGGCCGAGCCGCCCCGCTTCGACCCGCGGACGGCCCCGGAGGACCCGCTGGACCTCTTCCGCGCCTGGTTCGTGGACGCGGCGGAGGCCGGCCAGCCGGAGCCGCACACCACGCAGCTGGCCACCGTCGGCGCCGACGGCCGCCCCGACGTGCGGACGGTCGTCCTGCACGGGGCCGACGCGGACGGCTGGCGGTTCGCCTCGCACGCGACCAGCGCCAAGGGCGGCCAGCTCGCCGCCCACCCGTACGCGGCGCTCCACTTCTACTGGCCGCTGCGGGCCCGGCAGGTCCGGCTGCGCGGCGCCGTCACGACGGGTACGGCCCAGGAGGCGTACGCCGACCTCCACGCGCGGTCGACGGGCGCCCTCGCGGCGGCGCTGACCGGCCGGCAGAGCGCACCGCTGGCGTCCCCGGAGGAACTGGCGGAGGCGAACGAGGCGGCCTGGGAGCGGGCGGCGGCCGACCCGGCCGCCCACGCGCCGACCTGGACGGTGTACCGGCTCGTGCCGCTGGAGGCGGAGTTCTTCCAGGGGGACACCCGGCGGCGCCACGTCCGCCTGCGCTACCACCGGCCGGCCCCGGAGGGCGCGTGGTCGCGGGGCCTGCTCTGGCCGTGAGCCCCCGGGGCGGCCGTCACGCCCCGTTCGTGACCCTTTCGCAACCGATTTCCGCCTTGACCGGGACCCAACAAGGCGGGCGGCCGTTACGCTCGGCGTCCATGGCCCCAGCAAGCAACCCGCCCGCCACTCCCCCGCGGCCCGTGCTCGGTCCTCCCGTCTACGTCGTCGGCGGCGGACCCGGCGGGCTCGCCGCGGCGGCGGCGCTGCGCGGGCGCGGGGTGCGCGCGGTCGTGCTGGAGAAGGCGCCCGCCGTCGCCGCGTCCTGGCGGCGCCACCACGACCGGCTGAGGCTGCACACGACGCGCCGCATGTCCGGGCTGCCGGGGCTGCGGATGCCCCGGTCGTTCGGGCGGTGGGTGTCGCGCGACGACATGGTCCGCTACCTGGAGACGTACGCCGGGGCGCATGGCCTGGAGGTCGTCACCGGGGTCGAGGTGCTGCGCGTGGAGCGGGCGGAGCGGGAGGAGGACGGCTGGGTGCTGCACGCGTCCGGCGGGCGGCGGCTGACCAGCCGCGCGGTGGTCGTCGCGACGGGCGCCGCGCACCGGCCGGTCCTGCCGGACTGGCCGGGCCGCGAGACGTGGTCCGGCGACCTGACGCACGCCGCCGCGTACCGGTCGGCGGCCCCGTACGAGGGCCGGGACGTGCTGGTGGTGGGCGCCGGGAACACCGGGGCGGAGATCGCCGTGGACCTGGTGGAGGGCGGCGCCGCGCGGGTGCGGCTGGCCGTCAGGACCGCCCCGCACGTGGTGCGCCGCTCGGTGGCCGGGTGGCCCGCGCAGGCCACCGGGGTGCTGGTGCGGCGGCTGCCGGTGTGGCCCGCCGACCGGCTGCTGCTGGCGGTGCGGCGGGCGACGGTACCGGATCTGTCGGCGTACGGCCTGCCCCGGCCGGGCACCGGCCCGTACGCGCGGCTGCGGCGGGACGGCGCGGTGCCGGTCCACGACACGGGCCTGGTCGACGCGGTGCGGCGCGGGCGGGTGGAGCCGGTGGCGGCGGTGGCGGAGCTCCTGGAGGGCGGGGAGGTCGCGCTGGCGGACGGCTCCGTGGTCCGGCCGGACGCGGTCATAGCGGCGACCGGCTACCGGGCCGGGCTGGAGGGCCTGGTGGGCCACCTGGGCGTACTGGACCGGCGCGGCCGTCCGCGGGTGCGCGGGGCCCGTACGGCGGCGGGGGCGCCCGGCCTGTACTTCGTGGGCTTCCACCAGCCGCCGAGCGGGCTGCTGCGGGAACTGGCGGTGGAGGCGCGGCGCGTGGCCCGCGCGATAGCGGCGGGCGGCCAGCCGCCGGCCCCGTACGGGGTGCACGGCGGCCACGGCCCGGACGAGGCACCCGGCGCGGCGAGGCGCCGCGGAGCGGCGAAGACCCGCAGGACACCGGGCCCCACCACCGCGCCCCCGGCACCGGCCCGGACCGCCGAGACGCCGGAGACTCCGGACACGGCTCAGACGCAGGGGACGCCGGAGACGACCGCGGCGACCAAGGCGAGCGAGGCGACCAAGGCCACCGAGGCGAGTGGGACCACCGAGGCGGCCGAGGCGGCCGGAACGGCCGTATCCGCCACCCCGGCCGCCCCGGCCGCCTCACACCCCGGCGAGCCCCCGCGGTTCCTGTCCCCGAAGGCGCTTCCGCCGGTCAGCCTGCCGCGTTGAGGACCAGCTCGGCGGTGTCGTTCTTCGGCTTCGGGTCGACGGGCCTGGCCTCGCCCCATCCGCCGCGCAGCGTCAGCGTGCCGGTGGCGCCGGGCACGACGGTGTCGACGCGCAGGGTGAAGGGGAACGTCACGGTCTGCTTCTCGCCGACCCACATCGGCAGTTCGCACTGGTAGCGGGGGGCGCCCGACGGGCCCTCGTACCAGTCGCCGTCCAGCGTGCGGCCGAAGCAGTTCCCGGGCGCCTTCGTCACGGTGGCGCCCCGCGGGACGACGAAGTCGACGGAGCCGACCGCCTCCCCGGAGCGCAGGTTCGCGACCCACGCCGGGCCCTTGTTCCGGAAGGTCAGGTCGGCTCGCACGCTCTCCCCGGCGGCGGCCGTCAGTTCGCCGCCCCGCACGGCGAAGTCGCTCGTGTTGGCGACCCGGACGGCCCCGGACAGGCCGTTGTCGGAGGGCTCCAGGTCCGGGACGTCGCCGCCCGGCTCGACGGTCAGGTCCAGGCGCTCGTGGAAGGCGTACGGGGCGGCGGTCGCCGTCAGCGTGCGCGGCAGCGTGAAGGTGCCGCCCGGCTCGACGACGTCGTCGAAGGCGCAGTCGACCCGGCTCATCGGCACGTACCCGCCCGTCTGCTCCAGCGGCGTGGTCGTGCAGTGCGGGTCGACGGCGCCGACGTCGAGGCCGCGCGTGACGTACAGGGTGACGCGCACGCCGCGCGCCGCCTCGCCGCCCCGGTTGACGACGCCGAACGGCACGGAGACGGTGCCGCCCGGCTGGATCTCGCCGGACGGCACGGTGCCGCGCACGGCCAGGTCGGGGCCGGAGCCGAGGGTGACGGGCGTCTCCGCCTCGTACGCGACGAGTTCGCCGACGCCCGGCTGGTTCGTGGCGGCCCGCCCGGTGTACGCGATCCGGCCGGTCGCCCCCGCCTCGGCACCGGCGGCGGCCCGCACCACGAGGCGCACGCGATCGCGGCCGTCACCGGAGAGCGGCACCTCGGGCACCGTGCACACGGCGGTCGGGCCGCTGGGCGCGCAGTTGCCGGGCCAGGTCACCTCGGCGACCCCGGCGAGCCCGGACACGTCGACGGTGATCCGGCCGTCCGTCACGGTGAAGTTCCCGTTGTCGTGCGACAGACCGACCTCGAACTCCCGCTCCGGCCCGGCCGCGCCGCCGGTGCCGACGGACAGCTTCGCCTCGTACGGGGCGCTGATCCACAGCTGGTCGCTCTGCGGCTCCTCGCCGAAGGCGGGCGCCGCGCCGGCCACCGAGGCGACGACGGCGACGCACAGACCGCGCGCGAGCACCCGCGCGGGAAGGGACTGCTTCATGGGCAGGGACCTCTCTGATCAGGACGACAACACCCCTACGACGACCCACGGCCTCCCGCGTGGGTTGTATGCCGTCGGCACGCAACCCGGCCACGGGGCGGCGCCGTTGGCCGCTCGGGGGCCCGGCACCGGTCTCGTACGGACTGTTCCGCATGAGGCAACTCGTGAGTAACCTGACCGGGCGTCATGCTGGGTCGGCTGTGCGACGGGACGGCGGGAGGCGGCGGAGTGGTTGCTGGGTCTGCTCGGGGCGGCTTCGACGCGGAAGCCGGAACAGAAGCCGGGACGGTGACCGGGCCGGGGGCCGGAGGGACGGTGACCGGAACGGGAGCCGGAGCGGCCACGGCCGGGCCCGGAGCCGGTGCGGGGGCCGGAGGGGCGGCCACCGGGGCCGGTGCCGGGGCGGTACCGGGACTGGAGGCGCTGTTCCGGCCCCGTGCCGTGGCGCTCCTCGGCTCCGGTGACGGGCGGGACGCCGTCGTGGCGTGGGCGCTCGGCCGGGGCGCGCGGGTGTACGCGGTGCGCGGCGAGGCGGCGGCCGGGGTGCTGCCCGCCGGGTCCGTCGCGGCGCTGCCGGAGGACGTGGACCTCGCGGTGGTGCTGGGCGGCGACCCGCTGCCGGTGCTGCGGCAACTGGCCGACGCGAAGGTCCCGCTGGCCGTCGCCCTCGGCCCCTCCGCGTCCACCGACCGGCTGCGCGGCGGCGCGACGCGGGTCCTCGGGCCCACCGACGCGGCCCAGTTCCAGCCGCTGCGGGACGACCCGGCGGGCCCCGGCCTCGCCGTCGTCGTCCCCTCCGGCCCGGCGGGCCGGCACCTGTACGCCCTCCAGGAGCTGGGCGTCCGCGTCTCCCACTGGGCCGTCACCGGCGGCGAGGCCGACCTGACGGCCGCCGACCTCCTCGCGTACTGCGCCGAGCAGCCCGGCGTCGGCGCCGTCGCCCTCCACCTGGACGCCCTGCGGGACGCGCCCGCCCTGCTGCGCGCCGCCGACCACGCCGCCCTGCACGGCGTCCCCGTGGTCGCCCTCCCCGCCCCCGCCGACCCGGCCACCGCCCCGGTCCTCCAGGCCGCGCTCCGCCAGCACGGCGTCGTCCCGGTCGGGTCGCCCGACCAACTCCGCGACACGGCAGTCCTCCTGGCCCGCGCCCGCCCGCCCCGCGCGGAGGGCATCGCGGTGTACGACGACGGCTCCAGCGCCGCCGCCCCGTTCGCCGCCCTCGCCCGCGCGGCCGGGCTGCCCGCCGAGGCCCGGCCGGGCGCCCCCCTCGAAGCGCTGCTCGCGGACCCGGACACCGGGCTGGTCGTCTGCCCCGTCCCCGCCGCGCACCCGCCGCACACCGACCTCCTCGCGCGGGCCCTGGCGGACGCGGCGGAGACCACCGACAAGCCGGTGTGCGTCGTCTGGGGCTCCCCGGACGGCACGGAGCCCGCGTACCGGAAGACGCTCCTCGGCTCGTCCCGCCTGGTCGTCTTCCGCACCACCGCCAACTGCGTGGCCGCCCTCGCCGCGTACACCGCCCACCACCGCCGCGCCGCCGCGCACCGCTCCCCGTACGAGGAGGCGCCGGAGGCCCCGTCCCCGTCGGCCCGCAAGGCGCGGCCCCTGCTGCGGCCCGGCCACCGGCTGAGCGAGCACGCGGCGAAGCAGCTACTGCGGGCGTACGGCGTCCGCGTACCGCGCGAGCAGCTCGTGACGAGCGCGGCGGCGGCCGTCCGCGCCGCCGCGCAGATCGGGTACCCGGTCGTGCTGAAGGCTTCGGCCCCGCAGCTGTCGCGCCGCGCCGAACTGGGCCTGGTCCGGGTGGGCGTGACCTCGGCGAGCCAGGTCCGCGACACCTACCGGGACCTCGCCGAGATCGCCCGGTACGACCGGGTCGACCTGGACGGCGTGCTGGTCTGCCAGATGGTGGAGCGCGGCGCCGAGCTGTCGATCCGCGTCGGGCACGATCCGCTGTTCGGGCCGACCGTGACGCTCGGGACGGGCGGGGCCCTCGCGGAGGTGGTGGCGGACACGGCCGTGCGGGTGCCGCCGTTCGGCGAGCGGGAGGCCCGCTCGATGCTGGACGAGCTGCGCCTGCGGCGGCTGCTGGACGGCACGGGCGGCGGGCCGCCGCTGGACGCGGACGCGCTGGTGGAGGCCGTCCTGCGGGTGCGGCGCATCGCCCAGGAACTGGGCGGCGAGCTGGCGGAACTGGCCGTCGACCCCCTGGTGGTACGGGAGCGGGGCCAGGGCGCGGTCGCCCTCGGCGCCCACGCGCTGTGCCGCCCGGCCACCCCCGCCTGAGCCGCCGGCCGCCGCGGCCTGAGCCCCGACCGCACGGGCGCCGCACACCGACACGCCCCGGCCGCCCGGACGCCGCGCACCGGTACGCGTCAACCGGTACGCGTCAACCGGTACGCGTCAGCCCGTGCGCCTCAGCCGGTACAGGACGCCCGAGTCGGGGTCGCCGACGTAGGCGAACAGCTGCGGGTGCTCCCGCGTGCCGAGGGACTCCCAGTACAGGTTCGCGCAGCCCTCCACCCACACGTCCACCGCGTAGGCGCCGACCGCACGCCAGGTCCCCCTGCCCGTGCACTCCCGCGCCTCGTCGGAGAAGTCGTCCACGTCGACGCCCGCCGCCTCCGCCGTGCCGTCCGCCGCGAGGCGCAGGGTCCCGCCCTTCCCGTCGGACCAGACGCCGACGGCGGCGCCCCCCAGCAGCCGGGGGCGCTCGTACGGTTCGACCAGGCCCACCGCGCTGCCGACGAGGCCGAGCACCGCGGTCACGGCGACGGCGCCCGCCCCGTACAGCAGCGTCAGCCTGATGACCCGCCCCGTTCCGGGGCCGTCCCCCGCACGGCGCAGGACGCGCCGCACGGCGAGCCCCGGCACGGTCAGGAGAACCGTCAGGTACGGCCAGAGCGCCAGCCCTCCGCGCCACGCTCCCAGGGGCAGCGCGACGGCCATGACCAGCAGCCCGGACGCGGCGGCGGCCACGACCGGCAGCCACCACCACGCGTCACGGCCCCGTACGCGCCTGCCCGTCCACGCGGCCAGCACGGTGAGCGGTAGGACGAGCCCGACCGTGACCAGGTAGGCGAGGAGCAGGGCCGGAAGCCCGAAGACGACCAGCGCCGCCGGAGCCAGACCGTGATTGCCGGGCAGGACCGACGTCTCGCGGGTCGAGGCGTGGATGAGGTACGCCGTGCACAGGACCGCCGCCTCGACCGCCAGCGCGCCCATCGAGACCAGGCTTGCGCTCCCGTACCTCTCGGTGAGGGTCCCCTTCGGGGGAGGCGGAGGCGGAGGCCAGGAAGAAGGGGGCGACGCGGAAGAAGGGGCGGTGGATGGGGACCGGGGTGGAGGCGGGGGGCCGTCGGAAGCGGGTGCGGGCGGGCGCGGGGGCCCCGGCCGCTGCCCCACCGCCGCCGGGCCATGGGGCCGTTGCCGCCGCCGCGCGTCGTCGTCGTCGTCCACCTGAATCCCCTCCTGCGGGGATCATCCTCCCGGCGGCAAGGCGGCGCCGCACCGGGGTCGGCATGCAGAGTCGTCAGACGGAGTCGGCGTCCAGGGCCGGCGACCGCGTCCCGCCCGCCCGTCCGGCGCGGTGGCCGGCGCCGGACCCGCGATCCGCTATCGCCGAGGTACGTCATGCCCTCGTCGTCCCCTCGCGGCGGACCGCTGCTCCCAGGGTGATCAGCCGGGCGCCGGCCGTCAACCGCTCCGCGGGGGACGGGCCGTCACGCGGAGTTGGTCATCGTGCGGGGCGCCTCGTACGGGCACGGCTCGCGCACCCCGCCGGGAGCGCCCAGCGCGGCCGTCCGGTCCACCTCGCACCAGATGCGCTTGCCGCGGCCCTCCGGCGTCCAGCCCCACCGGTCGGCGAGGCCGTCGATCAGCTCGAGCCCCCGGCCGTGGGTGTCGGCGCCGTCCGCCCGGCGCTGCTGCGGCGGGCACGCGCTGCTGTCCGCGACCTCGACCCGGACGATCCCGGCACCCCTGCCGCCCGGCCCGAACAGCAACCGCAGCTCGGCCGGGCAGCCCGTGTGCACGACCGCGTTGGTCACCAGCTCCGAGATGAGCAGCACGAGCGTGTCGGTCAGCGACTCGTCCACCGCCATCCCCGAGCCGGCCAGCCGCGACCGCGCCCATCTACGGGCCCTCCCCACCTCCGCGGGGTCCGGGCCGATCTCCAACTGAACCTGAAGCACCTGCACCGCTCACACCATCCGAACCGGCGGACACATCGCCTCGCGCCTCACAGCGAACCTTGGGCGCTCAGCATGGTTGACGTAGCGTCACCGGAACAAGCGCTTCGGGCATATTCCCGCGCGAAGGAGTACGGCTGGTGCATACTGTGCGACGCACTTTCCGCCCAGTCGAACGCGAGCACGCAACCGCAACAGCCGCCCCACCAGCACCCGGACACGCCGGAAGGGACCGTTCCGCGCGCGAGACGCCGCCACCGGCCCAGCGAGTGGTCTACCCGCGGCACCGCACTCCGTACACCCCGCGCCGCTCACCGAACGTGACAGGCGGCCCGTCCGGGCGCACAGGAGCCGGCTCAGGCGGAAGCCGTCCCCGCGCTGGGCGCCGCACCGGCGGGCGCCGGCTCCGCCCCGGTCGCCGACGGCACGTCCGGGTACACCTCGAACAGCCGCCGCACCCCCAGCGCGGCCAGCACCCGGTTGACGTGGGAGCCCTCGACCGCGCCGCGCGCCGGGAGGATCAGCCGCAGCCGCCCGCGGCACGAGTGCAGCAGCCGGCGCGCCGCGATGAGGACGCCCACGCCGCTGGAGTCGCAGAACAGCACCCCGGACAGGTCGAGCACCACCTCGTGGCGGCCGTCCGCCACCGCCTCGTGCACCCGGCGCCGCACCTCCGGCGACGACACCAGGTCCAGCTCCCCGGAGATGCGCAGCACGGTCCAGGCGCCCTGCTCGGCTCGCTCCACGCTCAGCATCACGCCGCTGCGACCTCTCCTCGCCCGCCGCCGGGCTCCGGGTACGGACCATCCGGAGGATGTACTTCCCGTCCCGCCTGCCCCGTTCGCCACGCCCGAAACACACACGGCCGAGGTTGGCGGCTTCCTTACCACCACGGCGTCCGAGATTCCGGCAGTTGCCCGAAGGACGGTGCGCCGCGGGGGCCGCGCACTACATTCGAAGGATGCCCATGGAGACACCGCAGCGCTGGGATCGCAGGATGCAGCAGCGGCTGGCGCGGGGCGAGGCGGCCGCGCTGGGGGAGCTGTACGACCGCTTCGCCTCCCTCGTGCACGGCACCGCCCTGCGCGTACTGGAGGACGAGCGGGCCGCCGACCTGGTCACGCGGGAGGTGTTCGGGTACGCCTGGGAGAACCCGGACGCCTACGACCCGCGCGAGGACGGCTCGTTGCGGGCGTGGATCGCCCGGCTGGCCCGGCGGCAGTCGGTGCACCGGCTGCGGCAGAACGGCGCGCGGGCCCTGGAGGAGGGCGGCTCGGGCTCGGCGGAGGAACTGGAGCAGCGGGTGCGGCGCGCCGCCGTGGCGGCCCGCGCCGACTACATCGTCACCGCGATGCCGGCGCCGCTGCGCAGGGCGCTGGAGTCGGCGTACTTCCAGCGGCGGGACTACCGGCAGACCGCCGCGCACCTGGGCGTGACCGAGGCGGAGGCGCGGCGCCGGCTGCGGCTCGGACTGCAACTGCTGTCCACCGCGCACACCGGGCCGCTGGACGGGTCCCCGCCCGGCTCCGGAGGGAACCCGCTGTGACCGGCGTCCAGCACGGCGACGGCCCTCAGGGGCGGCCGGAGACCACCGAGGAGGCGCACGCGCTGCTGCGCTCCCTGCTCGGGGCGTGGGCGCTGTCCGCCTGCTCCGCCGAGGAGACGGCGGCCGTCGAGGACCACCTGACGGAGTGCGCGCCGTGTGCGGAGGAGGCGCTGCGGCTGCGCGACGCGGTGGGGCTGCTCCACCACGAGCGGGACCTCGACCTGGACCCGCTGCTGCGCTCCCGGGTCCTGGACAACTGCCTGGGCCGCCGCCCGGCGCGCATCCCCGTCCCGGCGTGGGCCGGTCCGTACGACGCGGAGACCGCGCGGCTGGACGCGCTGCTCCAGGACATCGGCCGCGCGGAGTGGCACGCGCCGGTGCGGCTGCGGTGGTTCGCCGACGGGCGTCCGGCGAGCCGGTCGACGGACGTCTCCGGGGTGATCGGCCATCTGCTGGCGGTGGACGGCCTGGTGGCCGCGGCCGTGGGCCTCGACGACCCGGTGGTCCCGTACGGGGAGGGCCCCCACGCGGTGGGCGCGCTCGCGCGGCACCCGTACGGAGCGGGGCCGTACGGGGCGGGGCCTTACGCGCGGCACCCGTACGGGAAGGACCCCGGCGAGGACGACCCCTACGGGGCGGAGCCCTACGGGAACGACCCCTACGGGGAGGGGAGTCCGGGTCCGGGGCCGGCCGAGCGGACGGAGGCGTTCTGGCGGGCGCTGGAGGAGAGCGGCGACGAGCGGTGCCTGCGCGACCCGTGGCGGCACCAGGCGCACACGCTGGTGCGGACGGTGTCGCTCGCCGGGCGCGGGGTGACGGAGCTGCCGGTGCCGTACGGGACGTACACGCTGCCGCTGCGGGACGCCCTGCTGGAGCGGGCGTTCGAGTGCTGGCTGCACGCGGACGACATCGCGTCCGCGGTGGCCTACCCGTACGACCCGCCGGCCGGGCCCCATCTGCACGAGATGATCGACCTGGCGGTGCGGCTGCTCCCGGCCGCGCTGGCCGAGCGGCGCCGCTCCGGTCTCGCCGGGCCCGCGCGCACCCTCGTACGGGCGGGCGCGCCGGGCCGGTCGCTGCGGCTGGAGGTGGAGGGCGCGGGCGGCGGCCACTGGTACGTGGCGCTGGACTCCCCGGCCGCGCTGGCCGGTCCGGAACGGCAGGTGGCCCTCGTGGCGCTGGACGGCGTGGAGTTCTGCCGGCTGGTCGCCGGGCACCTGACGCCGGAGGAGGCCGCGGCCGGGCAGGAGGGCGACCGCGAGGCGATCCGGGACGTCCTCCACACGGCGGCGTCCCTCAGCCACCTGTAGCCGCCCCGGCGCCGAGGGGGCGGCGCGCGGTGCGGGCGCCGTCGCACCGCACCGCACCGCACCGCCGGGGCGGGCCGGGCCGGTACGACCGTGCCGCACCTCCGGGCCGGGCCGGGCCGGTACGACCGTGCCGCCCCGGCCCCGGGCGGCCGTGCCGTCAGGCGAAGACGACCGTGCGGGTGCCGTTCAGCAGGATGCGGTGCTCCGCGTGCCACTTGACGGCCCGCGCGAGCGCCTGGCACTCCACGTCCCGGCCGACGGCGACGAGCTGCTCCGGCGTCACCTCGTGGCCGACCCGCTCGACCTCCTGCTCGATGATCGGGCCCTCGTCGAGGTCGGCGGTCACGTAGTGCGCCGTGGCGCCGATCAGCTTCACGCCGCGCGTGTGCGCCTGGTGGTAGGGCTTGGCGCCCTTGAAGCTCGGCAGGAACGAGTGGTGGATGTTGATGATCCGGCCGCTCAGCGCCTTGCACAGGTCGTCCGAGAGGACCTGCATGTACCGGGCGAGGACGACCAGCTCGACGTTCTCGCCGCGCACCAGCTCCAGCAGCCGCGCCTCGGACTCGGCCTTGGTGTCCCTGGTGACGGGGATGTGATGGAAGGGGATGTCGTACGACGCCACCAGCTCGGCGAAGTCGGTGTGGTTGGACACCACGGCCACGATGTCCACCGGCAGCGCGCCGATCCGGGCGCGGAACAGCAGGTCGTTGAGGCAGTGGCCGAACTTCGACACCATCAGCACGACCCGCATGCGCTCGTCGGCGCGGTGGATCTGCCACTCCATGGCGAAGGAGTCGCCGACGGCGGCGAAGCTGGCCCGCAGCTTCTCGACGGTCACGGGCGTCTCGGCGGAGAAGTGCACCCGCATGAAGAACAGACCCGAGTCGCGGTCCCCGAACTGCTGACTGTCCTCGATGTTGCACCCGGTGATGAACAGGTAGCTCGACACGGCGTGCACGATGCCCTGCTTGTCGGGACAGGAGAGCGTCAGGACGTACTGGTCGGTCATCCCGGCAGGATGCCACACGGGGGCGGCCCCGGCACCGGCCCGTCCGCCAGCCGGACCGCCCCGCACCCTCCCCGTACCGCCCTCGTAGGCCCCCGTCCCCGCCCGCCGCTACACCGCGCCGGTCAGCGCGCGCAGCGCGTGCAGGGGGCGCGGCGGGACGTCCGGGTCCTCGCCGTCGGCGGCGGAGAGCCGCACGTGGGCGTCGCGGGCCGCGTGCACGGCCTCCGGCCAGCCGGGGTGCTCCAGGTACGCGGAGACGGGGGCGTCCGGGCCGACCTGGTGCATGATCCGCAGGACCCGCAGCACGGCGAGGTCCACGAGCTGGGCCTCGGTCGCGTCGCGGAATATGGTGCCGACGTACTTCTCCGCCGACCAGTTGTCCAGCCAGGTGTCCTCGACCAGCCGGTACACGGCGTCCGTGACGTCCCCGTACCCGTCGGCCCCGGCCAGCCAGCACTCCTGGTGGAAGCGGACGTCGGAGAGCATGTGCAGCGCGGAGCGCACGTTGGCGCGCCAGCGCCACCAGGGCATGTCGTTGAGGGGCATGCCGCCCATGGTGGAGGAGTGACGGCCGCGACGGGAAGAGTTCATCTGCGTTCACCTTGTGGTCCCGGTCATGGCGGACCGGGCCCGGACGTGCTGCGGGGCACCCGGGCCGGCGGGCGGCGCGGCACCGGGTTCGTACGCCCTCCACCGTACGCGCTCCACCGGACGCGCCCGGTGGTGCCCGCAATTCACCTCGCCGCCACCGAGCGTTGAACCACCCTCACATCAGCGTTACCCGTGAGCCGGAATGGTGCAGACCCATGACCGGTAACGGCAGGCGACGCTTTGCCACCTCCCTCACGTCCAGGGCCGCCGCGGCTCTCGTCGCGGCGTCCCTCCTCACCGGGTGCGGTGCCCTCCCTGGAGCCACGGGGGGCTCCAGGGACCCCGTCACGGTGATGACCTGGGCCCCTCAGGAAACCAAAGCGACCAACATGCCCGGAATGCCCGCCATGGCCCAGGCGTACGCGCGCTGGGTCAACAGCCAGGGCGGCCTGGCCGGGCGCGAGCTGCGCGTGATCACGTGCAACGAGGGCAACACCGCGACGGGCGCCGCGACCTGCGCCCGCAAGGCCGTCAAGGAGGGCGTGGCGGCCGTCGTCGGCTCCTACAGCCAGCACGGCCGCGCCTTCATGGCCCCCCTGGAGGCCGCGAACATCCCGTACATCGGCGGCTACGGCCTGTCCGACGAGGAGTTCACCAGCTACCTCTCCTACCCCGTCAACGGCGGCCAGGTCGCCCTCCTCGCGGGCAACGGCATGCAGCTCGCCGCCTCCTGCGAGCGGGTCTCCCTGGTCCGCCCCGACACCATCGCGGGCGACCACCTGCACCGGCTGCTCAACTCCGGGCTGGCCCGCGGCAAGCAGCGCGAGGCGTTCGACATCCCGGCCGCCGAGGACGCCGGCGAGTACACGGCCGTGGCCTCCCGCTCCCGCTCGCGGGCCGGCGAGGAGCGCGGCTGCGTGACCGCCGCGCTCGGCGAGCGGACCGCGCACTTCTTCGACTCCTTCCGCAGGCTCTCCCCGGACGGCAGGGACGTGCGCGTCTCGTCGGTCCTCGGCAGCGTCGACCAGCTGCTGGTGGACCGTACGGGCGGGGCGTCCGGACCGTTCGAGGGCGCCTACATCACCGGCTGGTACCCGGAGCCGGCCGACACCCGCTGGGAGCCGATGCGGCGGGTGATCCGCGAGCACGCCTTCGGCGACAACCGGATCGACCCCGCCGACGCGGGCGTGCAGACCACGTGGATCGCCTACACCGTCCTCAAGCGGGTGGTGGAGGAGATCGGCGACGGGAAGGTCACCCCGGGCAGGATCGCCCTCACCCTGGACCGCGGTGTGCGGGTGGACACGGGGGGCCTCACCCCGACCCTGCGCTGGCGGTACGAGGACATGCTGGGCATCCCGGGCTTCCCGCGGC
Organism: Streptomyces fradiae ATCC 10745 = DSM 40063; assembly: GCF_008704425.1. NCBI lineage: Bacteria > Bacillati > Actinomycetota > Actinomycetes > Kitasatosporales > Streptomycetaceae > Streptomyces > Streptomyces fradiae. The sequence continues at coordinate 2,902,605 of NZ_CP023696.1, forward strand.
TCGTCAACCACCAGGTCACGTTCCAGGTGGTGCGCAAGGGACGCATGGTCGCCCAGCGGGCCGACTTCGTGGACGTGGGCCCGACCCTGCTGGACGCCCGCGCCTCGTGACGAGCCGGGCGGCGACCCGTCCGGCCCGCACCGCCCCGCGCCCGGCCCTCCGGGAGCGGGGCGGCGGCCGTCGCTAGAGCTGGGTGGGCTGCCGCTTGGTCAGGCCGTACGTCTCGGCGATGCCGTTCCAGAGGCGGGCCGCCTCGCGCTTGGCGCCGGTCGCCTCGCCGCTGGCGACGGCGGCCTGCGCGGTGCTGCCGGTGTTGCGGGCCTTGCCGTCCTTGCAGTTCTTCGGCTTCTTCACCTGGTCCGCCCAGGCCGCGTAGTGGTCGTCGGCCTTGGCGGACGCCTGCCACGCCTTGGTGAGGGAGGCCGACAGCTCCGTGTGGTCGGGCAGCTTGTCGATCTTGATGCCGCGCAGCCGGTTCACCAGCTCCCGGCGCTGGCCCGCGGCCTCCCGCAGGTCGGAGGCGGCCTTGTCGAGCTGCTCGCACTTCTTGATGTTCTCGACGGAGCGGATCACCACGTCACGGCTGTCGTTGCTGTCCGCGAGCAGCTTGTCCAGCTCCACCGCCTGGTCCTTCACCGGGTCCGGGGCGGGCTCGGACGAGGCGGGGGCGGACGGGCCGGGCGCCGGGGCGACGGGCGAGGCGGCACCCGCCTTGTCCACGGCCGGCTTCTCGTCGCCGCCGCTCAGCAGCGCGCCCGCGCCGAGGCCCACGACGGCGCACCCGACCACGACGGCGGCCACGAGCGGCACCTTCGAGCGGCGCCTTTCGGGCTCGTCGTAGTCGTCGTACTCGCCGTATCCGTGAGCGCCGTGAGCCCCGTGCGGCGGGGGCGCCCCGTGGGCCCCGTGCGGTGCCTGGGCTCCGTGGGCTCCGTGGGCTCCGTGGGCCGGGGGCGTCTGGCGGCCGTAGGGCGGGGGCGGCTGGTGGGCCTGGTGCGGCGGCTGGGGCCGGCCGGGCGGGTGCGGGGCGGACGCGTCGATGCGCGGCATCTGCTGCGTGGCGCCCGGGGCGTCGTTCCTGAACAGGTTGTCGAACTCCGCCGGGGGGCCGCTGTCGCTGGGCACGGGCGGAATGAACTGCGTGGCCTCCGAGTCCGGGTCCGGCTGCGGTGGCCGGTGGGGCTGGGACTGGGGCTGGTGCTGGGGCTGCTGGGGCTGGGGGTATCCCTGGGCCTGTGGATACCCCTGGGGCTGCGGCTGCTGGTCGTACGCCTGCGGCGGCTGCTGGGGATGTCCCTGGGACTGGTCCTGAGGCCGGGGGTATCCCTGCGGCTGCGGCTGCGGGGGGTACGGCTGGGGGCTCGCCTGGGGCGGCTGCTGCGGGGGGCCCGCCTGCGGGTAGCCGTAACCGGGCTGCTGCGGATAGCCGTAGCCGGGCTGCGCGTCGCCGGGCTGCGGGTAGCCGTAGCCGGCCGGGGCCGCGTGCTGCGGGTAGCCGTAGCCGGGTGACGGCTGCTGGGGCTGGGGCTGCGGCGGCTGCTGGTACTGCGGGGACTGGTACTGCGGGGGCTGCGGCTGGTACGGGGGCTGCTGGGGCGCCGGTCCCGGCTGCCCACCGAGACCGGTGCCCAGGAACGCGGTCGACTCCGCCGCGGTCTCCGCCGGGGCCTGCCCCCGCTCCGGCGGCAGCGGCGCCGACGCGGGCGGGACGGGCCGCAGGTACTGCGTGGCGGGGTCCTCACCCGGGACGGCCTGCGGGGGCGGCGGCCCCCAGGGTTGGCCAGGGGCCTGACCCCACGACTGGCCCTCCTGGCCGTGTCCGCTCTGCGTCACCGGGACTCCTACGTGTGAACCTACGGAAGCGTCGGCTCACGCTACCGGTTGTGTCCCTGACAGCGCACACGGGTACGGGCGTTACCCCGCGCACAGGTCCGCGGCGACCGTCGCACCCCCACCGCCCGCACGCCTCCCCCTCGGCCTCCGCCGCCCGATCCCGGCCCCCGCCCGGCCCCGCCCCGCCCCGGCCGCCAGGAGGCCGCGCGCCTCCCACGGCTCGGCCTCACGCCGCCTGCGGCTCCAGCCGGGCCGTGAACTCCCGGACCGCCGGCTCGTCCCGGTACGGCTCCAGCCGCGCCTGGAGGTCGTCCAGGTACTCGGCACCGCGCGACGACCGCAGCGTGCCCAGCAGTTCGGCCGCGCGGGCACCCGTGTGGCAGGCCTGCTCCACCTCCCGCTGCTGCACCTGCGCCGCCGCCAGCAGTGCCAGGCCGATCGCGCGCCGCCGCGCACGGGCCGGCGGGTGGCCCTCCAGCGCCTCGCCCGCCGAGCGCGCCGCAGCCTCGGCCTGGCCCAGGTCGCGGTGGCAGTGGGCCAGTTCGTCGGCCAGGTACGCGTGGTCGAAGTGGGCGATCCACGCGGGGTCGTCGCCCTTCTCCGGGTCGGCCCGGTCCAGCGCCTCCACCGCCCGGCCCGCCACCTCCTGGCAGGTCCGCGCGTCGCCCAGCAGGGCGTGCCCCCGCGCCTCGGCCGCCAGGAACATCGCCTCCGCGCGCGGGGTGACGTGCCCGCGCGCCCCCTCCTGCGCGGCCCGCGCCAGCTGGGCGATCTCACGCGGGTTGCCCAGCTGCGCCGCCAGGTGGCTCATCGACGCGGCCAGCACGTACCCGCCGTACGCCCGGTCGCCCGCCGCCTGCGCGAGCCGCAGCGCCTGGATGTAGTACCGCTGCGCCAGCCCCGGCTGACCGGTGTCGACCGCCATGTATCCGGCCAGCTCCGTCAGCCGCGCCACCGCCGCGAACAGCTCGCGGCCCACCGCGTCCCGGTAGGAGCCGGAGAGCATCCCGGAGACGACGCTGTTGAGGTAGTGGACGACCACGGGTCGCACGTGCCCGCTGCCGAACCGGTGGTCCAGCTCGACCAGCCCCTCCGTCATCGCCCGTACGGCGCGCACGTCCGCCAGGCCGACGCGGGCGCCCGCGGTGCGGGCCACCTGCGGGTCGGGGCCGGTGATCAGCCAGTCGCGGCTGGGCTCGACCAGCGCGGAGGCGGCGACGGCGGAGCCGGACAGGAAGTCCCGCCGCCCCACGTCACTGCGCCACAGCTCGCAGACCTGCTCGACCGCTCCCGTCACGGTCGGCGCGAACTGCAGTCCCACGCCGCCGGCCAGGTTCCTGCCGCTGGCCATGCCGATCTCGTCGATCGTCACCGTGCGGCCCAGCTTGCGGCCCAGCGCCTCGGCGATGATGCCGGGCGCCCGGCCGCGCGGCTGCTGCCCGCGCAGCCAGCGGGCCACCGACGTCTTGTCGTACCGCAGGTCGAGCCCGCGCTCCGAGCCGACCATGTTGACGCGGCGGGCGAGCCCGGCGTTGGAGCAACCTGCCTCCTGGATGAGTGCCTGCAGCCGTTCGTTCGGCTGGCGGGCGACGAGCGGCCTCGCTGCCATGACTACCCCCTGAGGTGCCGGTGGCGATCAGTCGCCCCGATCACTGCCCGGCTGATGTCCGGAGAATGCGGAAACCGTGCGGAATCTGGCGCTGTCATACCAAAACATCGGAAAGGACCGCCTGGTGCGGCGCATGCCCGGGACGTACCGCGGCGGCCGTCCCCCGACGGCCCCGGGGCCACGTCCCCGCCCCTGCCTACCCCTCCGCCGCTCCCACCGCCCGTGCGCGCCCCCGCACATGCACCCATGCGCCCCGCGTGCCGAGCCGATGCACCGCCGCGTTCACTTCTGCGCCCCGTAACCCCCCGTGGGGTGGACAGTTGTGCTGACCGTGGAAGAGACCAAGGGAGTGACGGAGGCCGCGCACATCCCCCAGCAGCGCGGCGAGCCGCTGGTGGACAGCGCCGTACGGTACGCGGAGGAGCGGCACTGGGACGTGTTCCCGGGCACCTGGCTGGAGACCGGCGACGGGCTGGAACGCTGCTCGTGCGGGGACGCGGCGTGCGCGGCGCCGGGCGCGCACCCGTTCCGCGAGGACTGGGCGGCGCAGGCCACCGGCAGCCCGGTCGCGGCGCGCCGCCTGTGGGGCAGGCACCCTCGGGCGTCGGTCCTGCTGCCGACGGGCCGGACGTTCGACGTGCTGGACGTGCCGGAGTCGACGGGCTTCCTGGCGCTGGCGAGGATGGAGCGGATGGACGTGGCGCTCGGCCCGGTGGCCTGCGGGCCGGCCCGGCGGATGGCGTTCTTCGTGCTGCCGGGCGCCGCCGCGAAGACCGCCGACCTGATCCGGGGGCTCGGCTGGTCCCCGGCCGGCCTGGACCTGGTGGCGAAGGGCGAGGGCGGGTACGTGGTGGCGCCGCCGACGCGGGTCGGCGGGCAGGGCGCGGTGCAGTGGGTGCGCCGCCCGACGCACGCCAACCGCTGGCTGCCGGACGCGGAGGAGCTGATCAGCCCTCTGGCGTACGCCTGCGGCCGCGACGCGGCGGCGGCCCGGGCCCGATGAGCGCCGGGCGGTGAAGGCGCCCTCCGCGGAGGCCCGTTGAGGCCGCCCGGGGACCACCGGGGCCCGGGCAGGCCGGTTCGGTGAGGGCGCCCGGCCGCTGGGGCGCCCTCCCGTACGGCGGGACCCTCGCCCACCGAGCGCGCGAACACCCCGCCGTACGGCCCGGCCGCGCACCCCGCCGTACGCCCCGCCGTACGGCCCGGCCGTACGCCCCGCCCGTACGCCCCGCCGTACGGCCCGCCCGTACGCCCCGCCGTGGGCCGGCCGGACGCCCCGCCGAGGCCGGGAACCCGCCGGCGGCGCCCGCACTCGGCAACGGGCGGCCCGCGCTCGCTGCCGGAATCGGAAACCGCGCTTCTGCCTGCGGCTTCGTAGGCTGGCCCCGTACAGACGATCGACGGGGACGGCGGGAGGCGGCAGTGACCATGCCGGAGCAGGGCCAGCGGGGCGACGAGGCGGGCGGGGTGCCGGACGCGGCCCCGCCCGCCGTACGCGTGGAAGGGCTGTGGAAGCGCTTCGGCGAGCAGACGGCGGTCGCCGGGGTGGACCTCGTCCTCCCCGCGGGCCGGTTCGTCGGCCTCGTCGGCCCGAACGGCGCGGGCAAGACCACGACGCTGTCGATGGTGACCGGGCTGCTCCGCCCCGACCAGGGGCGCGTCGAGGTCGCCGGGCACGACGTGTGGCGCGACCCGGCGGCGGTCAAGGCCCGCATCGGCGTGCTGCCCGAGGGGCTGCGGCTGTTCGAGCGGCTGTCGGGGCGCGAACTCCTCGCGTACACCGGCCGGCTGCGCGGTCTGCCGGGCGCCGAGGTCGACAAGCGCGCCACGCAGCTGCTGGACGTGCTGGACCTGGCGGGCTCGCAGCACAAGCTGGTCATCGACTACTCGACCGGCATGCGCAAGAAGATCGGCCTCGCGGCGGCGCTGCTGCACAACCCGGAGGTCCTCTTCCTGGACGAGCCGTTCGAGGGCGTGGACCCGGTGTCGGCGCAGACGATCCGGGGCGTCCTGGAGCGGTACACGGCGTCCGGCGCGACGGTCGTCTTCTCCAGCCACGTCATGGAGCTGGTGGAGTCGCTGTGCGACTGGGTCGCGGTGATGGCCGCGGGCCGCATCCGCGCGCACGGCCCGCTGGCCGAGGTGCGGGGCGGGGCGGCCACGCTCCAGCAGGCGTTCCTGGAGCTGGTCGGCGCCTCGGGCCGCGACACGGGCGAGTCCCTGGACTGGCTGGGCGGTGCGCGGTGACGCACGCGAACGGCGCCTCGGGTACGGGTACGACCGCGGGCGCGGGCGCGGTGGCCGGGCCGGTGGCCGGGCCGGGGGGCGCGGGCGCGGGGCGCGGGGCCGCCGCCCGGCCGCCGGGCGCCTCGGCCGGGACGCTGACCTCCGTCTTCGTACGGCTGAAGCTGTCGCTGCTGCGCAACGGACTGCGCCAGTCGTCGGGCCGTACGGCGGTCTTCGTCGTCTCGATCGTCCTCACCCTGCTGTTCGCCGCCGGTCAGCTCCTCGGCCTGGTGCTGCTGCGGGGCCATGCGCAGGCGGCCACGCTGGCGGTGCTGCTGACCGGGGTGACGGCGCTCGGCTGGGCGGTCATGCCGCTGTTCTTCCCGAGCGGTGACGAGACCCTGGACCCGTCCCGGCTGGTGATGCTGCCGCTCAGGCCGGGGCCGCTGGTGTGGGCGCTGCTGGTGGCGTCGCTGGTGGGCACCGGCCCGCTGTTCACGCTGTGCCTGGCGGTGGGCGCGGGTATCTCCGTGGCGCACGGGGCGTTCGCGGTGGCCGTGGCGGTGGTCGCGGTACCGCTGGTGCTGCTGGTGTGCCTGGCGCTGGCGCGGGCGGTCGCGGCGGCGAACATCCGGCTGCTGACCTCCCGCAAGGGCCGCGACCTGGCGCTGCTGAGCGGCCTGGTGGTGGCGATCGGCATCCAGGTGGTCAACTTCGGGGCGCAGCGCCTCGGCCAGGCGGGCGGGCTGGCGCGGCTGGAGCCCGCGGCCGACCTGGTCCGGTGGGTGCCGCCCGCGTCGGCGGTCGGCGCGGTGGACGCGGCGAGCCGGGGCGCGCACGGCACGGCGGCGGCGCAGCTGCTGCTGTCGGTGGCGGCGCTGGCGGGGCTGCTGTACTGGTGGCAGCGGAGCCTGACGAAGCTGATGACGGCGCCGGACGGGTCGACGGTCGCGGCGGCCGGGCCGGACGCGGACCGCAAGCGCCCGGGTGCGGGCGGCGGCTGGACGGCCCTGCTGCCGGAGGGCCGTACGGGCGCGGTGGTGGAGCGGGCGCTGCGGTACGCGTGGCGGGACCCGAAGGCCAAGTCGGGCTGGGTGACGGCGCTGGCGCTCGGCCTGATCGTGCCGGTGTTCAACGCGGCGCAGGGCACGGGCTCGGTGTACTGGGCGTGCTTCGCGGCGGGCCTGCTGGGGACGCTGATGTACAACCAGTTCGGCCAGGACACGTCGGCGTTCTGGATCGTCGCCATGACCGTGTCGTCGAAGCGGGACGCGTACCTGGAGCTGCGGGCGCGGGCACTGGCCCTGCTGCTGGTGACCCTGCCGTACGCGACGCTGGTCGTGGTGGTGACGGTGGCGGTGCTCGGCGACTGGGCGGCCCTGCCGGAGGGACTGGGCGTGTCGTACGGGCTGCTGGGGGCGATGCTGGGCGTGGGCGCGTGGGCGTCGGCGTACTTCCCGTACTCGATCCCGCAGGACAGCGCGTACAAGAACGCGGCGCCGGGCCAGGGCGGTCTGGCGTGGGCGTCGATGATGGGCGGGATGCTGCTCGCGACGGCCCTGTGCGTGCCGGTGGCGCTCGCGGCGTGGTGGGTGCGGACGGGGTCCGCCTCGCCGTGGCTGCTGCTGCCGCTGGGCGCGGTGTGGGGGGCGCTGCTGGTGTGGGGCGGCCTGCACCTCGCGGCGGGCCGTACGCACCGGCGCCTGCCGGAGATCCTGGCGGCCGTCAGCAAGGCGTAGCCGCCCCGCCCCGACGGGCCGGCCGACCGGGCAACCCCGGCCGGCCGGCCCGTTGCCGTACGGGGACGGGAGGGGACGGGGGGGGAACGGGGGGGCGAGGCGGCGCCGACGCGTCCGGAGCGGACGCCACGCGGGCGCCACGAGTCGGGGCGGTCGCTCCGGTGTGGTGGCGGGCGGGGCGGACGCCACGAGGCGGCGCGGTGGGCGCGGACATCACGAGGCCGAGGCGACGGGGGCGCGGCCGGGGCGGTCACCGGACGGGGCGGACGGGGTGGACGGGTCGGACGGGGCGGACGGGGTGGGCGGCGTGAGCGCCACGAGGCCGTGGCGGGCGGCGTGCGGTCGGCGCGGTCGCTACGGGGCCGTGTCGGCGAGGAAGGGCCACAGGGCCTCCCGCCAGGCCTCCGGCTGGTCGTAGTGGAGGTAGTGGCCCGCGTCCGGCACTTCCGCGTACCGCCCCTCGGGCAGCACCCGGACCATCTCCTGCGCCTCCGCCCGGCCCAGCTCGCCGTCGAGGCCGCGCACCACCAGCGTCGGGCACCGCACCTGGGCCAGGGTGTCCCAGTGCGCGTCGTGCACCCAGGTCGAGCGCGCGGCCAGCATCTGCTGCGGGGCGAACACCGGGCGCCACCCGTCGGCCGCCTCGCGCATCACCTCCGCGAAGAACGCGCCCCGCGCCGCGTTGGGCCGCTCGACCCAGGGGTCGTCCTCCCCGAACCACCTGCGGACGTCCGCGAGCGTCCCGAAGGGCACCGGCCAGTCCCGGAACCACTGCTCCCACTCGCGCTGCGACGCCGCCCCGAGCGCGGACGCCCGCATGTCGGCGATGACCAGCGCGCGCACCAGGTCGGGGCGCTCCGCCGCCACCTGCCAGGCCGTCAGCGCGCCCATGGAGTGGCCGATCAGCGTGACCGGGGCGAGGCCGAGCTGCTCGATCGCGGCGACCGCGTCCGCCACGTACGCCTCGCGCGTGTAGGGGCCCGCGGCCGGCTTGTCGCTCTGCCCGTGCCCCCGCTGGTCCAGCGCGACCGCCCGGTAGCGCTGCGACAGCCAGCGGGACGTCTCCGCCCAGTGCGACGCCCGGCCCATCAGCCCGTGCAGCAGCAGGACGCCGCCCCCGGTCTCGGTGCCGTCGTCGCCCGGCCCCTTGGCCGGCTCGGCGAACTCCCAGGCGGCGAGGCGTACGCCGTCGGCCCCGGTCAGATCGGTGCGTCGCACCATGTGCCCTGGCACCCCCTTCAGTCACGTCGGAACCACGTCGGGACCCACGTCGGAACTCCCACGCCAGAGTATCGAACTTGCATTCGAACACCGGTCCGGGCGCGGCAACACCGCTCTTTCGAGTGACCCCGTTCCGGGGTTGACGTGCCCCGACGGGGGGAGATCTTCAACGGGAGGCGGACCACTCGGGGAAAAGGGGTCCGACGGGAGCGACCCTGAGAGCTCGGGGCTCCGGGTCGTACACGGGGAGGACGGGTCCCGGTGCCGTAAGGCGCCGGGACCTTTCACATGCGGGGTACGGGGCCCCTCGCCGAGCGCGGTGCCGGGGCCCCGGCCGTGCGCGCGGGCGCGGCGGGGTGCGGTCGGCGGGCCAGTTGGACGGTGGCGGCGGCGCATCGCACGGCTCCCCTCCCCAGGACGGACGGATCCAGGTCCCGGCCTGAGGCCCAGAGTGGCACGCGCGGAGCCGCCCTGCTGCCGTTCCGCGCGAAAGCACTCCGTAGGGTACGGCCGCCGCG